>NZ_CP102251.1:1934771-2257232 GCF_025145285.1 Alistipes onderdonkii
ATACGAAGGTCTGGCGCCCTGAAACCCCGTGCCACGGGTAGCCCGACACCACTTCGGTGCGGTCGCCGGGACGCCGGATGACGAATTGCCGCGCCGAATGCTCCAGGCAGCTGATGAAGTCGATCTTGTGCGTGCGCCGGGCGATGGATGCGGCGAATACCTCTTCGATGGTCTTGACCGAACCCATTTCGTCGAGCGAAGCCGAGAAGATGATGCTTTCGCCCTTCTTGAGTTCCGTTTCGAAATAGCCCGTCGTGAGCAGGTCTTCGTAACCGTCGTAACCGCGCGCCAGATCCTGCTGGTATTCGAATCCGTAGTACCAGTCGGGTGCGGGCACGAACTCCGCGCCGGGCTTGCTGGTTTGCAGGTATAGCCACGGGAACGACCCGTAGAGGCGGCATTTCACGCCGTTGACCGCCGGGTAGGAGTGCCCGTCGGCATCCATGTTGGCATGCGTCAGCGCATGTTTGTCGCGAAAGGCAAGGAAGGGCCGCAGCCGCAGGTACGTTTCCGAATGCGCATCGACGAGCGTATAGCGGATCATCAGCTGCGTGCGCTTGTGTATCCACAGCATCTCCTTCCGCAGGATCACGCCGCCCACGCGGTAGGTGATCGTGGGGGTCGGCGTATATTTGAAATCGGTGATATACTTGTGTCCGCGCGGCTCGTATACCCCCTTGAAGCGGTGCAGGGCCAGGTTGAATGTCTGGTCGTGCTGGACGATGGTTTCGTCGAGCGACGAGAGCAGGACATACGTCCTGTCGCTGTCGTCGATGGGCGCTACCATCAGGCCGTGGTAGCGGCGGGTGTTGCAGCAGACGATAGTCGTGCTCATATATCCGCCGATACGGTCTGTGGAGAGCATTTCGCGCTGGAGCGAATACTCCAGGTTGCCCAATTCGCTTTTGTCGAAAGTAAGTGCTGACATGTCCTTCAAAAAAATACGGTTCGTTCTATAAAGATAGCTGAATTTTCATGAAAAGACAATCGCATTTCCGAAAATTCATATCTTTTTTACATTATTAGGCCCAAATTCGCTAAGCCCATTTTACCAATGCAAAATCCATGCGATGGGGCAGGTGCGGGTTCTCCGGGAAAATACGCAGCGCCACGTCGAACGTGCCGGCTTCGTCGGGCGTATAATCCAGTGCGTAGGTAACGCGGCTGCCTTCGGTCTTGGTGTGCTTGAGCCCGATCGTGCGCATCACGTTGGCATTCTGCCCGCCGACGATCTGCTGTGCGATGACCATCTCCACGCCGATGTCCTCGGGACGCAGGCTGACGATGTCCACGGTCACTTCGAAATGGTACTTTTCGCCTACGAAGATCGCCTTGTTGTCGATTTTCACACGCTGTACGTCGATCACACGGATCTGATCCCATACCGACGAGACCTTGCGTTTCCATGCCGCGATCTCGCGGGCCAGCTTGTAGCCGCCTTCGACGATCCGGTGCTTGCGTGCCGCGAGCTTGTTGTAGAACCGCTCCTCGTAGTCGTTGAGCATGCGGTTGGTCGTGAAATTCGATGCGATGTCGGCGACGCATTTCTTGACCGACTCCACCCATGCGTGGGGTACGCCGTCCTTGTCGCGGTCGTAGTATTTCGGGACGATCTGCTCCTCGATGGTGTTGTAGATCATTTCGGCGTCGAGCTCGTCCTGATAGTGCTGGTCGGCGAAGGTGCGCTCCATGGGCAGCATCCATCCGGCGCCCTCCTTGTAGCCTTCGACCCACCATCCGTCGAGCACCGAGAATTGCAGCACGCCGTTCATGACGCACTTCTCGCCCGACGTACCCGAAGCTTCGAGCGGACGGGTCGGGGTGTTGAGCCATACGTCGACGCCCTGCACCATGCGGCGTGCCAGCTCCATGTCGTAATTCTGCAGGAAGAGGATCTTGCCCACGAACTGCGGCATGGCGGCCACTTCGACGATACGTTTGATGAGGTCTTGCCCCGGCTTGTCGTTGGGGTGGGCCTTGCCGGCGAAGATGAACTGCACGGGGCGCTCCTTGTTGTTCACGATGGCCGAGAGCCGGTCGAGGTTCGTGAAGAGCAGGTAGGCGCGCTTATAGGTTGCGAAGCGGCGTGCGAAACCGATGGTCAGCACGTCGGGCTTGATGCCCTCTATGACCTGCAGCATCTGGCGCGGCGAGTCGAGCCGCACCTGGCTGGGGTCGCTGTAACGCTTGCGGATGTGCTTGATGAGCTTGTTCTTGAGGTGCATGCGCTCGGCCCACAGTTCCCCGTCGGGGATGTTGTGGACTTTCTGCCATGCCGGGATGTCGTAGGCGTGCCCCTCGAATCCGTCGGCGAAATAGCGGGCGTAGAGGCGGCGCAGGCTGGTCGCGATCCAGGTCGGGAAATGCACGCCGTTTGTGACATAGCCGATGTGGAGTTCGTTCTTGAAGTAACCCGGCCACATGTTGCCCAGGATCTCCTTCGACACCTCGCCGTGGAGCCACGACACGCCGTTGACCTCCTGCGAGAGGTTGCAGGCCAGCACCGACATCGAGAACTTTTCATTGGGGTCGTTGGGGTTGGTCTTGCCCAGGTTGATGTACTGCTCCCAGGTGATGCCCAGCACGTCGGGGTAGTGCGACATGTACTGGCGGATCATCGACTCGGGGAAGGCGTCGTGCCCGGCGGGCACGGGGGTATGCGTCGTGAAGAGCGACGAGGAGCGGATCACCTCCAGCGCCTCCGAGAAGGAGAGCTTCTTGTGGTTCACCAGGTCGCGGATGCGCTCGATGCCGATGAACGCGGCATGTCCTTCGTTGCAATGGAACACATCGTGCTTGATGCCCAATGCGCGCAGTGCGCGGATACCGCCGATACCGAGCAGGATTTCCTGCTTGAGGCGGTTCTCCCAGTCGCCGCCGTAGAGGTAGTGGGTGATCTGGCGGTCTTCCTCGAGGTTGGCCTCGAAATCCGTGTCGAGCAGGTAGAGATCCGTGCGGCCGACCTGGCATTTCCAGACGCGCGCCGAAAGCGTACGCCCCGGGAAGGCGATGGTGATGGTCAGCCAGTTGCCGGCCTCGTCGCGCACGGGCGAGATCGGGAGTTTATAGAAATTCTGTGCCTCGTAGGTCGCCTCCTGCGCCCCCTGTGCCGAAAGACGCTGCGTGAAGTAACCGTACCGGTAAAGCAGGCCCACGGCTGCCATCGGGACGTTCTTGTCCGAGGCCTCCTTGAGGTAGTCGCCCGCGAGTATGCCCAGGCCGCCCGAGTAGATCTTGAGCGACGAGTGCAGGCCGTATTCCATTGAAAAGTACGAAATCGTGGGGATCTTCGGGTCGGGCTTTTCGTTCATATAGTCGCGGAACTGCGCATATACGGCGTCGAGCTGCCCGAGGAAAGCCTCGTCGCGTTCGAGCCCCTTCATGCGTTCCACGCTCAGTTTGTCGAGGAAAGCGATCGGGTTGCGCTCGCATTCGGCCCAGAGTGCCGGGTCGATGCCTTCGAACAGGTCGCGGGGCCCGGGGTTCCAGCACCACCAGAGGTTGCGCGAAAGCTCTTCCAGGGCATGCAGGCGCTTGGGCAGGGTCTTGTCGACCATCATGCGGTTCCAGTTGGGTTTCTCGGCGAAGAGCTGCTGGCGCACGAAGTTGATCTGCTCGTTGCGGGCGTTGCCTTCGTCGAGCACCGCACGGTTGGTGCGGATCACCGAACTTTCGACAGCCTCGGAATAGGCCTGTTCGTAGGCGGCGAAAAGGTGCTCCCAAAGCGCTGTTTCAGATATCTCGTAGGCCGAAACGCGCATCTCGGAAACATGCTTCTCGTCCAGCGCGCTGAAGCGCAGCAGCGAGTCGGCGATCTTCTCCTCGACCTCCTTGTCGTTGTAGTCGTCGCGGCGGATGACCTCCACGCCCAGGTGCTCGCGATGCTTGTCGACCCACAGCCCGAACCCTGCGAGGGTCGTCGTGATGGTCGGCACCGAGAATGCCACCGATTCGAGCGGCGTATAGCCCCACGGTTCGTAGTAGGAAGGGAAGACCGTGATGTCCATACCGACGAGCAGTTCGTAGTAATCCTTGTTGAAGATGCCGTCGGCCTTGTTCAGGTAGGTCGGCACGAAGATCACCTTCACCTTCGAATCGTCGGTCGTGAGGATGCTGCCGTTCAGGGCGTTCACGATCGGGTCGCTGTTCTGGTATTCGAGGTAGTGGGTCGAATACTTGTATTGTCCGCCGTCGATCGGGCTGGCCGGGTCGGCCAGATGCGCCTGCAAGTCCGCGCGCGGGCCGCGGTTGCCGGCCGGAACGGTGATGTAGGCCAGAACCTCGCGTTTGAGGCGGTCGGAAGCGGCCAATTTCTTGAGCGATTCGATGAATACGTCGAGGCCCTTGTTGCGGAATTCGTAGCGGCCGCTGGTGCCGACGATCAGCGGTTCCTTCCGGAACTTGTGCCCGAGGCAGGCCTCGGCCACCGAGATCATTGCCGTGCGGGCTTCGGCACGCTTGGCGTCGTACTCCTCGCCCGTCCATACAAAGTCGTTTTCGAACCCGTTGGGCGTGATGCCGTCCGGTTCGCGTCCCAGCAGGTATTTGCATTCGTTGGCCGTGATGTCGCTGACCGTGAGGAAGGCGTCGTGGTACGTGGCGGCCATCTTCTCGATCGAGTGTTTGGCCACTACGTTGAACCGCCGTGCCAGTTCGTCGGCATTGAACTTGGCCAGGTCGTTGTAGAGCGGCAGGCCGTTACCGGCGATGCAGCGCCCCATGACCGTGGCGTGCGTCGTGAAGAGCGTGGCCACATAGGGGGCGTGTTTGCGCAGGTGGAGTCCCCCTGCGGCAGTCATCCACTCGTGGAAATGCGCGGCGATCTTGTCCGTCGCATTGCAGAAATTGTCGACATACGAGGCGATGACCATGCCCGCGGCATAGCCGAAGAGCACGGGTTCGATGTAATCCCACTGTCCCGAGAGCGAATCCACGTGGTACGTCTCCCAGAGTTTCTTGAGTATTTCGTCCTTGCGGGGGATCAGCGAAGTGAAGTCCACCAGGATCACCGTCGGCTCGCCCTTGATCTTCCAGTGCCCCACGCGGATCCGGAGCCCGTCGCTGTATACGCTCTGGCGCCATGCTTTCAGCATGTTGGGGTCTTCCTCGAATTCGGGGTTCGCCCCCTCGTGCTGGAGGTCGGGCCCGATGAGGATATAGCGGTCGGCGAATTTCCGGGTTGCGGTCTGTGCTTTGGTCGAGATGACGGTATGGATGCCGCCGACCTTGTTGCAGACCTCCCAGCTCACCTCGAAAAGGTAGTCGGGAGTCAGTTTTGCATTACTCATATCTGTCGTGCTTGTTTGTAATTTACTCGATGAATCGGTTGAAAACCGCTGCAAAGGTAATACTTATATTTATATAAAACAACCTTGTTCGATTAATTAGTAAAAATATTTAATAATAACTTAACATTTCTGTTTCACATCGTTGCATGTCGTGTTATGTTTCGAAAAGTGCCCCGATCACGGCATCCGAAATCAGGAATTTTTCCGGCGGGAGGGCCATCCGCCCCCGGGCTATGCGGAGCGTACCCGAACGGAGGAACGGTGCTGCCTCTTCCTGCATCCGCGCCAGCCGTTTTGCTCCGAAACGTGCCGCGGCCTCTTCCAGATCGATCCCCTCGGCCGTCCGGAGCGCCGTCATGACATATTCGTTGAACCGGTCGCGTCGGGTCAGCACTTCCTTCCCGGCTGGAGCGCCTGCTATGTATTTTTCCACTGAACTGGCGTTCCAGTGCCTTTCTTCGCCGTCGAACGAGTGGGCTGCGGGCCCGATGCCGAGGTATTTCGTCCCATGCCAGTAGGAGGCGTTGTGACGGGCTCGAAATCCCGGCAGGGCATAGTTCGAAACCTCGTAATGCTCGAATCCGGCGGCCGTAAGCGTATCGTGCACCGTGAGGAACTCCTCCTCGCTGACCTCTTCGTCCACGGCGCGAAACTCGCCCCGTGCCGCACGGCGGCCGAAGGCCGTATCGGGTTCGATGGTCAAATGGTATGCCGAAATGTGCTGTACGCCGAGCGACAGCACTCCGTCGAGCGATCTTTTCAACGAATCCCCGCCGAAGCCGGGAATGCCGAAGATCAGGTCGGCGGTGATGTTCCTGAACCCGGCGCGTTGTGCCGCCCGCACCGCACCGATGGCTTGCGCCGCCGTATGGCGGCGGTTCATCAGCTTCAGGCACCTGTCGTCGAACGACTGGATGCCGATCGACAGCCGGTCTATGCCCGCTTCGCGCAGCCCGTCGAGGTAATTTTCCGTCAGGTCGTCGGGGTTGGCCTCGAGGGTGGTTTCCGTGGTGCCGGAGCAGTCGAACAGCAGCGCGGCATGATCCAGCAGTCCTTTCAGCGCGGCGGGTGCGTAGAGCGAAGGCGTGCCGCCGCCGAAATAGCGGGTCGTGACCGCTTCGCCGCGCAGGTAATCCTGCCGTTCGTCCAGTTCGCGGTGCATGGCGGCTGTCACGCCGTCCATCTGCTCCAGCCGGGCGCTCTTGTAGAAGTCGCAGTAGGCGCAGATGCGTTTGCAGAACGGTATGTGGAAATAGAGTCCGGCCATGGCCTATCCGAGTTTTCGGGGAGCAGGAGTTTCCGCCGGTTCGGCGGCGAGCGCCTTTATCGCCTTTACGGTTTTCCGTCCGTATCTGTTGAACGTAAATATTCCCCCTGCGATGTTATACCACGGATCGTAGACCAGGGCCCACCGGATTTCATCGTTTCTCCAGCTCAAGATCAGCAAGTCGCAGTCCAGATAGGGGATGCCCTTTCGGTTTGCGGCCTGCAAATAACGCTGATTGTCGTATTCGATCCTCCATCCCTCGTCGGACAGCAGTTTCCGGATCTGATCTTTCAGTCCGTCGGGTTGCCCGGAGAGCGGGATACTCTTGAACTTCAGTTTCCTGCGTTGTAACACATGGAGGGCAACGCCCGCGCCGAACAGCAGGAGCGCGGCCAGCCAATACCGATCCCGAAATCCCTGAATGAGGTTGCGGATAAAATAACAGGAGAAGAATATCCCGGAAATAATTAACAGGATGGAGAAACAATGGTAGTTTACCCATTCGATCGAAAACGGTTTCAGGCAGATCCTGTCGTGGCGTATTTTTATCGGGCGCATTATAATGATAACGATGTTTTGTATAAGGGCTGATTAATCAAAGATAGGAAAAATTCCCGGATGTCGTCCCTTTCCGCCCCGGTTTTTTCGGTGCCCGTGCGTCGGGCCCGGCTGCCGGATCGGATTTACGGAAAATACCTCCGGTTTCCTGATTTCGATGCGGTTGCTCCGGAAGCGCCCCTCCCGTCATTGTTTTTGTCCGGGCGGCGTTCCGTCGGGCGGGAGTGCCGTGCGCCGTCGATGGGCATTTCGACCGAAGTGCGGCCTGTGCGTCCGCCTCGAATTCCATCCTGCGGAGCCCCGGTGCGGATTGCGGCCGTATGTTTGCAGCAGGATATGGAGCCGGGTTTTCCTGCGGCTTTGGGGGACACGATAGCTGCTTATAAATGAATCATATACAGGCATCGGGAAAAATAATGGATATTTTTTGCTTTTTTCACTGTTAGTTTTTTCACAAGTGTAAAAGTTTTTCTACCTTTGTGCGGTTAAAGTCCGGTCTTGCGGATTTTCGACGTTAGGTTAATCAAGGATTTGATGTTTTATTAAAATAACAATTATTATGGACAAAATGGATTTGAAAAAGTATGGGATCACGGGTGTGACCGAGATCGTGTACAATCCGTCGTACGACGAACTTTTCCGCGAGGAGACCAAGAAGGGGCTCCGCGGTTTCGAAAAAGGCCAGCTGACCGAGACCGGTGCCGTGAACGTGATGACCGGCGTTTATACCGGCCGTTCGCCCAAGGACAAGTTCTTCGTAATGGACGAGACCACCAAGGATACGATCTGGTGGACTTCCGATGAATATAAGAACGACAACAAGCCTGTTACGAAGGCTGCCTGGAAGGAGCTGAAGAAACTCGCTACCCAGGAGCTGTCGGGCAAGAAACTCTATGTCGTGGACACTTTCTGCGGCGCCAACGAGAATTCGCGCCTCAAGATCCGTTTCATCATGGAGGTCGCATGGCAGGCCCATTTCGTAAAGAACATGTTCATCCGTCCGACCGACGCCGAACTGGAGAAATACGGCGAGCCCGATTTCGTGGTGCTCAACGCTTCGAAGGCCAAGGTCAAGAACTATAAGAAACTCGGCCTGAACTCGGAGACGGCCGTCGTTTTCAATCTCACCGAGAAAATGCAGGTTATCCTCAACACCTGGTACGGCGGCGAGATGAAGAAGGGTATGTTCTCCTACATGAACTACCTGCTTCCGCTCAAGGGCATGGCTTCGATGCACTGCTCGGCCAACACCAATGCCAAGGGCGAGACCGCTATCTTCTTCGGCCTGTCGGGCACCGGCAAGACCACGCTTTCGACCGACCCGAAGCGTCAGCTGATCGGCGACGACGAGCACGGCTGGGACGATGACGGCGTATTCAACTTCGAGGGCGGCTGCTATGCCAAGGTCATCAACCTTTCGCAGGAGAACGAGCCCGACATCTGGAACGCCATCCGCCGCAACGCGCTGCTGGAGAACGTGACGGTGGACAAGAAGGGCAAGATCGACTATGCCGACAAGTCGGTAACCGAGAACACCCGCGTTTCGTACCCGATCTTCCACATCGAGAATATCGTGAAACCCGTATCGAAAGCCCCGGCTGCCAAGAAGGTGATCTTCCTTTCGGCCGACGCATTCGGCGTGCTGCCCCCGGTTTCGATCCTCAATGCCGAGCAGACCAAATACTATTTCCTGTCGGGCTTCACCGCCAAGCTGGCGGGTACCGAGCGCGGTATCACCGAGCCGACCCCGACTTTCTCGGCTTGCTTCGGCGCGGCATTCCTTTCGCTGCACCCCACCAAGTACGGTGAGGAACTGGTGAAGAAGATGAAGAAGGCCGGTGCCAAGGCATACCTGGTGAACACGGGCTGGAACGGTACCGGCAAACGTATCTCGATCAAGGATACGCGCGGTATTATCGACGCCATCCTCGACGGTTCGATCGACAAGGCTCCGACCAAGACGCTGCCTATCTTCGACTTCACGATCCCGACGGAGCTGCCGGGCGTAGATCCCAAGATCCTCGACCCGCGCGATACCTACAAGAACGCCAAGGATTGGGACGTCAAGGCCGAAGACCTCGCTAACCGCTTCGTGAAGAATTTCGTGAAGTTCACGGGTAACGAAGAGGGTAAGAAGCTCGTAGCCGCAGGCCCGAAAGTGAAATAATCTCTGAATAAAGTTTTGAATGGTAGAACCCCGCGCCGGAAGGTGCGGGGTTCTTTATTTTGCGGCATTGCGTATGCTGCGATGGGAGGGGGCTTCCGTATCCTCGGAAGGGCTCGGGTGCTGTTTCCCGCGGGGCGGGTTGCTGCCTGCCGCGATTCCGGGTTGCCGCCTGACCGGGGCGGGGTTGTGGCGGGTGTGCCTCGGAAGGGCCCGCTGCAATTTACCCCGGGTTTAGGTTCCCGGGCCGGCCGCTGTTTCCGGTTGCCCGCATTCCGGGAGTACTGCTCCCTTTGGTTCCGGAGTTGCGGACTTTCCGTGCATGGCTGCCTGCCGCAGTCTGCAACTGCTGTTTAGCGCACGTCCGCTGTCCGCTGTTTGTTGCGGGGCGTGAAGATGCGATACCCGATCGAGACGCCGATCTTGTTGGGATACCACTCCGAAGAGCCGTTGAACGGGTCGGGGTGTTCGGGTTGTACGGGGCGGTGGGGGTACATGTCGACCTGGCCGTCGAAACTGTACCCGTTGTAATGGCTGTCCATCCATGCCCAACCCAGGAAAGCGTCGAGCAGCCAGCGTTTCCCGAACTGGTATTCATAACCCACGCAGAGGCCGATCATCATGCCGTATCCTTTGCAGTAACGGTCTTCGAATTTCAGTTTCCACCCTTCGATGTAAGGTTTCGACATGTCGAAGGCCATCATGCCGATGTTTGCCCCCAGGTACCAGCCCCGGTTATGCTCCTTGAAATAGCGGCGGTATTCGCCCATGAAGATGGCGAAGAGCATGTGCTTTTCGTTGATCGACTTCCATGGCGAGATGACGATGTCGGTCTGCAAGGTCGATTTGGGCGAGATGGCGAACTCCACGGCGGGATTCACCACGCCCACCAGAGCATAGGGGACATTGAGCTTGACATATCCCTGCGGGGATGCCTGCTGCGAGCAGAACAGTGCGAACAGGCATGCCGGGATGCAGAGCCCGAAGCGGATGTTTTTCATAGGCGGATCGTTACAACGGACAAAGATATGAAAAAATCCGGCCAACATACTGTGCTGGCCGGATTTTAACTATGTGCTGGACGGATTTATACCGTCATGATCTCCTTCTCCTTTTTCTGGAGCGCCTCGTCGAGGGTCTTGGTGAATTTCTCCAGCAATTTCTGGGCCTGTGCTTCGCCGTCCTTCGACTCATCCTCGGGCATACCTTCTTTTTGGGCTTTCTTGAATGCCTCGACCGCGTCGCGGCGGGCATTGCGCAGGCTGATGCGGGCGGTTTCGGCCTCGTTGCGGATTTGTTTCACCAACTCCTTGCGGCGCTCCTCGGTCAGGGGCGGGATCGACAGGCGGATCTGCTCGCCGTTGTTCGAAGGCGTCAGCCCGATGTTCGAGTCGATGATGGCCTTTTCGATCGCACGCAGCATGTTCTTGTCCCACGGCTGGATCAGGATCGTCTTGGCGTCGGGTACGGTGACGCTGGCGGCGCCCGATACGGGCACCTGCGAGCCGAAATAATCGACCATTACGCCGTTCAGGGCATTGGGCGACGCTTTTCCCGCGCGCACGTTCAAAAGTTCCTCTTCGAGGTGGTCGATGGCCTTCTGCATACGTCCGGAGGCATCGTTGAGAATCGTCTTGGTATCCATATTATTCGAGTATTTTTTCGATGGTTTTGATCATTTCGTCGAACTCTTCGGCGTCGTAGCCTACCGTTGCCAGCACGACTTTACCATCGGCGCCGATCAGGAAATTCCGCGGGATGTAATTCGAGGCATAACGGTCGTAAATGGCCTGCGAGGGGTCGAGGCCCATCGGGAACGTATAGCCCGTCTTTTCGCGGAACGCCGCCACGTCTTCCCGCTTTTCGCCGCGCGATATGGGCAGGAATACGAAGTTGCGGCCGGCGAAACGGTCGATGATGTCCTTCTGCACGCGGGTCAGTTCCTGCCGGCAGGGCGGGCACCAGGTGGCCCAAAAGTTCAGTAACACGACTTTGCCTTTGAGTTCTGCGAGGGAGGTTTTTGTGCCGTCGAACATCTCCACGGTGAAGTCGGGGGCTTTGTCGCCCGCCTTGACCAGCGTGGTCGATTCGGTATCCGCCTCGGCTTTGCCGCCGCGGCTGCCGCACGAGGGCAGTAACAGGATTGCGGCGATGATCACTGCGATCAGCGCCAGCATGATCCATAGCTGCTTGTTGCTCTTTTTTGTGGCCATAATCTTATTTTTTTACAAGTGTCCCGATCCTCTCCCCGGCAAGCACCTTGCCGAGGTTGCCCGGCGTGTCCATGTCGAAGACAATGATCTGCAGTCCGTTCTCGCGGCAGAGCGTGAATGCCGTGAGATCCATGACTTTCAGCCGGCGGTCGAGCACCTCTTCGAAGCTTATTTCGTCGAATTTGACGGCTGCAGGGTCTTTTTCGGGGTCGGCCGTGTATACGCCGTCCACGCGGGTGCCCTTCAGCATCACGTCCGCCTCGATTTCAATGCCGCGCAGCGCCGAAGCCGAGTCGGTCGTGAAATAGGGGTTCGACGTGCCTCCGCCGATGATGACCACATACCCCGCCTCGAGGTATTCGATGGCACGCGCCTTGGAGTAGTATTCGCCGATGGGCTCCATGCGGATCGAGGTCAGGACTTTGGCTTTCACGCCGTTGTCCTCCAGGGCCGATTGCAGGGCCAGCGAGTTGATGATCGTGGCGAGCATGCCCATCTGGTCGCCTTTCACGCGGTCGAAGCCTTTCTTTGCGCCCGTGAGGCCGCGGAAAATGTTGCCGCCGCCGATGACGATGCCGATCTGGACGCCTGTGGCCGCTGCCGCCCTGATCTGTTCGGCGTAGGACTGGAGTACTTCGGGGGAGAGCCCGTATTTCTGCGAACCTTGCAGCGATTCGCCGCTCAGTTTCAGTAGTATTCGCTTGTATTTCATTGTACGATGGGTTTACCGTAACGCGAAGATAAAAATTTTTATTGAAAAAAACGCAAGAATGACTATCTTTACAGAAAATAGGCGGTATGGCGGCTATGCCGGAAAAAAACCGGCGCCATGTCCGGTCTGAGCTGTTTTACGGAACACAGGCTTCGCTTTGGCAATGTCCGAATAAATTTGGCATTTTGCTCGGCTTGTGCTATCTTTAACCTCGTTTCAGATAGGCTGCGGTTCGGACAAACTCAAACAAGTTTGGTTTGTCGCTCTCCTTGCGCTATCTTTGTGCTGCCATGACGTTGGATGAATACAAATTACTCCGAAAAATAAATTCCCCCCGCGACCTCAAGCAACTCTCGGCGGAGGAACTGCGCACCTACTGCGACGAGCTGCGCAGCTATATCATCGACGAGTGCTCGGTAAATCCCGGGCACCTGGCGTCGAGCCTCGGCTGCGTGGAACTCGCCGCCGCACTCCACTACGTTTTCGATACGCCCGCGGACAAGATCGTCTGGGACGTAGGGCACCAGACCTATGCCCACAAGATTATCACCGGGCGCCGCGAGGCGTTCAAGACCAAACGCCTGCTGGGCGGTATCAGCGGTTTCCCGCGCATGTCGGAGAGCCCCTACGACGCTTTCGGGGGCGGGCATGCCTCAGTGTCGATTTCGGCGGCGTTCGGCATGGCCAAGGCTGCCGAAATGCGGGGCGAGAGGCTCCAGGTCGTGGCCGTCATCGGCGACGGTTCGATGACCGGCGGCCTCGCGTTCGAAGGGCTCAACAACGCTGGGGCCAGCAAACGCACCAATATCCTGGTGATCCTCAATGACAACAACATGGCCATCGACCAGGCCACCGGCGCATTGAAGAACTACCTGCTCAAAATCTCCACGTCGGTGCATTACAACCGTTTCAAGCAGCGGTTGTGGGGCATCCTTTCGCATACGCCGCGCCTGCTGCGCCTCTGCCAAAAGGCGGGTAACGCCGTGAAACAGGGGGTGCTGAACAAGAGCAACCTCTTCGAGAGCTTCAATTTCCGTTATTTCGGCCCCGTCGACGGCCACAACCTCAAGGAGTTGGTGCGCACGCTTCGGGCATTGCGCGACATCGAAGGGCCCAAGTTGCTGCATGTCATGACCGTGAAGGGCAAGGGCTACCTGCCTGCCGAGCACGACCAGTCCACGTGGCATGCCCCCGGACGTTTCAATCCCGATACGGGCGAGCGGATCGCCTCGCCAGGCGCCGCGGCGCGTTACCAGGATGTCTTCGGCGAGACGCTCGTCGAACTGGCCGGGCTCGACCCGCGGGTCGTGGGCGTCACGCCTGCCATGCCGTCGGGTTGTTCGATGAACATGCTCATGCACGCCATGCCGTCGCGTTGCTTCGACGTGGGTATCGCCGAGGGCCATGCCGTGACCTTCTCGGCGGGGATGGCCGCTGCGGGCATGGTGCCTTTCTGCAACATCTATTCGTCTTTCATGCAGCGGGCTTACGACAATGTGATCCACGACGTCGCGATTCAGGATCTGCCCGTGGTGATGTGCCTCGACCGGGGCGGCATCGTGGGCGAGGACGGCGTGACCCACCACGGGGTCTTCGACATGGCTGCATTCGGTGCCGTGCCGGGACTTACGATCGCTGCGCCGATGGATGAACTGGAACTCCGCAACATGATGTATACCGGCCTGCAATACGGCCATCCCTTCATGATCCGCTACCCGCGCGGCAACGGTGCGGGACGTCTGTGGCGGGGCGTTCCCTTCGAAGCGCTGCCCGTCGGCCGGGGCCGGAGGCTCCGCGAAGGTACGGACGTGGCGCTGGTGACGGTCGGGACGGTCGGCAACGCTGCCGCCCGTGCCGCGGAACGCGCCGCGGCGAAGGGTGTGAGCGTGGCGCATTACGACCTGCGATTCGCCAAACCGCTCGACGAAGCCCTGCTGGCCGAGGTCGGTGCCAAGTTCCGCCATGTGGTCACGGTCGAGGACGGTTCCCTGCGCGGGGGCGTCGGCGAGGCCGTCACGGCATTTTTCAATGCCCGCGGCTGCGAGGTGGCCGTGCACTCGCTGGGCATCGGCGACGAGTGGGTCGAGCACGGAACCCCGGCTCAGCTCTACGCCCTCTGCGGTTACGACGAGGAGGGTATTCTGCGGGCGCTGCTCGCTGCGGGGGAATAAAACTGCCGTTTCCGCTCCTGTTTGCCGTGCTGCGGCATAAAATCTGTTACGTGCTCCCTAAAAACCGTTTGGGGAGTGAAAATCGCGATCGTATTATTGGCCGCTGTGCTGCTTGTCATCGGCGTGGTATACGGCCGTGCCGCCGACCGTACCGACCGCACTCCGGTGCCGTCGTTCGACCTGGCGCGCTACATGGGCACCTGGTATGAGATCGCCCGCTACGACCATCCGTTCGAACGGGGGCTGGCCGGAGTGCAGGCGCGCTACGAACTGAGGCCCGACGGTCGCATCGGGGTGTTCAACAGCGGAACGGATTACCGTTCGGGCCGTTGTAAACGTGCGCGGGGCAAAGCCTGTGCGGGACAGGTGCCGGGGCGTTTGCGGGTCTCTTTTTTCTGGGTTTTTTATTCGGATTACAACGTCATGGAGCTGGGCGGCGATTACGATTGGGCATTGGTCGGCGGCGGTTCGGCAAAATACCTCTGGGTACTGTCACGCACGCCGACACTCCCCGCGCATACGCTCAACCGCATCCTGCGGCTGGCCGAACGACGCGGTTACCGGACGGACAGGCTTCTGTTCGTCGACCAGGGGCAATGACACTCCGCCGAAGGGGTGCTCCTCCGTTCCCTGCGGCCGTGTTACACCGTGAACGTCCAGTCGTCGCCCCGGCTGAGCGCGGCGTCGAACCGGAACCCTTCCCATTCGAATTCTTTGAGCATTTCCGGATCCGTAATCCGGTTTCTGATAAGGTGGCGCGTCATCTCCCCGCGGCACATTTTCGTGTAGACCACGATGGTTTTCAGACGGTCGCCCTCGCGGATGCGGAATTCGGGCGTGATGATACGCGCTTCGCGGCGGATGCGTTTCCAGTCGAACAGGCGCTTCATCTCGCTGCTGGCGAGGTTGACCAGGATGCCGTCGTCGGCATGGATTTTTTCGAGGAAGGCCTCCGTCAGCCGTCCCTGCCAGTACCCGAACATCGTTTGGTCGTCGTGCCCCGGCAATACGGCGTCCCCTTCCAGCCGGTAGCGGCGGATTGCGTCCAGCGGCCGGAGCAGCCCGTAGAGGAACGACGTGATGTTGAGGTGCTGCTGTGCGTATTCGAAATCCCCGGGGGTGAATCGCTCCGGGGCGATATGCCTGAATACGACGCCCGTGTAGGCCAGCAGCGCGGGGAGGGCCTCTTCGCCGTGGAACTGCCGGTAACGCCGGCGGTTGGTCGCGGCGATCTGCCGGTTGGTGCGCAGCATGCGTTCCAGCTCTTCGGTGCTGAGCGTCGCCAGCTGCAGGGCCAGCTCCGCGGCCTCGCGGGCGTAACGCGGCAGGGTCGTTCGGGGGATTTCGGCCGGATTGTTTTCGGCCATCGTTTTGGCGCAGGAAAGGAGTATTTGCATGGCTGTGGATCAAAATTGGATGTCCTGCCCCTCTGCCGGCTCCGCAAAGCGGGTGAACGGGACGAACGGCGTCACCGTGAACTCGGCCGTGAGCAGGTATGGACGGTATGGGCAGGTCTTGTACACCTGCTTGCAGATACGGTAACGCGCATACCGGGCCGGGTAGACACGGGGTGCGAGCCGGGCTGTGAACCCGTAGGTGTATTCGGCGGCCGGTGCCGGATGCGGTACTTCGGTGCGGGATGGGTTGTTTGGCCCGATGCCGACCAGCAGTGAGTTCCACGCATTGACGACGGGCAGCGTTTCCCACCGTCCGTGCTGGAAGCGGCAGACGGTGTAGTCGCTCCCGAAGTATACCGTCGAATCGCCTTTGTGGCGGATCATGAGCCGGATATGTTCGGTGCCGGCGGGATAAAATGCGTATTCGGCATCCATCGTGAGCCCATCCGGCGGAGCAGCCCCTTCGGGTGCGGGCGGATAGGGTGTCGTGTCGGGGTCGAACCCGTGGAGCCGGATCAGGGGGCTGTCGTGCACGCAGCGGCGGAAGCGGGCTTTCATCGCCGTGTCGGCACGGATCATGTGTACGTCTATGACACCGTCCGGTTCGTTGACCGCCGATGCGTAGATGGCGTTTGCGACCGGATCGGCCGCCTTGTTGTCTGCCGCCCACTGCCAGATGCTGTCCTGCAAAGCGGACAGTCCGTCCGTTGCGGGGCGCTTCTGTGCGGCGGCCGTACAGCCGGCCGCAAGCAACAGGAACAGCAGGAGGCGTTTCATGGTGCGGTGCGGTTTATGCTACGGAGCAGGGGATGCCGAGTGCCTCGACGCGGGCGGCGATGGCCTGCAACTCCTCGCGCGGCACTTTTTCGAGCGTCCGGCACGGGGTGTCGCGGTCGAGCGAGTAGACCATGACCTGCCGCGGGCCGATTTCGCCGATCAGGCGCAGCCATGCCGCGACCTCCTCTTCGGTGGTGTTGTCGACCCGCTGTCCGTCGAACTCCCCGCGCAGGAACATCGTCTGCACGGTCAGGTGCCCGTCGAAGCCTTTCATCTGATCGACGACCCTGCGTACGGAATAGGCCGGGCTCTGGGGATTGTTTATCAGGCGTGCCGTGGCGTCGAAGGCCGAATCGAGCTTTAGGATGTTGTTGTCCACGCTGCGAAGGGCACGGCGCACGCCCTCGCGGTGGAGCTGCGTGGCGTTCGAAAGCACGGAAACCCTGGCCGAGGGGCACAGCTCGTCGCGCAGGGCGATCGTGTCGCCGATCACGGCTTCGAATTCGGGGTGCATCGTCGGCTCGCCGTTGCCGGCGAAGGTGATGACGTCGGGCGGGGTGCCGTCGGCCACCATGCGCCGCAGCGTCGCTGCGAGCTGTGTGCGGACGTCTTCGCGGGTGTTGAAGCGCCGCGCGCCGGGATGCTCGGCATTCCAGCCGCATTCGCAGTAGATGCAGTCGAACGAGCAGAGTTTCGACTCGGTGGGCAGGAGGTTGACCCCCAGCGAGAGTCCCAGCCGCCGCGAATGTACCGGGCCGAAGATGATGTCATGGAATAATGAAGTCATACCACAAAGATAGTATATGCCGGGGGCAAAAGCAAGTTTACTTGCATTTTGCCGGGGCGCCGCCTGTCTGAGGCAAAGCCGAAGATAGCTAAAACGGAAATATTTTTCTACCTTTACAAAAACCATTCCTTATGAAATTCAGGTTCGGATTGCTGCCGCGCGTCGTGCTGGCCATCGGCCTCGGGGTCGGCTGCGGCTTTTTCTTCCCTGTATGGGCGACGCGTATCGCCCTTACGTTCAATGATATTTTCGGCCAGTTCCTTTCGTTCGTCATCCCGTTGCTCATCCTCGGGCTGGTGGCGCCGGGCATCGCCGACCTGGGACGCAACGCCGGGCGCCTGCTGGCCCTCACGGCGGCGCTGGCCTATGCCTTCACCCTTTTCTCGGGCTTCGGCACCTACCTCACGGGGCGGGCGCTGTTCCCCGCATTGCTCGAAGGCGCCGCAGCCGTGCTGCCCGACGCGGCCGCAACGGCCCCCGCACCCTATTTCACGGTCGGGATGCCACCCCTGTTCGGTGTCATGTCGGCGCTGGTACTGGCCTTCGTACTCGGGCTGGGGATGGCCTATACGCACAGCGTGAAACTCAAAGGGGTGATGGACGATTTCAAGTCGATCATCGACCGCGTGATCGCGGGCGTCATCATCCCGCTGCTGCCCTTCTATATCTTCGGAATCTTCCTTTCGATGACCCAGTCCGGGCAGGTGGCCGGGGTGCTGGGCGTCTTCGTGAAGCTGATCGTGGTGATCTTCTTCATGACCGTCGTGCTGCTGCTCGCACAGTTCTCCGTTGCCGGGCTCGTTGCCCGCAAAAACCCGCTGCAGATGCTCCGTACGATGCTCACAGCCTATGTTACGGCGCTCGGCACGCAATCGTCGGCCGCCACCATCCCCGTGACCCTGGCGCAGACCCTCCGGCTCGGCGTGCGCCCCCAGCTGGCGTCGTTCGTCGTACCGCTCTGTGCCACGATCCACCTTTCGGGGTCGATGATGAAGATCGTGGCCTGCGCATTGGCCGTTTCGATGCTGGCCGGGCTGGATATTCCGGCGGGGACTTTCGCGGGGTTCATCCTGCTGCTGGGCGTGACGATGATTGCCGCACCGGGGGTGCCGGGCGGCGCGATCATGGCGGCGCTGGGATTGCTCGAATCGATGCTCGGGTTCGACGAGACGCTCGCGGGGCTGATGATCGCCACCTACATCGCCATGGACAGCTTCGGCACGGCGACCAACGTGACGGGCGACGGTGCCGTCGCGGTGATCGTCGATGCGATAGACCGCCGATCGGAAAAATGAAAAACCGAACAAAGTTCTTCCCCGGGCCGCCGAAAGCGGCCTTTTTCCTTATCTAATATCCGGAAATAAGTATAAATGCGTACCCGTGCCGAATAAAAAACGGCTAATTTTGATGGCTAAAAGGTTTTTTTGTACTTTTGCGCGTCCGAAACGGAAACTTAAACATTAAATTACAATATTTTATGGTTGATATTTTTGCACGCCTTGAGAAAAATGCAGGTGGCCCCATCGGTCAGTACATGTCGTACGCCCACGGTTATTACGCTTTCCCCAAACTGGAAGGCGATATCGGCCCCCACATGACTTTCCGGGGCAAGAAGATGCTCAACTGGAGTCTGAACAACTACCTCGGGCTGGCCAACCACCCCGAAGTCCGCAAGGCCGACGCCGAGGGTGCCGCGCAGTTCGGCATGGCGGCCCCGATGGGCGCCCGCATGATGAGCGGCCAGACCGTCTACCACGAGCGTCTCGAGCGCGAACTGGCCGAGTTCGTCGGCAAGGAGGATGCCTTTCTGCTGAACTTCGGTTACCAGGGTATGATTTCGATCATCGACTGCCTGCTGACGCCGCGCGACGTGGTGGTCTACGATGCCGAGGCACACGCCTGCATCATCGACGGCCTGCGCCTGCACAAGGGCAAGCGTTTCGTATACGGACACAACGACATGGAGTCGCTGCGCCTGCAATTGCAGCATGCCACCGACCTGGCCGAAGAGCAGAACGGCGGCGTACTCGTAATCACCGAGGGTGTCTTCGGCATGAAGGGCGACCTGGGCAAGCTCGACGAGATCGTGGCCCTGAAAAAGGATTTCCAGTTCCGCCTGCTGGTCGACGATGCCCACGGCTTCGGTACGATGGGTGAGGGCGGCCGCGGTACGGCATCGCATTTCGGCGTTGTGGACGGCGTAGACGTGCTGTTCAACACCTTTGCCAAGTCGATGGCCGGTATCGGTGCATTCGTCTGCGGCCCCCGCTGGCTGATCAACCTGCTGCGTTACAACATGCGTTCGCAGCTTTATGCCAAGTCGCTCCCGATGCCGATGGTTATCGGTGCGCTCAAACGCCTGGAGTTGATCCGCAACCACCCCGAATACCAGCAGAAGCTTTGGGAGATCGTGCGCGTGTTGCAAAGCAGCCTCAAAGAGAACGGCTTCGAGATCGGTGTGACCAATTCGCCCGTGACGCCCGTTTTCCTGAAGGGCGGCATCCCCGAGGCTACGAATCTGGTCGTCGACTTGCGTGAGAACCACGGCATCTTCTGTTCGATGGTCGTTTACCCCGTAATTCCGAAAGGCGAGATCATCCTGCGCATCATCCCGACCGCAGTCCACACCCTCGAGGACGTGAATGTCACTATCGAGGCGTTCAAGGCCGTACGCAGCAAACTCCAGGACGGCATTTACGCCCAGCTGCCCATCCCGGTACGTGCCGACGAAGGATTCCTGGTTCGTTAATTCCCCGGTTCCCGGCAGGACGGTTTATTCCGCCGCCCGGAAATAAGGGTTTCCCATATGATGTCCCCGGCTTTTCCGAAGGCCGGGGACATCGTTTTGTGACAAAATTCGCCGGAAAATTTTGCAGAATAAATTTTTCAGTTTATATTTGCAATCCCGAAATGCAAGTTTCGGATGCCGGAAAGGGAGGTTGAAAGCCTCTTTTGCAGACGGAGAAACATATTGCGGAAATAGCTCAGTTGGTAGAGCACAACCTTGCCAAGGTTGGGGTCGCGAGTTCGAGTCTCGTTTTCCGCTCTGGAAGCCTTGAGAAAGAGGCAGAGATAAAGAGCAAAAACCTTATGTATCAATGATATGTAAGGTTTTTTCGTTTTTAGGTTGAAGCCGAAAAAAGCAACGGAATGCAGGTTTTTACGACCTTATCGGTGACCTGTATCGCTCGGGCCCGAAATAGGTCACTGCTGTAAGTTATTGCATTAATTATCAGCTTTTTGCTCCGCAACAATTCTATGCTGTAAACGTATTACTCACAAACCATTTACAGCAGTATGGAAAGAAAGACTTTCAGCGTGGTTTTCTTCTGCAAGAAAACCAAAGTAACGAAAAAGGGCAAAGCCCCGATCTATGTGCGCATCAAGACCTGCGGCACGGCTACGGAGATTTACACGCGATGCCAAATCGAGCCGGAGCGTTGGAATCAACGGCTTGAACGGTCACTCTATAAGGACGAGATAGACCAACAGATCAACAGCATCGTCGCCAGCTACCGGGTCAATGTCCTCGCGGCCTATGACCAGTTAATCAAGGAGGGCAAAGAGCCGACGTGTTTTGCCATCAAACACCGGCTTGAAAACCCTTCGGGTAATGCGCGGATGTTCCTCGCGGAGTTTTCGAAGTATTGCGACAAACGGCAGAAAGAGGTCGGAACACGTATCACCCAACTCACGGCGAACAAGTATCACCGCCTGCTTCGCTACCTGAAAGAGTATATGCAGGCGCAATACAAAAAGGAAGATATTCCGCTGGATATGGTTAATTACGAGTACCTCGACGGACTGAACACCTTTATCCAGACGGCCCATAACTGCAAGACCAACGGAGCGATAAACCTGCTCTGCTGCCTGAAAAACTTTATGCTGTACGCTATCCGCAACGAGTGGATCGAAAAGAATCCGTTTCAGTACTACAAACTGAAACCCGAACACAACAAGTCGAAAGACCACCTGACAAAGGCGGAATTGGATGTTTTGATAAACAAACCGATGCCGAATGAGCGTTTAAGCCGGATTCGGGATGTGTTCGCGTTCTGCTGCCTGACGGGACTTGCCTTTACCGATGCTGACCACCTGCGCCCGGAGCATATCAGCGCGGACATGGACGGGGCATTGTGGATTCATAAACCACGGGAAAAAACCGCCGTCATGAGCCGCATCCCACTATTGCCCTATACGATTATGCTTTTGCGCAAATATGAACATGACGAGAAATGCAGGGAGCAGGGTAAGATGTTGCCGATACCGAGCAATACGAAGATGAACGCTTATCTGAAAGAGATTGCGGTAGTCTGCAATATCGACAAAACACTGACGACGCATTGCGCCCGGCATACGTTCGCCTGCCTTGCTGTGGAGTATGGGATGCCGATAGATGTACTTGCAAAAATCCTCGGCCATACCAATACAAATATGACACGCCACTATGCCAAATTCTCCGAAAGGCTGATAGGCCGGGAGATGCAGAAATTCGGAAGTCTGTTAAATTAGATTTTAGAAAATAAAGCGATGTGCTTCTTATAATAATCGTCAAGTTGATGAATCAAATCCAAATACTCCTCATACATAAATGCAAAATTACCGCCGTCATTTTTCATCCGATCAATTATTGGATTATCAAAAATGGACATAAAAAAGCAACCGCGTATCTTGGATAAGATTGCCATTAATTCTGCATCTATATACTTCTCGAAAAAAAAGATAGCCATAATATTTTGCCCATTATATAAATTTACATACGAAATGTATTCTATCCAAGTAAGCTTCTTTAGATTTTTGCTGTCTACCATAGGGGCAGTCCTATCACCGAGCTTTAGATTGTCGAAAATTTGGAATACGGTTTTCTCATCAGGATAATCGGCAATTTCATTGATATTTTGTACATTTGCCATATTATGAATTATTCCTTTTCCGGTATTGATAATATCGACAATATGTTGCCCAACAATAGGATATATCTTGCGAAAAGCTCTCATCTCTTCTGCATGGTGATCTACCAGATAAATTAGATAAGCAAGTAAGTAACCGGAAAGCAACATGTTAAATATTCTGCCAATACTATCGGCAGAGGGAAAAATCGCAGGTATGTGGATTAGCCAAATTTCATAAACCACTACAAATATAAAACTAACGCTTGCATACAAGGTCAAATCGAGCCGGATAGTTGAAAGGTATTGAGACCGCTTTTTGATTTTCTTCATATCCTTAGGAATTATTAATCAAAACAAAGTTAATAATATTCTGACCAATGCAATAAATAGCAA
Organism: Alistipes onderdonkii; assembly: GCF_025145285.1. Taxonomy (NCBI): domain Bacteria; kingdom Pseudomonadati; phylum Bacteroidota; class Bacteroidia; order Bacteroidales; family Rikenellaceae; genus Alistipes; species Alistipes onderdonkii. Next base: position 1,957,391 of record NZ_CP102251.1, read on the forward strand.
TATAAAAAGGGATAACAAGAAAGGCGGGGCGCACGGGATTCGGAATGATCCCTAACACGCCCCGCCTTTACGTTTACACACTCCTACCTACTGCGGGTTATAGGTGGGTCTGTAATTCTTTGTCAGCATTTCCCGGATCGCCGATTCGGGATAGAGGATGTTGCGCTCGCTTATTGCGACAAACGGTATCTGCCGCGTGTCGCGGAGCGTTTGCAAGGTTCGGGGTGAGATGTGCAGCAGATCGCAAACCTCGCTGCCCGTCAGGTTGTTCTCCGACCCGACCGGAGGACGATAGTTCTTATCGGCCAGTTGCAGGGTTTCTTCGGCCCGGTCGATCATAGCAAGCAACTCCCGGACTTCCTCGCTCTCCATCGTTAAATAGTCCGATTCCATGTTACACCCCTTTTCTGATTGTCCGCGCCCGCAGAAACCCGGTTACGTCGGTTTCCCGGTAGAAGAACTTACCACCGACATTCGAATAGGGCAGTACCCGCCTGTCGCGGTAACTTTGGAGCGTGCGCTTGGAAATCCGTAATCGCTGACAAACTTCCGCGCCGTCCAGTCAGCCGTCTGGCGACGGCGGGTTGTACCGCGTCGCGGTACGTTGCGATTGAGCGGCCAATGTTTTCAGCCGTTCCGTAAGCGCTCTTCATACGCGCTCATCAATACATAAAATTCCCATAGCATTTTAGGTTTAATGAAACATTAACGAGTGAAATCTGTCTATGTCTGAAATCAACCTCACGCTGATTGATTTCAGCGATTGATTTCAACCTCATGCTGAAATCAGTCATAGGCTGAAATCATCCTCACACTGAAATCACCCTGTCGCTGAATGATAGCAGCCGCTGAAATCATTCTTTCACTGAAGGATTTCTAACGCTGAAATCACTCACGGGCCGAAGATAATACCCCTTTGGTGCGAACCGGATGGCTGGCCGCTCCAGACCGCTTCAGGCCGTTCACGCAGCTTGTAAAGCCTTGAAATCCGTCGTATCATTGCAGTGCGGGATGTTGTCCGCAGACCTTTGGCATAATGGGGCTTCGCAAGTTGTTCTGCGATTGCGTTTTTACCGTCGCGGAGACGGTAGCGAGCTGTACCTTTGTCCGACAAACTGCCGTTTGTCCGACAAAGGTGCTCGCCCTGCGGGGCTGAAATTAGGATTGTGGTTGAGTAAGGTAAGATCAAGACATTCCGAAAGCAGGACGGAACGGTTTACCGTTCCCGGTTCGGGGTGGAATCAAAGCCCGGACAGAAAGATATGCTGACCGAGTGCGTATTATCCGTGCAACCGCCAAAAGAGATGAAACACGAAGCAAAGCCGCATCAAGAAGAGCGGCCGCAGGTAAAACAGCAAAAAAAAGGATTACAACAAATAAAAATAAGATAATCCGATAAAATACCTGTTGTCGAGAATATTAAACTATGGAAAAATATGGAATTAACTCAAAAAATAAAGATTATTATTATATTTGTTATTAAATAATTAATTATATTTTTTGGTATGTCTATTATAGTGGATGGTTTTATTTCAAAAGCGATAGATAAATTCATTGAATCTATTCCCAAAGTTGTTCGAGAAGTAAATTTAAAATTAACTTCTACGAAACAAGATATTGAAACATCAATCACGGCTCATCTTCAAAGTGTGAAAAATTGGGCTGAAGAGATAACTTTTTTAGATACTAAAAAGTCTAAAGTTACGGATAATGTATACGTGGATTTAGACTTGTATATTTACCCTCGGCGTGTTAGAATGTTCGAAGATGAAAAAATTGAAATAAAGCCATTTAATCATATTATCAACAATGAAGAAGACCATATTCTATTACTTGGACAACCCGGATCTGGAAAAACAACATCAATGAAATATGTTTGTAATCAATTATTTTATAATGGAGATAATTTAAAAAATTACAAACTTCCAATTGTTATTAAATTGAGGGAGTTTAATACGATACATAGGAAGGAAAATAATTTTGTATTTGGGGTATTAAATGAGATTCTAGGGATTAGACTTGATGCGACTGAAACAAAATTGAATGAAGACCAAATTGAAGTTCAATATGAAAGGCTAATCTTGCAATGTCTTGATAGTTTATCTGCAATAATTATTCTTGATGGATTTGATGAAATTGCTTTTGACAATAGGAAATCTATTGTATTTAGGGAAATAGAAAAGCTTTCACATTATTTGGAAAATTCTAAATTAATAGTCACATCACGAACTGCTGATTTCGCTTATTCCGTTGAGAAATTAGTTCCTTACGAAATTTGTTCATTGAATAATTATCAAATCCGTATATTAGCAAACAGATGGTTGGGTAACCCAGACGCTGCAGATAAATTTATCGCTGCGATAAATAATTCGCCCTTTTATGATACAGCAATAAGGCCATTGACGATTGCTCACCTTTGCGCCATTTATGAAAGAGTAGGGAAAATACCCGAAAAGCCTAAAACGGTATACAAAAAAATCGTTAATTTGTTATTGGAAGAATGGGATGAGCAAAGACAGATTAAAAGAGCTTCGAAATATGCAAATTTTGAAATTGATAGAAAATTTGAGTTTTTATGCAACATTGCATATAATTTAACGATTTCACTACAAGCAAGTCTATTCACTAAAAGACAAATTGAATCAATATATAATAAAATTTATCTGGACTATGATTTGGTTAAAAATGAAGTAAAACAAGTTGTCGCAGAATTAGAATCACACACAGGACTACTAGTACAAGCTGGATATGAATCATACGAATTTGCTCATAAATCATTGCAAGAGTACCTAACGGCTGAATATATTGTAAAACTTCCAACCTTATTAGATATAAGATATATTAATAAGATTCCCAATGAAATAGCTATAGCAATTGTAATATCATCAAACCCAAGTGCATATTTTGTTGAATTATTGAAGAAAATCAGTGATGAAAATGTTTCTTATAAATTCATTGTTATCTTTTTGAATAGGTTATTATTAGAAAAGCCTGACTTTAACCAAAATCATGACGTAATGATTGCTGCTCTCAAACTATATTCATTCTATCTAAAATCGAATATTAAAGACAAACTGCAATTACAATTATTTATGTCAGATAATTTGACTAGTCAATTTGAATCTTTTATAGATAAAATATTGAAACATAATACCTTGCGGTTGTTTTTAGATAAATATCGGGTTATTAATACAATTACAAGTGATAATGGAGGAAATATTCTTCAATTAGAACGTAAAGTCGATTTGCGCGGACTTCCACAAGATTTATATTGTAGAGAATCTTTTATATATGCACAATCAAATGCCGATGGCATAGATTATTTTGATTTTATAAAAAAGTAGGTTTAGTTTTTATAAAGACTGAACTATACAACCTAAATGGGACATATTCTTCTTTGAATTAAATTGAAAGGAGAATCAATAAGTTTAAATTTTTTCAGTTCAACAGGTTGTAATAGTTAAGCCGCTCTTCGCAGACCTTTTCCACGATGTCGCGCAATAGTTCGATCTTGGGGACGAGAGCGTCGATGTCGGCTTTCGTTACAAAGAATTTGTCGTTGTAGCGGGCTTCCAGATAGGCGTGGCGCAACAGGTCGAACAGGCGTTTTTCTTCGTCCGTGTCGCAGGGGAATACTTTTGCCAATTCCAGTGTATAGGGCTTGCATTTCCCGATCAGAAATTCAAGATCATGTTCTTTATACCCGTAAAGAATATAAACCAACGGGATAGCTTTTAGAAAATACTCGGTAGCTTGGTGAAGATAAAAAGATGCTTGGACAAATCTGTTTTTGTGGATGTTAGTAATAGCGTCATCAAAGAAATATGTAGCGCGAGTATATTTACTTGTATAGTATTCCTCCGCCATCTTCTTAATTTCGGCATAATCCAACTCTCCGGGCGTGGCTAACTGACATTCGCCGGAATCGTAGAGCATGATTCCCTTTGCGACGATCTCGACGTAGAAATAACGTCCCATCGTCAGGGCATCGTTCAGCTTGGAGATACTTTCGTTGATAATCTGGGGTCGGGGCAGGTTCTCGTCGTTCTTCCCGGCTGCAAAACGCTCCCTAACACGGGCCTCTACCGTGCTTTCCCTTTCTCCCAGCCGACGCTTGGTAACGACCAGCAGATCGTAGTCGCTCATATAGATTGTCCGCACGCCGTAGTCGCGCCGTTCGTCGCGTTCGACATAGGTATTCGCCGCATAACTCCCGTATAGGATAATCATAACGGCATCTTTCACCTCGTCGCGGATCAATGCGGCCAATTCGCGTAAATCCCGCTGTTTGCGTTCGGGCAGAAAGTCGATGGAGTTCTTCATACCCACAAAATTAGCAAGATTTTTCCAAAAACACACGGCTCGTTGATATTAGATTCGAAATTGTTCGTATATTTGTTTCACGATTTCTTGAAGCAGTTTCGTTGTATAGGGGCGGCAGAGGCCGTCCGGGAACAAACTGAAAAGCAACTACTATGCAAACTTCAAGGAATTATCTCGATTCGGCATAGCCGATGGACATAACAATATAAAGGGTAAACAACTCTTTATACCATACGCAAACGTGGAAACCTCTTTCGGGAGGGTTTGAAAGTTGGTATAATGGTTGTCAGTCCTTGTTATGTCCCGCTTATTTTTTTGGCGGGACACGACAGGGGCGCAGGACAGCTACCAACTTTAGGTTTTCCACGACCTGCGTATGGGGCTGACACCGTGCCCCTTTTTTATTTCCATCCGGGGCGCAATCACACAATCTCAACCCTGGTATTATGTCACGGCAAATCTATTATGAGGCGAATAGTTTATGTTCCTGCGGCCATCGGTCGGCGGGCATTGCCGTGATGTTACCGGGGTTGTTCCCATAGGGACGGCTTTGGCTCCTGAATCTGGCAGGAATCGTTTTAACCACGGTTTCGAAATATGTAATCCCGGCCGTCCTTTTTTTCACCGGCGGGTGCGGGCAACCGAAACGAATTCTTCAATGTGTAAAGTTGCGTCACTTAATTGTTTCGGCTCCGCATCCGCTTTTTAATCCGACAATCACAAACTATGGAACCAGCCTTTACCCTCGGCATTTTGGGCGGCTTCGGCGATGGCCTCCGCACGGCGCAGTATTTCGGACAGCTCGCCGCGTACTATCTGAAATCCATGTCCCGCGTCCGGGTACTGATCGCCCTGACGGGAAAAGGCGAGCTGTCGGTTGCCGCCTATCTTTTGAACCAAAGACCGGAGCATCCGGGGCTGGAGGTCGCCCTCGTGCTGACGGCCCGGCAATGGCGGGAATACCTGCAAAACGTTTCGCACGACAAAGCCGCCGAATGCAACCGGATTATCGACGCGGCGGATCGTCGGGAAGTGATGGAACGCTGCGCGGAACGTTTTTGGCCGCCGGAGTTGTTCCGGCTGTTCATCGAACGCTGCGACCTGCTCGTTTTCCACGAACACCGTGCCGGGGCGCAAATGGTCGGACTGCTGCGCGAACTGCTGACGGATATGGCCGTACCCCTGCCCGTGCAATACGAACTGCTCCATCCCGGCTATGCGAGCCTGCATTATCCGGCCGACCGCAAGCAGTACCGAATATACGGAGGCCCTTATTACGATCCCTGGCAGGAGATTCGGCAAAGCATCGCCTACCTGCGGCGCAATAATTTCGTGATCCGGGCAGACCATCTGCCGACGGTCTTTATGCGTAAATGGCAGTCCGAGCCGCCGCCGGGGTGGTATCATTACCTGACGACCCCGGACGATATGGACGCGATATTCCGCCTGCGGGAAACGCCGCGCCTCGATCATCTTTCGCTCAAAGTGTTCGCATACGCTTATGTCGTAAGGCATGATATGTGGGCGGGAGGTCGGGAAACCCCGTCGGGGGCCGATGCGATAAGGCGGTTCCGGCAATTCCGGCAACTGTTGGAGATCATAGCCGCACGGCGGGAAGCGGGGGAGCGGATGGAATCGTTCGACCTGATGGATTTCGACGGGTACGATAAAATACTCCGCCAAAATAGATAGAATAAAAGATTTGTTTTTGTCTAAAAGATTGTTTATCTTTGCATTGACGCATAGAAATGCAACGAAGCGCAAAAGGTGAGCTACTTATCGGTGACCTAAAAAACCAAAGAACGCCATAACATACTGATACATAACGGAAAGAAACCGAAGGTTCGGTTTTCGTTTTCCGCTCCAAAACAGGCGATTAAATCCTTGCGACAAGCCAATCAGCGAGTTGTGAGGATTTTTCTTTTATGCCCGTCGGCGGGTCTTTTGCGCCCGCCCGGGGAGTTACCTTTTCGGGATGAACAGCCCGGACATGTTCGCCTGTTCGAGGGTGAGGAGCCCGACCTTTTTAGGAATGCCGCCGGCGTATCCCGTCAGGCTGCCGTCGCTGCCCACGACCCTATGGCAGGGGATGATAATGCTGATCGGATTGTGCCCTACGGCACCGCCTATGGCCTGCGCCGACATGGTTTGCTTTCCCTGCTGCCGTGCGATTTCTTTCGCAATATCCTTGTAGGTAATTGTTTCCCCATACGGTATTTGCAGCAATATTTCCCATACGGCCTGCCGAAAGGACGACCCTTCGGGGTGTAACGGGGGTGTAAATCCCGGGTTTTCCCCGCTGAAGTAACTGTCCAGCCACTTCCTTGTCTGGTCGAATACGGGGAGCTGTTTCTCTTCGTGTGCTGCCGGCAGTGTGGCGGCAAAGTATTTTTGCCCGTCGAACCAGAGCCCGGTCAGGCTGTTGCCGTCGGCGGAGATCGTTATCCCGCCGAAGGGCGATTGGTATTTACAAATGTACTGCATGGTGTTATAGATTAAAGTAAAGGTTGGAATCTTCCGGGGCTTCTTCTCTCGAAGCTATCGTGTAACAGCGCAAGGGTGTCACTACGGTTATCTTGTAGTCGGCGAAATCTTCCGACCGTCCGTGCTTTTGGGCGAGGCGGTGCCGGAGCGAGTTCCGCCATTTCGCGACGCACTGCTCGTCCCGCCATTCGGATTTGCTGAGCAGTTTGTTGCCGTTCGCAAGGCTCGCGAAACGTTCCGAGCCGATAAATCCATCCGTCCGGGCCAGTTCCTCCTTCAGAGTCGCCGCTGTCTGCAGGTAATCCTCCATGCGGTCGGTTTTCAGGGTTACTTCGAACAATACGATTACATTTGGCATGGTTTCATCGGTTATGTGTTTGTCGTTCTGCCTTCGATATTCGGCAGGAATCCCGTGATTATCCCCAACAGGGGCAGCAGGGTGCTGATCCGGAAGATGAATTCGATGCTGGTCTTGTCGGCCAGCCAGCCGAAAAAGGCCGAGCCGAGGCCGCCGAGGCCGAACATCAGCCCGAAAAAGATCCCGGCGATCATTCCGACCTTGCCGGGCATCAGGTCGGTGGCGTAGACCAGGATGGCGGAGAATGCCGAGGAGATGACGAGTCCGATGATGACGGCGAGCGCGATCGTGCAGACCAGGTTCGCATAGGGCAGCAGCAGGGTGAAGGGCGCTGCTCCGAGGATGGAGCCCCAGATCACGTATTTACGCCCGAAACGGTCGCCCAGCGGACCGCCGGCGACCGTGCCGACAGCCGATGCCCCGAGGAATGCGAAGAGGCAGTACTGCGACCCCTGCACCGAGATCCCGAATTTATCCATCAGGAAGAATGTGAAGTAGTTGGTCATGCTGGCGATGTAAAAGTATTTCGAGAATACCAGCACGCCCAGGATGCCCAGGGCGAGGCGGATTTTGCGTTTTCCCAGGTGGTGTGCCGGGGCCGCTGCGGCTGCTGCGGGGCGGTTTGCGGTGACGGTGAGGCGAAGTTTATACCAGTTCCCGATTCTCGTGAGGATGAGGATGGCGAGGATCGCGGCCAAAGCGAACCAGCCGATCGAGGCCTGCCCGAAGGGAATGACGACCAGCGCGGCCAGCAGCGGCCCCATGGCGCCCCCGGCGTTGCCGCCGACCTGGAATATCGACTGTGCCAGTCCTTTCCGGCCTCCCGAGGCGAGTTGCGCCACCCGGGAGGATTCGGGGTGGAAGACCGAAGAGCCGCAGCCGATCAGCCCCACCGCCAGCAGGATGGGTACGAAGCCCGGGGCGACGGAGAGGATGAGCAGCCCGACCAGCGTGAAACACATCCCTGCGGCGAGCGAGTAGGGGCGCGGATGGCGGTCTGCATAGAGTCCGATGAAGGGCTGCAGCAGCGACGAGGTCATCTGGAAAACCAGCGTGATGATTCCGATCTGGGCGAACGTGAAGCCGAATTTCTCCTTCAGGAGCGGGTAGACGGCCGGGATCACCGACTGCATCATGTCGTTCAGCAGGTGGGTGATGCTGATCATGAACAGTATCGGGTAGACCGTTCCGGTCTCCGTGAAGCGCCGCAGGCGTGTGTCCGTGGGTTTTGTAAGCGTCTCCATTGCTACGGGCTATGGTTCTTCGAGTATCCGCGTGATCGCCTCCCGGGCGTTCCGCACGTCCCCGGCGAGGATGTATCCGAGTAACTGCCCGTGCGTGGGCTGGGAGGCGAGCAGGCACTCCGTGTCCCTGTATATATTGCTGAACCTCTTTTTCAGATGGGCGGCCGTCGAGCGATACAGCTCGCACAGGATTTCGTTGTGCGTGGCCTCGGCCAGGGCGATGTGGAAGTTGACGTCGGCTTCGATACAGGCCTGCAATGCCCCGGAAGCCGCGGTCGCTCCCCGTTCCGCGAGGTGCTTTTCGAGGACTGCGGCGTCGTGTGCCGTTCGCCGTTCGGCGGCTTTTTCTGCAATCGCGGCTTCCAGTATTTTCCGCACCTCGTCCAGGTCGTGCAGGTCGGCGCGTCCGAGGCGCCGCTCCATCGGTTCGTCCGGCGGCGTGAGGCGTTCGACAAATGTCCCGGCACCCTGCCGTACCTTCAGGAAACCCATGTTGGACAGGATTCTGACCGCTTCGCGTACGGTTGAGCGGCCGACCCCGAAAATCTGCATCAATTCCGGTTCGGGCGGCAGTTTTTCGCCCACCTCGAATTTCCCCGACATGAATTGATCCTGCAACCGCCCGGCCAGCTCTTCGGCCAGCGATTTCTTGCTGAGTTGCATGTTCGAACCGGGTTTCATCATATCATCTGATGTTTTATGCGAAAGTAGGCATTTATTTCGAGCCGACAAAATTTTTCGGGGTATTTTGCGTGCGGAAGAAGGCCCGGCAATTTTTGCACCGGCCGATAGCTGAGAAAAGCGGGTGCAAGTGGCGATTTTTTATGTGCGGCAATTTTTGCATGTTATTGGTGAAGAACGGGGTGTTTTCAGAACGGACAAATATCTAATTTTGTAATAATGAATATAGATGAAGACGATACGAGACTTTTCAGGCCGCTTGAGCCGGGGGAGTTCGGTATCTATACAGAGCTTGACGAATTGCCGGTATCCGGTTGTCCGGTATACCTTATGAAGGGGGTCGGAGGCATCTGCCTGTCGGGTACGGCTACGGTACAGGTTTTCGGCCACCGTTTCCGGATCGTGCGCGGAATGGTGCTTGCTCTGTTTCCCTGGCAGTTGGCTTCCATCAAGGAGGTAAGCGACGATTTCGGGATCAGGTTTTTCCGCATATCGCACGATATGTTTACCGACACCCTCAGCTCCCTGTGGAGACCCAGGCCCGGTTTCTTTTTTTACATGCGCACGCATGTCGCCTCGGAGCCGCGCGAAGAGTATGTCGGGCGGTTCCTGAATTTCTGCGACTTGCTGGCCTACCGCGCCGAAAATGCCCCCGCCATCTGCCGCCGCGAGTCGGTGATGCAGCTTTTGCGGGTGTTCTATTGGGACATCTACGCCATCTATCTCAATGATCCGCAGGCCGAAAAGACAGCCTATACCCACAAGGAGGAACTGGCGTTCCGTTTCATGCAGACGATCGTCGAGGAACATTCTCCCAACAAGGACGTGGCGTATTTCGCCGAGAGGCTCGGGATCACTCCGAAGTACCTGACCAACCTGATGAACGAGATCAGCGGGCAGTCGGCACGGGACTGGATCGTTTACTATACGATCTTCGAAATCAAGGCGCTGCTTCGTGAGTCGGCGATGGACTTGAAGACGATCGTGGCGCGTGTCAATTTCCCCGACCAGTCGACGCTGAGCCGCTTTTTCCGCAGGTACACGGGCATGTCCCCGTCTCAATACCGGAAGAATATTCATTTCTGAACGATAGGCCGGGCCGGAAGCCCGGCTTCTTTTTTTTGTTGGATGCGAGGGCTGAAATGTTTTGTAATATAGTCGTATTTGTTGTGCAATTTGCGTGTATTTCCCCAATAACATGCGATTATCGACCAAATTTGGGTGAAATAAGGTTTCTTTTTACATTTGCCAAGACAGAAATGCGGGCTTCTGCGGAACTTTACTTTCGTGGGGCGGAGTGGTAGGTGCGGATGGCTGTCGGAAAGGGATGTGATTAACCAAATTTTTTTCTCATATGAAAAATTTACGAAACCTGTGCCTGCTGTATGCCCTCGCAGTATGCACCATGTTACCGACAGGCTGTATCGAACGGCCGGATGAAGTTCCCGGCCCGGATGGCACGGCCCAGGGCGGAAATAAATACGATTACGCCACGACGCGGGATGTCCCTCTGAACCTGGACTACGCCCGCAGGGGCAGCAAGGCGCTGTTCGAAATTTATGCGGAGAACCCCGTGGATGCTGGGGACGGCGTGCTTACCCTGAAGCCCGGCGTAAAAGCCCTGCTCAGGGCCTATACCGATAACGACAGTAAATACTCGGGGGTGGTCAACCTCCCGACTGCCGTAAGCAAGGTGTACGTGTATAGCGAATCCTACGGGTTTCCGGCCTGTATCGGGGTCGACGTGACTGCCGGCGGTATTTCGTTCGACGTGCGGCAGCTCTATGAAAAGGCGGCCGGGAAAGTTTCCGGCGCCGTGGTTGCCGACCGAACCGTGACAACCCGCGCCGATGCGGCCAATCCATATAATGTGCAGCAGCTCGGCGACTGGACTTGGGAAGGGAAACCGCTCTATATCCTCGGTACGCTGTTCGGCCAGAAACCCAACCTGAATATCGACCCCGAATATGCGCAGACACCTGCGGGGCTGATGAACCGCATCCAGAACGTGCTGATGCCGGGCGTCGACAATTCGAAATACGCCATGCCTACGGAGGTGGTCAATCTCAATATTGCGAAGGATGCCCATCTGACGCTGGTGTTCGCCGCAGAACTGGCCGGATGGCGCAATGCCATCGGTTATTATTATTATGATACGCAGAACCCTCCCCGGACGCAAGCCGAGTTCGATGCGCTGCCCAAGTACGTGGCCTTCCCCAACTGTACCTCCTTTACGACCAATTTCGACGATCCGGACGATTGGGGCTCGGGCAGCGACGATTGGACGGCGCCCCTGTTTTTCGGCGAACAGCTGCGGCTGACCTATTTCAAGGGAGGCAAGGCCGCCGACATTTTCCCCGCCGGTACGACCGTCGGCTGGTTCATGCTGCCCGATGCGTATGAAATTTCGACCAAGAACTATCCCTATACCGGGAAACTCGACATCACCAGTTCGAAACACCCGGCACGCTATTCGAACAATGAGTTCAATGCGGGAAACGGTCGCTATATGGTCAGCCTCTACGACAAGGTGAGCGGCAAGACCGTGCTCGGCTTCGAGGATGGCGGCGACAACGACTACAAGGACGTGCTCTTCTACGTCGATGCCGATCCTGCCGATGCAATTTATGATCCCGAGCGCCCGACGACCGACCCCGATGACGAGAAATATCCCGACGTGACGGGCGACCCTGTGGTCGGCACGCTGGCATTCGAGGATCTGTGGCCGAGCCAGGGCGATTACGACATGAACGACGTGGTGGTCGGGTACAGCACGACTTTCACGACCGACAAGGACAACCGGATCGTGGCGATCAGGGATGTTTTCACGCCGTTGCACAGCGGCGGTAAGCTCCGGAGCGCCTTCGGCTACCAGCTCGACATTCCCGTAACCGCCGTCAAGGGCGTGAAGGTCGAAAACGGATCTTCGGCGGCCGGCCTCGAAAAGAACCAGGATAAGGCCGTGGTCATACTCTTCGACGACATCGAGCAGGCCGTGGCCCGGGGGCCCGTCACCGTCGAGATCGAACTGGACGGGAGGCTGTCGATGGACAAGGTGACCCGCAAGTCGCTCTACAACCCGTTCATCTGTGTGGGCGACAAAGGCTTTGTTCCCGGGGCCGTCCGCAAGGAAATACACCTGACGAACTATGCTCCCACGTCGCTGGCCGACCCCTATCCTTTCGGCCGCAACGATGACAAGAGCTCGCTCGACAAGGCGGGGAACCCCATCGGGCCGTATTATTATGCGACCTCCGAGTTGTATCCTTTCGCCATCGACCTGCCCGTTACCGATTTCCGGATCCCGGACGAGATGGTAAAGATCGACGTCTTCTATCCCGATTTCGCCGACTGGGTGAAGAGCCGTGGCGAAAAACACAAGGAGTGGTATAAGAAGTCCGTGAAATAGAACCGGTATTGCCGGTTCGGACGGAGCCCCTGCATCGCGGGGGCTTTGTTTGTATCGGGGCTGTCGGAACGATATGTGAAATTATTGTTTTACCTTTGCCGAAAATTGGAGAACCGAATGGCAAAGATTCTTATTATCGACGACGAGGAACAGTTGCGCAAACTGCTGGCACGCATCATCGGGCTGGAAGGTTACGAGGTGGCCGAGGCCGCCGATTGCGCCGAGGGGCTCAGGATGCTCCGCCGCTGCGAACCCGATGTCGTGCTGTGCGATGTCAAACTGCCCGACGGCAACGGTGTCGAGATGGTCGGCCGGATCAAGCAGGCCATGCCTTCGGCCGAGGTCATCCTGCTGACGGCCTACGGCAATATCCCCGACGGCGTGCAGGCCATCAAAAACGGGGCGTTCGATTACATAACCAAGGGCGACGACAACAACAAGATATTGCCGCTGCTGAGCCGTGCCACCGAGAAGGCGCAGATGCAGCGCCGGCTGGCTCGTCTCGAGGACAAACTTTCCGAAGAGCATTCGTTCGACCGCATCATCGGTTCGTCGGAAGCCCTCCGCAGTGCGGTCGCGCTGGCGCGCAAGGTCGCCGTCACGGACACCTCGGTGCTGCTCACGGGTGAAACCGGAACCGGCAAGGAGGTCTTTGCGCAGGCCATCCACCATGCCAGCCCGCGCGCGAAGGGAGCGTTCGTCGCCGTCAACTGTTCGTCTTTCTCCAAGGAACTGCTCGAAAGCGAGCTTTTCGGCCATCGTGCCGGCAGCTTCACGGGTGCCACCAAAGATAAGAAGGGATTGTTCGAGGAGGCCGACAAGGGGACGCTTTTCCTCGACGAGATCGGCGAGATGCCCGTCGAGCTGCAGGCCAAGCTGCTGCGCGTGCTCGAATGCGGCGAGTTCATCAAAATCGGCGAAACCCGCCCGACCAAGGTCGACCTGCGGATCATTGCCGCCACGAACCGCGACCTCGAAAAGGAGATCGCCTCCGGGAATTTCCGCGAAGACCTCTTCTTTCGTCTTTCTGTTTTTCGCATCCACCTGCCGTCGCTGCGCGAGCGGCCGGGCGATATCGCCGAATATGCCCGGTTCTTTGCGGCGCAATTCGCCGACAGGATGGGGCGTCGGATCGACACGATCGACAAAGGGTACATCGCCGCACTGGAACGCCATGCCTGGCACGGCAACGTCCGCGAACTGCGCAACGTCGTGGAGCGCAGCCTGATCATGGCCGAAGGCAATGCCCTTACCGTCGGCTGCCTCTCCCCCGAATTCCATGCCGCGTCGTGCGACGGCTCCGTACCTGACTCGATGGCGCTCGACGCCCTCGAACGGCACCACATCCTCAGGGTACTCGAATACACCAAAGGCAACAAGGCCGAGGCCGCCCGCCTGCTGGGCATCGGCATCGCCACGCTTTACCGCAAGCTGGAAAGTTACGGCATGAAGCCCTGACGCCGGCGCCAGGCGTATCATTCTGAGACGGCCGCCTGTCGCGTATGAACATCGACCTTTTTATTATGTCATGACTATGAAGATACAAGGGAGGCTTACCCTGGGCATCGGCGTGCTGTTCGCCATGATCCTGTTGCTCGGCATCCAGTCGGTCAGCTACGTCCGCCAGCTTTCGCGCGCTACGGGCACCATCCTGGCCGACAACTATAATTCGCTGCAATACGCCGGGGACATGCTCCGGTCGCTGAACGACATCGGCCAGGATTCCGTCTCGCGGCACGCCCTGCGCCAGAGCCTGGCGCTCCAGCAGCAGAACATCACCGAAGTCAGCGAAAAGGAGCTTACGGCGGCCTTGCAGCAGCATGTCGCCAGCCTGAGCGACCCCGTCACCGAGGCCGAGATACAGACCGTGCGTGCCGACCTCTACCGCATTATGGAGGTGAACATGGCGGCTATCCGGGCCAAGAGCTCGCAGGTCGAGGAGCGTGCCGACTATGTCATGTGGTGGCTGATCGTCGTGGCCGCCCTGTGCGCCCTTGTCGCGGGCGCCGTGCTGGTGTGGTTCCCGCGGATGGTGCTGCGCCCGATCGACGAGCTGAAGAAGGGGATCAAGGAGATTGCCAGCCATAATTACGGGAAGCGGCTCGACTTCACGGGCAACCGCGAGTTCGAATCCGTTGCCGAGTCGTTCAACAACATGGCGGCCAAGCTCGACGAATACCGCCGCAGTTCGCTCGACGACCTGATGACGGCCAAGACGCGGATCGAGGCGATCGTCAATTCGCTCCACGAACCGATCATCGGACTCGATCCCCGGAAGACCATCCTCTTCATGAACCGCGAGGCGCTGTCGGTGCTCAACCTGCCTGAGACCGTCATCGGGCGCGATGCCGCCGAGGTGGCGCTTGCCAACGACCTGCTCCGGCGCCTGCTGCGCGAGCTTTACGGCGAGAAGAAGAACGCCGGGCAGGAGCCGCTGAAGATCTATGCCGACAACAAGGAGAGCTATTTCCAGATGGAGGATACGCCGCTCTACATCATGCCGGTCGGCAGCCGGGAGCAACAGTTCGTCGGCAACCTGATCGTCCTGAACAACATCACCAAATACAAGGAGCTGGACTCTGCCAAGACCAATTTCATCTCGACGGTTTCGCACGAGATGAAAACCCCCATCTCGTCGATCCTGATGAGCCTGCAACTGCTCGGCGACAACCGTCTCGGGCAGCTCAACGAAGAACAGAAGCAGCTCGTGGGCAGCATCCGCGAGAGCAGCGACCGCCTGCTCAATATCACGGGCGAATTGCTCAACATGACGCAGGTCGAGTCCGGTAAACTCAGGCTCATGCCCAAGGTCGTGAAGCCTGTCGAACTGATCGACTATGCCGTCAAGGCGACGCAGGTGTTGGCCGAGCGTTTCCGCTGCTTCGTCGAGGTGGAATACCCTGAGAAGATTTCGAAACTGTTCGTCGACAACGAAAAGATCGCATGGGTCATTACCAACCTCCTCTCCAACGCCATCCACCATTCCCCCGAGAATTCGCGCATCATCGTCGGGGCCGTGCAGCATGAAAAGGCGGTCGAGATCTTCGTCCAGGATTTCGGCCGGGGCATTGACCCGCGTTACCATAAGAGCATTTTCGAGCGATATTTCCGCGTGCCGGGTACGAAGGTGCAGGGCAGCGGGTTGGGGCTGGCCATCTCCAAGGAGTTCGTCGAGGCGCACGGCGGCACGATCTCGGTCGAAAGCGGGATCGGCAGGGGAAGCCGCTTTTCGATCCTCTTGCCGGCATAGCATCCTGCCGGAATGCCCCCCCCCGCAGTGCTGGAAGCCGCAGGCGTCGTACCTGCGGCTTCCAGCGTTTTTGTTTATCCGGACGGAAATGTCCGGTCTGGCGGCGGCAGGCGGCTGTCGAAAAGAAATAAAATTCGCATTTTCCCCGGCTTTCTCCGTATTTATTTATTTTGCCTATTTCAGACGGCTAAATACCGTAGAAAAACGCTTGTTTAAAGTAAAAATTATTATCTTTGCAGGAGTACAGCACCAAATAATCATTTCGAATTATGGTCGATTCTTTTTTGGGACAAGCCGAGGAAGGCAACAAAACCGCTCTGCTGAAACTGCAGTTGATCGGACACTACATCATGGGAGGGGATTTCAGTATCACGGATCTGAGCCATGAAATGAACCTGTCGGTGCCGACGATCACCAAACTGGTCAGCGAACTGATCGAAGAGGGCTTCGTGCACGATTTCGGGAAACAGGGCACTGCCGGAGGGCGCCGGCCCAACATCTACGGATTGAACCCTTATGCAGGTTATTTCGTCGGTGTCGACATCAAGAAGGACATCATCACCCTGGCGATCATCAATTTCAAGGGGCAGGTCGTCGACATGCGCGATTGCGTGCCGTTCGTCATGGAAAATTCGGTGCAGGCGCTCGACCGGTTGTGCGACGTGGTCAACGGGTTCATCGCCAAGAGCAAGATCGACCGTGCCAAGATTTTTTCGGTCGGCTTCAACCTCTCGGGGCGGGTCAATTCCAAGACGGGGTACAGTTACAGCTATTTCTTTGTCGAGGAGGAGCCGCTCACGATGCTGCTGGAGAAACGCCTGGGCTGCAAGGTCTATGTCGAGAACGATACCCGGGCGATGACCTACGGGGAGTACATGTGTGGCGTGGGTAACAACGAGGATACGATGATATTCGTCAATGCCAGCTGGGGTTTGGGCGTCGGGCTGGTCATTGACCGCAAACTGTTCTATGGCCGGTCGGGATTCTCGGGCGAGTTCGGGCATTTCCCGCTGCTCGACAACGAGGTGATCTGCCGGTGCGGCAAGCGCGGCTGCCTCGAAACCGGTGCCTCGGGCTCGGCCGTACACCGTATATTCATGGAGAAGCTGGCGCAGAAGCGTGTTTCGATGCTTTCCGACAAGTACAATCGCGGCGAGCAGATCCTGTTGGAGGATATTCTCGAAGCGCTGGGGCAGGAGGACGTGCTTGCCATCGAAGTCATGGAAACCGTCGGGCATACGCTCGGCAAGGCTATGGCCGGGCTCATCAACCTCTTCAATCCCGACCTCATCGTGCTGGGCGGGACGCTGGCCGTGGCCAAGGATTATATCATGTTGCCGCTTAAGAGTGCCATCAATAAATATTCGCTGCAACTCGTGAATAAGGATACTACCATAAAACTCAGTAAGTTGGGTGAAAAAGCCGGGGCCGTGGGCGCCTGTATGCTGAGCCGTAGCAAGATGCTGGGGCTGATGTAGTCCGGAACCAAAAATTAGCTATAAAGAGAAGTCCGTAGCCTTACGGACTTTTTTTTATACCCGTTATTGCCCGATATTACCTGTCGCAAATGTTTTTTTTAGTCGATTAGAATAAAAAAGACTATAATATTACCTCATTGTAAATTTATTTATTATATTTGCATAGAAAAACGATAAAATTTACTTTATTTTATGCAAACTATAAAATCCCGTCTGATATGAAAACTTCGAGTCGAAGGAATTTTCTTAAGAAAGTAGTTGTGACGGCGGCTTCGGCTGTCGCCGTCCCCGGACTGGTCAAGGCAGCTTCGGAGTTGGGTGCAGAAGGGATGGACGATGCCCTGGCCGCATCCGCTCCGGGGCACGGCGGGCTGATCGTCCCAAAGGGGGAAGGGTTGCGCATCACGGGTACGTTCCTCGACGAAATTTCGCACGACATCCCGCACCAGAACTGGGGCGAGAAGGAGTGGGACGCCGATTTTCGCCATATGAAGTCGATCGGCATCGACACGGTGATCGGGATTCGCTCGGGCTACCGCAAGTTCATCACCTACCCTTCGCCCTACCTGCTCAAAAAAGGGTGTTACATGCCGTCGGTCGACCTGCTCGACCTGTTCCTGCGCCTGGCCGGCAAGTACGGCATGAAGTTCTACTTCGGGCTTTACGACTCGGGCGAATACTGGGACACGGGCGACATGTCGCATGAGGTCGAACATAACAAATATGTAATCGACGAGGTGTGGAACATGTACGGCCGCAAATACGAGAGTTTCGGCGGCTGGTACCTGAGTGGCGAGATCAGCCGTGCCACCAAGGGTGCCATCGGGACGTTCCATGCCCTGGGCAAACAGTGCAAGGAGGTTTCGGGCGGGCTGCCCACCTTCATCTCGCCGTGGATCGACGGCAAGAAGGCCGTGATGGCCAGCGGGAGCAAACTGACCAAGGAGCAGGCTGTTTCCGTCGAGCAGCACGAACGCGAATGGGACGAGATATTCGACGGGATTCACGATGTGGTGGATGCCTGTGCGTTTCAGGACGGGCATATCGACTACGACGAGCTGGACGCGTTCTTCGCGGTCAACAAACGCTTGGCCGACAAGTACGGCATGCAATGCTGGACCAACGCCGAGTCGTTCGACCGCGACATGCCCATCAAATTCCTGCCCATCAAGTTCGACAAGCTGCGCATGAAGCTCGAAGCCGCCATGCGTGCGGGCTACGACAAGGCCATCACGTTCGAATTTTCGCATTTCATGAGCCCCCAGTCGGCATACCTGCAGGCGGGACATCTCTTCGACCGTTACAAGGAATACTTTAACATCCGTTAGCCGATGAAATCACAGACGAATACGGGATATGTGGCATTCCTGTCACTGGTAGCCGCCATAGGCGGGATTTTGTTCGGGTACGACACGGCGGTCATTTCGGGTACGATATCCGGTGTGGCCTCGCAGTTCTCGCTGGACGCCATGCAGCAGGGATGGTTCGTCGGGTGTGCGCTCGTCGGTTCGATCGGCGGCGTGGCCGTGGCCGGAGTGCTGAGCGACCGTTTCGGGCGCAAGCTGACGATGTTGCTGTCGGCCGTGCTGTTCACCGTTTCGGCCGTCGGCTGTGCCGTCAGTGCCGACTTCATCCAACTGGTCGTTTATCGCATCGTGGGCGGTGTGGGCATCGGCGTGGTGTCGATCGTTTCGCCGATGTATATTTCCGAGGTCGCCGTGGCGCGCTGGCGCGGGACACTCGTGTCGCTTTACCAGCTGGCCATCACGGTCGGGTTCCTGGCGGCCTACCTCGTGAACTTCCAGATACTCAAATCGGCCGAAACGGCCGCCTACGCCTCCCCGTGGATGCAGAAGATATGGGTTACGGAGTTGTGGCGCGGCATGTTCGGTGCCGAAACGCTGCCTGCGCTGCTCTTCTTCACCGTTATATTCTTCATTCCCGAAAGCCCCCGCTGGCTCGTGCTGCGCGGCCGCGACGTGCGGGCGCATGCCGTGTTGCAGCGCATCTACCGTTCGTCGGAAGCCGCCGACGAGGAGATCGCTGCCGTACACGGCACGGCTTCCGCCTCGTCGAAGTCCGAATGGCGCGTGCTGTTCGAGCCGGGTATCCGCAAGGCGGTCGTCATAGGCGTTTTCATCGCCATCCTGGGGCAGTTCATGGGCGTGAACGCCGTGCTGTACTACGGCCCGACGATCTTCGAAAATGCAGGGCTGTCGAGCGGCGATTCGCTCTTCTCGCAGGTGCTCGTGGGTGTGGTCAACATGCTGACCTCGGTGCTGGCGCTTGTCATCATCGACCGCGTGGGACGCAAACAACTGGTCTACTGGGGTGTGTCGGGCATGATCGTTTCGCTGCTCTGCATCGGGTTCTATTTTATGTGCGGCGCGGCGCTGGGATTGCCCAGCGTATTCCTGCTGGTGTTCTTCCTGGCCTATATTTTCTGCTGCGCCGTTTCTATCTGCGCCGTGGTGTGGGTGCTGCTCTCGGAGATGTACCCCACCCGGGTGCGCGGGCTGGCGATGTCGATCGCCGGGCTTGCGCTGTGGGTGGGCACCTACCTCATCGGGCAGCTGACGCCGTGGATGCTCGAAAACCTTACGCCCGCCGGCACGTTCTTCCTCTTCGCGGCGATGTGCGTCCCCTATATGTTGATTATCTGGCGTGCCGTTCCCGAAACCACGGGGCGCTCGCTTGAAGAAATAGAGAAATACTGGCAAAAAAATGAATAACACGAATAATGAATCCGGTGCTGTGCGCATTCAGACCGGAGACCTCCGTCGTCTGGATCACCTCCGGGACATCAATTTAACAACCGACACTATGGATTTTCAGAAACTGGCCGGCGAGTATAAGTCGGAGCTGCTGGACAGCGTCCTGCCGTTTTGGCTCGAACACTCCCAGGATAAACAATACGGGGGGTATTTCACCTGCCTCGAACGCGACGGCAGCGTCTACGACACCGACAAGTTCATCTGGCTGCAAGGCCGCGAGGTGTGGCTTTTCTCGATGCTCTATAACAAGGTGGCGAAACGCCCCGAGTGGCTTGAGTGTGCTTTGCAGGGGGCGGAGTTCCTGAAGAAATACGGCCATGACGGCAATTACAACTGGTATTTCTCGCTCACGCGCAACGGCCGGCCGCTGGTCGACCCTTACAACATTTTCTCGTATACGTTCGCCACGATGGCCTTCGCGCAGCTGGCCATCGCCTCGGGCGACACCGGGTATGCCGCCATCGCCAAAAAAACTTTCGACCGGGTGCTCGAGAAGCGTTCGAACCCCAAGGGCAAGTGGTGCAAGGCACATCCGGGGACGCGTCCGATCAAGGATTTCGCGCTGCCGATGATCCTGTGCAACTTGTCGCTCGAAATCGAGCAGCTCATCGACAAGCAACTCATCGACCAAACGATCGAAACATGCCTGCACGAGGTGATGGAGGTCTTTTACCAGAAAGACCTCGGGCTTATCGTCGAGAATGTCTCGGCGGAAGACAATTCGCTGGTCGACTCCTTCGAGGGACGCTCGGTCAACCCGGGGCATTCGCTCGAGGCGATGTGGTTCATCATGGACTTGGGTAAGCGGCTCGGTCGTCCCGAACTGATCGACAAAGCCGTGAAGATCGCGCTTTCGACCATCGAATACGGCTGGGACAAGCAATACGGCGGCATATTCTATTTCATGGATCGTCTCGGGCGTCCGCAGCAGCAGCTCGAATGGGATCAGAAACTGTGGTGGGTGCATATCGAATCCGCGATCACGATGATCAAGGCTTACCAGTTGACGGGCAACAAGGAGTGCCTCGCGTGGTTCCAGAAACTGCACGATTACATGTGGACGCACTTCAAAGATCCGAAATATCCCGAATGGTTCGGTTACCTCAACCGCCGCGGGGAGGTACTCCTCCCGCTCAAGGGCGGCAAGTGGAAGGGCTGTTTCCATGTTCCGCGCGGACTTTACCAGATATGGCAGATCCTCGAACAATGCAAATAGGCGGCTCGTTCCCGATGCCTGATAAACGATTTGCCGGCCTCAAACGGTGCCGTGATATTTAAAAGAAACGAAACAAGCATGACACGTATAGGATTCTTACTTTCGGCGGTATTGTCCCTCGCAATCGGGCACGTACGTCCCGCACAAGCCAAAACGATACGCCGCACGGTCGACGTGCTGGTTATCGGCGGCACGACCTCGGGCACTTCGGCGGCCATCGCCGCGGCGCGTCAGGGGGCGGCCACGCTGGTCGTCGAACCCACGCCCATGCTCGGGGGGATGTTCTCGGCGCAGGGCGTCCCGGCTGCCGACGGTAACCACCACCTGCCCTCGGGGCTGTGGAACGAATTTCGCGAGGCTCTGCGCGCCCATTACGGCGGGGCCGAAGCGCTTGCCACGGGCTGGGTGAGCAACACGCTCTTCGAGCCCCATGTGGCGGACAGCATCTTCAGGGCGATGGCTGCGGCCGAGCCGCGGCTCGAAGTCCTGCACGGGTATGTGCTCGATAAGGTATACAAGCGCGGCAACTGCGTGACGGGCGCCCGTTTCTCGCGTAGCGGGGGCGACAGGCTCGAGGTCTCGGCTCGTATTACGGTCGATGCCACCGACCTGGGCGATGCGCTGCCCATGAGCGGTACGCCCTACCGCATCGGCATGGACGCCCGTGCCGATACGGGCGAGGCGCTGGCGCCTGCCGAGGCGAACGACATCGTGCAAGACCTGACTTTCGTCGCCATCCTCAAGGATTACGGCAAGGGTGCCGACAAGACCATCCCCCGCCCCGAAGGGTACGATCCTGCGGAGTTCGCTGCGGCCTGCCAGACCGCTGCGGGGCAGCCGATCCCGGCGGAGGTGATGCTCAACTACGGCCGCCTGCCCAATGGCAAATACATGCTCAACTGGCCGGTCAACGGCAACGACGTCTACATGAATATCGTCGAGGTGCCCTATGCCCGGCGTGACGCCGCGCTGCGCCCCGCCCGCGAGAAGACCCTGCGGTTCATCTACTATATCCAGCACGAACTGGGTTTCAGCCACCTGGGGATCGCCGATGACGAGTTCGGCACCGCAGACGGATTGGCATACCTGCCTTACCACCGCGAGGGGCGGCGCCTGGACGGGGTGATCCGCTTGACGCTCGATGACGTGGCGGATCGTTACGGCCGCCCGTCGGCACTTTACCGTACCGGCATTTCGGTCGGCGACTATCCCGTCGACCACCACCACGATTGCCGTCCTCAGATCGGGAAGATACCCTTCCCGCCCGTGCCGTCGTTTTCGGTGCCGATGGGGGTGATGATCCCTGCCGGGACGGACAACCTGGTGGTTTCGGACAAGGCCATATCGGTTTCGAACCTTATCAACGGTTCGACGCGCCTGCAGCCGGTAGTCTTGCTCACGGGACAGGCGGCAGGGACGTTGGCGGCCATCGCCGCCCGGGAAGGGTGTACGCCCCGCGAAGTCCCGGTGCGCAGGTTGCAGGCCGCCCTGCTGGCGCAGAATGCGTATATCGCGCCGTTGTACGACGTGAAACCCGACGACCCCGACTTCGCGATGTTGCAGCGCATCGCAGCGACGGGCATCCTGCGTATGACGGGCGAGCCGTTCCAGTGGGCGAACCGCACGTGGTTCTATCCCGAGCGCGGGATCTCCGTCGGTGAGTTCAGCCGCGGCCTGCACGACTATGCGCCGCAGGTCGAAGTGTCCGACGACCCCGCGCCGCTTACGGCGGCGTCGGCTGCCGCCATGCTCCGCAAGGCCGGCGCTGCCGTCGCTGCCGACGGTACGGAGCCCCTGACGCGGCGTGAAGCGGCGCGGATGACGGACGAAGCGCTGCATCCGTTCGACCGCGACATTGATTTCGAAGGAAACTTGATAAAATAACGAACCATGAAGAAACTCATCCTCCTGCTGCTGGCCTCTGCCGTCGCGACGACCGCAGCCGCACAGGCGCAGCGCGATACGCTGACCTTCAACAACGACTATTATTTCTCCAAGCGCAATGTCGAGGAACTGGTGCCGGTCACCGGGCAAAATATCGTGATGCTGGGCAACAGCCTTACCGAACGAGGTTTCTGGGCGGAGTATTTCCAGGGGAAACGCGTGCTCAACCGCGGCATCGGCGGCGACTGCATATCGGGCATGATCAACCGCGTGCAGCCGATCGTCGACGGACGACCGAAGGCCATCTTCATCATGGGTGGTGCCAACGACCTGCTTTTCTCGAAGATTTCGAACGAGAAACTCTTGCAGCAGTACGAACGCCTGCTGGACATCATTGCCCGGGAGACACCCCGCACGAAGGTCTATATCCAGAGCCTGCTGCCGCTCAACGAGGCGCATAACGAAACTTTTATGAAAGGCAAGAATGCCCGTTTCGCCGAGTTCAACGCACTGCTGCGTGCGATGGCCGAACGCCGCGGGCTGACCTTCATCGACATCTGGAGCGCTATGCAGCGCAACGGGGAACTGCCCGAAGAGTACACGTTCGACGGCATCCACCTCAAGGCGGCGGGTTATGCCGTGTGGATCGAGAAAATCAGGCCCTACGTCAAATAAGCTGCCCGGATGAAACGTCTGTTTTTCGCGCTGGCATTGTGCGCGGCGTCGGGGGCCTGCATGGCCGGCGGCGACATGCGCTTCTATGAAGCCTGTTCGGACAAAATCCGCTTTACCGGCCGCGCCGCCGAAAATGGCGACGGCAGCCTGTCGTTCGACTGGAGCGGTTGTCATTTCACGTTCCGTTTCGACGGCAGTCGCTGTGCGATGCGTGCGGCGGATACCGGGCGTAACTACTACAACGTATTCGTCGACGGGCGCCTGTACGGTAAGGCGACCGTCGAGGGAGCCTCGTCGTGCGTGCCCCTCGCCGAAGGGCTTGCGCCGGGGCCGCATACCGTGACGGTGCAGAAACGCACCGAAGCCGAGCAGGGGCGCACGACGCTCTACGGCATCGAGGCCGACGGTGCCCTGCTCGACCTGCCGCCCGCCCCGTCGCGGCTGATCGAGTTCATCGGCGACTCGCACACGTGCGGCTACGGTACCGAGGGGAAAACCGCCTCGGAGCCTTTCACCCCCGAGACCGAGAACTGCGACCTGGCATGGGGCTGCATCGTGGCGCGCTGTTTCGATGCCGATTACGTGCTCACGGCCCATTCGGGGCAGGGCGTTGTCCGTAACTGGGGCGACGTGAAGCAGACGTCGGACGTCACCATGCGCCAGCGCATCCTGCGGACGTTCGACATGACCGACTCGCCGCGGTGGGATTTCCGGGGCTACAAGCCCGATATCGTGGTGATAAAACTGGGCACGAACGATTGCAGCACGGGCATTACACCCTCCGAGGCCGCCTTCGGCAAGGCTTTCCGTGAGCTTTACGGCGCCCTGCGCGAACATTACGGCTCCGTGCCGATCCTTTACGTCATCCCCGACGGTGCGGAGGCGTTCTATCCCTATATGCAGTCCGTCATGGCCGGCCTGGAGGACGGCGACCTGCATTGCGTCATGCATTTTACGGGCATCACCAACCAGGACGGCGACCTGGGGGCCGGGTACCATCCCAACCACCGCGGACACCGGAAGTTCGCCGCTGCGGTCATCCCCTACATCTCGACGATCATGGGGTGGGAGATGCCGATGGAGGTCATTCAATAGCTGCTGAAACGATGAAAAAACTGTTTTTTACCGTCCTTGCCCTTGCGGGTTTGCTCTGCGCCGCTGCGCAAACCCAGGACTGGGCGAACTTCGGCCGCTTCGAGCAGGCCAACGGCCAGGTGCGCAATCCGAAGGTCGTCCTCATGGGCAACTCGATCACCGAACTGTGGATCAAGACGCATCCCGACTTTTTCGCCGCCCGCGGTTATGTGAGCCGCGGCATCAGCGGGCAGACCACCTCGCAGATGCTCGTACGCTTCCGGGCCGACGTGCTGGACTTGCACCCGCAGGTGGTCGTCATCTGCGGCGGGACGAACGACATAGCGCAAAATACCGGTTACATATCGCTGCCGCATATCCTGGGCAACCTCGTGTCGATGGTCGAGCTGGCACGTGCCAACGGCATCGCCCCCGTGCTGTGCTCGTTGTTGCCCGCGCGTGAATTCGGCTGGCGCAAGGAGCTTGAACCCGCGCCCCGGATCATCGAGCTGAACGCCATGATCCGCGAGTACGCCCGCAGGGAGAATGTCCCCTATGTGGATTACCACGCGGCGATGTCCGAACCGGACGGAGGCATGGTAGCGGCCTATACCTACGACGAAGTCCATCCCACGGCCGCGGGGTACGACGTGATGAAGAAGATTCTGCCGCCCGTCGTCGACGCGGTGCTGAAGAATCCGAAACGGTATCGGCGGCGTTAATAGCAGGCAGGGGCAGAATTATAAGAGGACCGGGGAATGCTTATTTCCCCGGCCCTCTTATTCTTGCAGGCAGATCGCAGCGGCCTTCCGTTATTTTGCCCCCGTGACCTTATTCCCGGAGCAGCAATACACAGCTGCCCGGTGCGTCGGCCTTTATCTTCAGTTTATTCCGTCCGGCGGCCGAAATGCGGATGCCGCCGTTCTGTTCGGCCGTTCCGAAATGCCGCAGGTCGAGGTATCCGGGCAGTGCCAGCGTCCTCTTGCAAGCCCGCTTGCAGTCGATGAAAACGGCCGTATGTCCCCCGGCGCTGCCTTCGTAGCACAACAGGTCGGCATCGTCGGCGATGGGCGTCTCGAACCAGGTGTAGACACCCCGCCAACAGGTCTTGTCACCGTTCTTGATCCGTTTGTTCCCGATGAGCTTATGGTAGCTCTTGCCGTAGGGCGCATAGATGAAGATGTCGTCCTGCCCGTCCAGCAGCGCGTGGTCTCCCAGCCCGTCGGGCAGCAGCCAGGTCGATTGGTACCCCTGTCTGTTCTTTTCGACGTAGCGCCGGAAAAGGGGGTGCTCCTGTTTGGTGAACGTCGATGCCTTCGCCACTTCCGTCCAGTCCGTGTAGGCCCCGCCCGGGGTGAGTACGTGCGTCTCGCCTTCGAACATCGACTGCATCCCGTAATAGATGGCGATGGCCACGGGCGTGGCGTTGCAGAACCGGTGCGAGGCCGCGACCTCGATGTTGTTGCGGCGGACAGTGTATGTCACCGATTCCCGGCACAGGGAGTCGCGCAGTTCGTCGCCGCCCGCGGTGTTCCGGTAGGGGCGTGTCGGGTCGAGGATTACGTTTTCGGCCTCGACCGTCACCCGATTTGCCCATAGTGTCGTGTCGCCCTCGATGCGGTTGCCGTCGGCTAGCAGGGTGTAACCCTCGCTGCGTGCCGTGCGCGCCGTGCGTTCCCTGTATTTGTGGTTGCCCCCGCACCACCCGCATCCGGGGATGGCGAAAGGCCCGATGTTGTCGCTGTACGTCGAGTTGAGCAGGACGGCGGGTTCGGCCTCGGGCTGCGTGGTGGGAAGCGCCGTCCTGTTGCGCGTGATGCCTACGCGGTAGAACGTGTAGAGCTCGTTGAACATGCACCGCCTGAACCAATAGGTGATATCCGTCCGTTCGTCCAGCTTGGCCGAAATATAGAGGTCGCCGCCCTGGCGTTTGACATACATCGCTTCGGAATAGGGGCGGTCGCATCCTTTTTCCTTGCCGCGCTTGGAGGCATCCTTGCCGGTACAGAGCGCCGTTGTGGGCGCCATGCTGCCCAGCAACAGCAGGCAGGTCAAGATTCTCAAATGTTTCATCGTTGCGTTTTTATAGGGAAGCGATGCATCCGGGCGCGTCCCGGGTGCATCGCCTGTATACCGGGGTATCCGATGCCCGGCCCGCTTACTTGCGGGTGAGCTTCAGGAAGAGGTCGGGACGGTCTGTGGTGATGAAGTCGACCCGGTTTTCGATGGCCCATATCATGTCGGCCGGGTTGTTTACCGTCCAGACGTTCGAGGCCATCTTCAACGCCTTGATGTCGTTGAGCCACGTCGGGTTGTTCAGGTATACGCCGTAGTTGAAATCGCAGCCCGTCAGCCCCATCGCCTTCAGGTCTTTGGGCAACGTGCCGCCTCCCAGGTACATCAGCTGCGTCTTTGCGGGGGCCAGCCGTGCCAGCTCTTTCATTATGTGGAGTGAGAACGAGATGTAGGTCACGCGTTTCGAAAGCCCGTACCGGCCGACCATCTTCACCACGGCCTCGGCCGCTGCGGTTTCCGCCTCGGGGGTGGCGTGGGGCTTGAGTTCCAGAACGAGGTGTACCTTCGTATCCTTAGCGGCCTCGAGGTATTGCGCCAGCGTGGGCATCGGCTCCCCGTTTTCGAGCTTGAGCGTCGTCAGCACGGTCGAAGGGGTGCTCTGTACCTCGTATCCGTCGTGCCAGCCGTCGTGGTTGAGCACCGGAACGCCGTCCGAGGCCATCCATACGTCAAATTCCACGCCGTACACGCCCAGCTGGTCGGCCTTGAGGAGCGAGGCGATCGAATTCTGTGCCGAGCCGTCGGTGTGCCAGAAGCCCCGGTGTGCGACCACGCGGGTCTTGTTCTTCATCGGGATGCCGTATTTCAGGTAGCGGCGTGCCTGGATGATCCGGGCCAGGCGATCCATCAGGGCCTTGTCTTTCGGGTTGTCCGACTCGTTGAGGGTCAGTACGCCGCGGTTCCCGCAGTAGTAGGCAACGGCCGAAGAGTTGAAGACGTCGTTCTTTTCGAAGTGGTTGATATAGGCCGCCATCCGGTCGTGCGACGAGTTGGGGATCGCCGCCGTGGCCTTCTCGTCGAATTCGAACTCCATGGCCATCCCGTGGCGGCGGGCCGTGGCACAGGCCTCGTCGAGGCGGCTGTCGGGGATCGAGTGGTTGAAGAAGTGGTTGGGCTGCTGGTAGGCCACGTCGAAGCCCAGGCGTTTCCACTCCTCATGGCCTTTGGCCTGCCAGTAGGGAATCCAGTAGAAAAGCTTGCCTTCGGAGTGGATGTATTCGCTCAGCGGAATGGTGAGCTCCGCGCAGTGGTGGGTGTCCTCAGCGACCCAGTAGAAGCCCGAGAGTTCCAGGTGCTTGTATTTGGCGGCCTTGAAACGTTCGACCAGCTCCCCGATGTACCATTTGGTCGCGGCGATCTGATCCTCCTCTTTCGAGAAATCCATCTCCCGGCCGTCAATCTCGCCCCAGTCCTTCTGGCCGCGGATCGCTTCGGGAAGCCCCAGTACGATTTGATGCCTGAAGGCGGGCTTTCCGAGCTCTTTTATCTCCTGTCCGATGCACCGGTCGAGTGCCGAAAGCGACTTGCCCTGCTCGAAAATCCGATCCAGCAGCCACTCCCATTCTGTCCTGCGGGCGTTGAGTTTCTCGTAGCCCACGGTGTAGTTGCGTCCCGAGCCGTCCTTGAACTCGAGGAACAGGAAGCCGTCGAAGAGCCAGTCTTTCGAGCCGTCGGCAAACCGGTGTACGACATAGGGCCGGAATTCATCGACCGTCCAGTCCAGCCGGTGGCTGCCGCCCTGGTAGATCAGGGCCAGATCCTGAATTTCGGTCGTCCGGTATCCCTGCTCGGCGGCGGGTTTGCCGGACGCGGCCGTTCTTTGCCGCAGCGGGTTGTCGATCACGAACCGGCAGAATTCATGGAACAGTTCCTTGTCCTTTGCCGCCGTCGACGCCCACAAGTCGTAAAAACGATTGGTGCCGTGGTAATAGCTCAGCGGCTTACGTCCGTATACGCCGTGTTTTTTTGCACCTTCCATATACTCGCGGAATCTTTTTTTGTAAACCTCGGAGTTCTGCTCCCCCTCGAGGATGTTCTCGTCGAATTCGAATTCCATCGCCAGGTCGTAGGCCTTGATGTCGGAGAAATAGCGAGACAGCGGCCTTACGCCCTTGTCGTCCCAATAGTGGTTGGGCTGCATATAGGCGTAGTCGATGCCCATCTCCTTCCATTTGGTGTAGCCTGCGGCACGGTTGTAGGGTATCCAGCAGAAACTCTGGTTGATCGCATGCAGGTATTCCGCAACCTGGGGGATGACCTCTTCCGACTTTTTCAGTTCGTGGCAGTAGCCGTCGCCCGGCGTCACGATCTCTTCGGAGATGGGGTAGAACCCCGCCAGTTCGACATACTGGTAATTTTCTTCGTCGAAGCGCCTGCGCACCTGGTCGATATACCATTTGCAGGCCGCAACGCGGTCGGCGCCCTTGGCGAAATCCATCTGCCGCCCGCCGAGCGAACCCCAGTAGGTCGTCGACTCGTTCGTGTCGTCGTACTTCCGGTAGATGATCGGGTCGGGCATTACCATGACTACCTTGCGCTTGGCCGGGGGTGTGCCCAGCCGCTGTGAAGCCTCCTTTACGGCCGCTTCGAGGGCGTTCACGCCGTTGTCGCCGTCGAACCAGTAGTCGATCAGCTCCTTCCACTGCTGTTTGCCGGCCGAAACGCCCTGTCCCCGCAGCACGCCTACCATGTAGGCGTATTTACCGCCGTCGGGGCGGCTGCTGTCCTGGAATTCGAGGCAGAGAAACCCGTCGAAGAGCCAGTGCTCCCTGCCGCTCTCGTCCACATAGGTCACGAACGGGGTGAAACGCTCCTTGTCCCAGCGGTACGGGGTGCGGTGGTGGCTGCCGCCGTAGCACAACACCAGGTCGGTATAGGACGGTATCGCGTCGCGTTCCTGTTCCCAGGCGTACATTTTCGGTTCGGAATCGCGGGTTGCCGGGGCCGCGTCGCCCGTGGGGCCGTTCGCCGCTGTGGCGGGCGTATGGTTTGCGGCCAATGCCGCTAAGAGGGTGCAAAATGCGAAGGTCTTGAGTTTTTTCATCTGTTTACGGATCGTTAATCGTTATTTGCGCATCGGGTTGTCGAGTACGAAGCGGCAGAATTCGTGGTAGAACTCCCTGTCTTTGGCTGCCGTCGATTTCGACAGGTCGTATAAGGCGTTGGTGCCGTGGTAGTAGCTCAGCGGCTTTGTGCCGTAGACATTGTTCAGCCTGGCTCCGGACATGTATTCGCGGAAACGCTTCTTGTAGGTGTCGCAGTCGGCCTTGCCCTCGAGGAGCGCCTCGTCGAACTCGAATTCCATGCCCAGGCCGTTGGCCTTGACGTCGGAGAAGAACTGCGACAGCGGTTTCTGTCCCTCCCAGAAATAGTTGGGCTGCATATAGGCGTAGTCTACGCCCAGCTGCTGCCATTTCTTATACCCTGCGGCGCGGTTGTACGGGATCCAGTTCAGGGATTGGTTGATCGCATGCAGGTATTCCGCAAGCGGAGGGATGATCTCGTCCGATTTTTTCAGTTCGTGGTTCCAGCCGTCGCCCGGCGTGACGAGTTCCTCGGAGATGATGTAGAACCCCGCCAGGTCGATAAACTGGTAGTTGCCCAGGTCGAAACGCCTGCGTACCTCGTCGACATACCACTTGTAGGCCGCGATGCGGTCTTCGGCCGTCGAAAAGTCCATTTTGCGGCCGTTCAGCTCGCCCCAGTAAACCGTGGAGCCGGGGTCGCCCTTGCCATTGCCCTTGCCGTCGTAAACCTTGTAGATAATCGGATCGGGAAGTACCATGATGACCTTGCGTTTGGACGGGGGTGCGCCCAGGCGTGCCGAAGCGTCCTTCACGGCTCCTTCGAGGGCATCCATGCCGCTGCCGCCGGCGAACCAATAGTCGATCAGCTCTTTCCATTGCGTCTTGCCGGCCGAGAATCCGTAGTCCTTCATCAGCCCCACCATGTAGGCGTAATAACCGCCGTCGGGACGGCTGCTGTCCTGGAATTCGATGAACAGGAAACTGTCGAACAGCCAATGTTCCTTGCCCTGTTCGTCCACGTAGCTCACGCTCGGGGCGAAACGCTCCTTGTCCCAGCGGTACGGGGTGCGGTGGTGGCTGCCGCCGTAGCACAGCACCATGTCCGTGTAGGAGAGTATCCCGCTGCGGCTTTGCTCCCACGGGTACATCTGCGGGCCGGGGGCGTCGGTAGTGAACCGGACATGCTGCATCTGGCTGTATTCGCCCGAGTCGTTGCAGGCTACGGCGAAGACCGTGTAGGTCGTCTGCGCCGCCAGGCCGTCGATCTCGACCGTCGTCCCGGTGTATTGCGTGCCGTTCTGGGCGACGCTCTGAGCCGTTTCGGACGTAATGACCCCCGTGGCCTTGTGTATGATTTTGACGGACGAGGCATTCGTATGCCTCATGTTCAGCGTCACGGAGTTGGCGCCCGACGATGCGATCGTCATGCTCAGGGTCGGTTTCGGGCCCCGGGAGGGTTCGTCGTCCCCGTCCCCGCAACCGATGAAGGGCAGGCAGCAGAGAAGCGTGAAAATAATTCGGTAATTCCTCATGGGATGTCAGGTTTTTTTATTTGTTTCCCTTCCCGGTGTGTTGCGTCCGTACCGGGTTGTTTACGACGAAACGGCAGAATTCGTGGAAGAACTCCCTGTCCGTTTCGTCCGTGGAAACCGAGAGGTCGTAGAGGGCGTTGCTCCCCTGGTAATAGGCCAGCGGGCGGGTGCCGTAGATGCCGTGTTTCTTTGCATATTCCATGTATTTACGCATCCGTGCTCGGTATATGTCGCTGTGCGGATCCGCGCTGAGGATCGAAGCCTCGAATTCGAACTCGATGCTCGTCCCGGCACGGTTGATCTTCATGCAGGCGGAATCCAGGTCGTTTTCCGGCTTCCAGTAGTGGTTGGGCTGCATGTAGACCTGGTCGAAGCCGAATTTGCGCCAGTCGTCATGGCCGCGGGCGTCGTAGAACGGAATCCAGCTGAACGTGTAGTTGAGCCGGTGGAGGTAGTCCGCGATCTCGGGGAGCAGGATGTCCGAACGGGTCAGATGGTAGCTGTACTCCGTGTCGTGCGGCTGGGCGGCGATCTCGCGGATCCAGTAGAACCCGGCCAAGTCGATGTATTTGTAATCGCCCTGGGCGAACCGCGCCCGCACCTGGTCGATGTACCACCTGCAGGCCGCTACGCGGTCTTCGTTGCTGTTGAAATCCAACCGGCGCCCGCCGAGTTCTCCCCAGTAGGTCGTCGTGGTGGTCGTGTCGATGTAGTGTCGGTGGATGATCGGATCGGGGATCATCATGATCACGCGGCGTTTGCAGGGCGCTTTGCCCAACCGTGCGGTGGCCTCCTTGACGGCCTGTTCCAGGGCGTCGACACAGTTGCCCTTTGTGAAATAGTAGTCGATCAGCTCCTGCCACTGCTCCTTGCCGGCCGATACGCCCGTGTCGCGCAGCACGCCCGTCATAAACGAGTAGGCGCCGCTGTCGGGGCGGTCGACATCCTGCGATTCCAGGAAGATGAAGCCGTCGAATAGCCATTGTTCCTTCCCGTCGGGGTCGACGTAGGTGACATAGGGGGCGAAGCGCCCCTTGTCCCACAGGAAGGGGTTGCGGTGATGGCTGGCACCGTAGCATAATACGGCATCGGTCGTGGTCGCCGGACTCTTGTGTTTCTTCTCCCACGGGTACAGCTTGTCCTTCGGGCCTGCGGTGCCGCTCGGGAGGGTGAAAACCAAGGCTGTTACCACTGCAATTGCTACTGTAAAAAGTCTGCGAGTCATGTCTTGTCGTTTTTATCCGACCCCGGAGCAGTCTCTTCCGTCCGGGGTCAATATATCCGTTTATGGGTTATTTCCTGTCCGTTGTCGGTCGTTGTGCCCGTAACGGATTGTTTATGATGAACTGGCAAAGTTCGTCGAACAACTCCCGGTCGGCCTCGTCGTCCGAAGCGTGGAGGTCGTAGAACCCGTTGGTGCCGTGGTAATATGCGAACGGCCGTTTGCCGTAGATGTTGCGTCGTTTGGCGTAGTCGATGTAGTCGCGCAGCCGCTTGCGGAATGTTCCGCTGCCTTCGCGTGCGTTGAGCAGCGTGGGCTCGAACTCTATTTCCATGCCGATGCCCAGGCTGTCGATCTGTCTGCAAACCTCATCCATGTCGTTCTGCGGCTTCCAGTAATAGTTGGGTTGCAGGTAGACCTGGTCGAACCCGAACTGCTGCCATACGTCGTACCCGCGCGAGCCGTAATAGGGTA
This sequence comes from Alistipes onderdonkii, assembly GCF_025145285.1. Taxonomy (NCBI): domain Bacteria; kingdom Pseudomonadati; phylum Bacteroidota; class Bacteroidia; order Bacteroidales; family Rikenellaceae; genus Alistipes; species Alistipes onderdonkii. The sequence continues at coordinate 1,990,571 of NZ_CP102251.1, forward strand.
TCCAGTTGAACGTATAATCCAGCTTGTGGAGGTAATCGGCGATATGCGGAAGCATGATGTCCGAGCGGGTCAGGTGGTAGCTGTACTGTGTGTCCACCGGCCGGGTGACGATCTCGCGCAGCCAGTAGAATCCCGCCAGCTCGATATGTTCGTAGCTGCCCCGGGCGAACCGCTCCCGTACCCGGTCGATATACCATTTGCAGGCGGCTATGCGGTCTTCATTCCTGTTGAAATCCAGTTGCCGCCCGTCCAATGCTCCCCAATAGGTCGTACTCGACGTCGTGTCGATATAGTGCCGGTGAATCACCGGGTCGGGAAGTACCATGATGACCTTGCGCTTCTGCGGGGCTTTGCCCAACCGCGCGGCGGCCTCCTTCACGGCCTCTTCGAGGGCCTCGACCCCGTTGCCGTCCGTGAAATAATAGTCGATCAGCTCCTGCCATTGCGCCTTGCCGGCCGATTCGCCCTTGTCGCGCAGATGCCCCGTCTCGAAGGCGTAGAGTTCTGCGTCGGGACGGTTCGTGTCCTGGAATTCCAGGAAGATGAACCCGTCGAAGAGCCAGTGCTCCCCGCCCTCTTTATCGACATAGGTGACATAGGGCGCCAGCCGTTCCTTGTCCCACAGGAAAGGGGTGCGGTGGTGGCTGCCGCCGTAACATAACACGGCATCCGTGGGGGGCTGCAGGTTTCTGCGGTGCTGCCCCTGCGGGTACATGGTTCGGGAACAACTGCCCGCGAGAAGCAAGGATCCTGCGGCCGTTGCGAACGGAATGATATTTTTCAGGAATTTGAGCATCGTAGTCGGTAAGTCGTAATTCGTAAAATTAAAATTAATCCCGTTGTGAAAGGGAGTGAACTCACAACGGGATTAATTATTCGACATCTATCGTTAGAATCCCAGACCCTGTACGTCGCCCAGCTTGCAGCGCCCGTTCATATAGTCGCCCGTCGCATCGAGACGCTCGACATTGACGATCACGAATTTCAGGTAGCGGCCTGCAATTGTCTTCTGGACAGGGTAATCGTAGATCAACCGCGGGTCGGTCTTGTCGGTACCGCAGTTCACCCATTCATAGGCACGCTTGCCGCTTGCCACGAGGTTCCATTGGGTGCCGGCGCCGGAGTACTCTTCGGCGGTATAGATCTGATAGTTCAGCGCATTCCCCTGGTAGTTGTAGCTGTCGCTGATACGGAATTTGGTAAATACCTGTCGCTGTCCCATGTCTGCGACGAATACCATCGGGAACGTATTGGGGGTATTCCAGAAAGGAATCCACTCATCGGAGAACGAGCCGTCGAACAACCGTTCGGCCGTGTAGATGGCCACGCTCCATGCAGGGGGCAGCGGGTCGTAGGCATAACCGATGCCGTTGCCTTCCAGGACAGTCCACGGGCCCTTGACTTCCTTGTCCATCGTGAAGGGGACATACATGACCTCGGTCGTGACGGTGATCCCGTCCAGCGACGTGGAGGTGATGCGTACCGGCACGAGCAGGTCGCCCACGATATCGAGGTTGCTGCCCGTAAAGAGCTTGTCGGAATTGATCTTGCCCGAGAACTTGGCCGCAGTCTCGCCCGCAGCGATCTGCGAGCTGGTGGCGTCAAGCGTGGCGAACCCGTCGGGCGCAGCCAGGTAGTTCGTCCCGTTGGCCTGGTTGTAGGCGTCCACGAGGCTGTTGTCGATCGTGTAGTTCACCGTCAGATCCATTGTCGAGATGGCATTGTCGAGCACGATGTTGCCGTCGAACGAGATCACCTCGTGCGTAGCGGTGGGATGGAACGATGCCGCCAGCTCCCTCTCCATGCCGATCGAGGCGCGTTTGGGATTGATGATCTTCACATTGCGGTTTGCATCGACGGCCAGCGCGTCGTTGGCGACGGTGAGTTCGAGCGGAATCGCATACTCCGTACCCTCGCCCAGGGCGAAGATGGCTGCGTCGTCCCACGTAACCTCGACGAATTTACGGGTGTCGCCGTCCGAAAAGCCGACCGTCGAAGAAGAGAGTTTGTAGCAATTCGCCGGCAGCACCGCATAGTTGGTGCCGTTGGCCGTGTTGTATTCGGCCAGGGCAGTTTCCGAAACACTGAGGAGCGCTTTGGCACTCTGTTGTCCCTTGCCGTTCTTCAATATTGCCAATTCATATTTTCCATTATAAACCGATACGCCGGCATATTGCTCCTCATTGACAAATGAAATCGTATCGTCTACCATGAAGTTGTTGCGATTGTCCTCGCAGCCGGCCAGGGCGGCCGAAGCAAACAGTCCTGCAAGCAACAGTTTCCACATATTTATTTTCATAGGTTCGAGCATTTATTAATGTCCGTAATTCTGGGTCATGTTGGTCATTTCGGCCATCTGTGTCGCATTGATAGGATGGAGGTAATCCTTGTCGCGGAAAACGGCGGGCGAACCGACGTAGTCGTTGGACACGCGTTCGTAAGACTCTTCGTACGTGGTGGCGCTTACGTGCAGCGTCCAGTTCTCGCTCGGGTATTCCTTCTTGGCGATCATCCAGCGGCAGGCGTCGTAGTGGCGCATCGCTTCCAGTCCGAACTCTACCATGCGCTCCTTCTGGATGCACCAGCGGAGCAGCTCCTGGTTGCCGCGGATCTCGGGATAGGCCTCCTGGATCTTATTCAGGCCCACCCGTTCGCGCACCTTGTTCAGGTATTCGAGCGCTGCGGCTTCGTCGCGCTGGGGCTTTTCGTTGCAGGCCTCGGCATAGTTGAGGTAGATCTCCGCCAGGCGGAACGCCGGGTAAACCGTTTTCATCGTGGTATAGTCGGTAGCCTCGCGCAACGATTTGTTGGTTTCGTAAAGACGGCGCCATACATAACCTACGCGGGTGATACCGCCGCCTTCACCTGCATTCCACTTATTGGTGCAGGCGTCATTGTTGTAGCAGGTGAACTTGATGTTCTCCGTCTTGTTGGGCCACCAGAAGCCGTTGGGCACCAGGCAGGCATAATAACGGGGATCACGGTTGATACAGCTGTTATGGGCCTTGATGCCGTCGCCCCAGTCGATACCGGGCTGCTTGTACCCATCGGTGAATCCGGTCGCCTGATAACCCGATTGCGGATCGACGATGGGTTTCGACATGTCGTTCTCACCCTGGTAGCCTGTCACGGGATAGCGTCCGGTCGTGTACATCGGATAGCTGTCGACCAGCTTCAGCGAAGGCTGGATACCGCCGTAACCCTGGTAAACGGCGCCCGAAGCACCCGTCATGCCCGGCATGGCGCATGCCAGCAGACCGCCCGTGCCGCCCAGCCACGAATAACTGCCCGAGCGGCTCCACCATCCCCAGATGGTCTCCTTGTTCCAGGGCTTCAGCCTTACGCCCTGATAAGAGGACATGTAACGCGTGAATTCGTCGGTCTGTTCCGTGTCCTTATAGAGATCGTATAAGCCCGTTTCTGCCAGTTCGATGACATCCCAGGCTGCCTGTGCGGCTGCTTCCCATTTGGTTTCATCCTTGCTCTGCGGGAAGAGGAATTCACCGCGTATGTTCTGCATCTGGCCTTTGTAAAGGTCGCACCCGTTATATAACGGCGATGCGGCATAAAGCAGTATGCGCGATTTCAATGCCAGGGCTGCACCGCGCGTAACACGGCCGGCCCACTGCTTGCCGTCGATACCGATGTCGTCGGTGCGTACCGGCAGGTCGTTCTTGATCGCGTCGAGCTCCCCGACCATGAAGTCGATGTTCTGCTGTACGGTGTGGCGGTCTACGGTCTTGCCGTCGATCGTCTCGTCGGCGATCTGGTCGCCCCAGATGAATACCGGGCCGTATTGGCGGAACAGCAGGAAATAGTAGTAGGCGCGCAGGAAACGGGCTTCGGCCTTCATGTATGCGAGGGTCGCCGGGGTGTCTTCCTTGTCGAGGTCGATATATTTCAGGAAGATGGAGCACTGGTTGATGCCGATGTAGTAATCCGGCCAGTAATTGAAGTTGGTCGTGGCGCTGCTGTAGTTGCCGGTTCTGAACTGGGTGTAGTAGACCCACTGGTACCACGAGAACAACGACTCGTCCGCACGTCCTACCGTCCAGCCGTGCATGCCTACGACCTCTTCCTCCTGGGGAATGTAGGAGTAAAGGTGGCTCAGGTATTTCTGGACTTCCGTTTTCTGCCGGAAAATATCCTCGATCTTGGCCTGGTCGTCCAGTTCCACGTCGAAGAACGACTCGCAGGAGGACAGCGTAAAGGCCAGTAACAGGGCGGTTGCGAATATTCGTATTTTTTTCATTGCTTATCCTTTTTTAGAAGTTGACATTTGCACCGATTGCAAAGGTACGTATGAGGGGGTATACATTACCGTAATTTGCATTTACCTCGGGATCCCAGAGTTTGAAATCGCTGAATGTAACCAGGTTCTTTCCCTGGATATAGAACCTGATCTTGGACAGGCCCCATTTCTTGGTCATGCTTTCGGGGAGCGTATAGCCGATCTCCGCATCTTTCAGACGCATGAAGCTCATGTCGCGCTGCCAGTAGGTCGAAAGTTGCTGGTTGTTGTCCACCTTGTTGAGCGACAGGCGGGGGTAGGGGGCGTTGGGATTCTGGTTGTCGAGCGTCCAGCGGTTCTTTGCCACATCTTCGAAGATCTGTCCCATGCGGAGGATCGTCGACGAAGCGCCGAAGAGGTTCTGGCCCTGGATGATGCGGGTCACGTGGCCCACGCCCGAGAAGAATACCGATACGTCGATGCCTTTCCATTTGACGCTGGCGCCGAAACCGTAGTTGATCTCCGGTACGAGCGTATAGCCGATGGCCACCTTGTCGAAGGTGTTGACCACGCCGTCGCCGTTGACGTCGCGGTACTTGATGTCACCCGGGCGCACGGTGCCGAAATCCTGCTTGGGCCAGTTGGCGATGTCCTCTTCCGACTCGAACAGGCCTTCGGCGATCAGGCCGAACTGCTGGTTGTTGGCAAAGCCGGCGAGGTTCTGGTATTTCCAGATCTGGTCGGGTTTGTCGTCGTAGAGTTTCTTGTTGCGGTTGTAGGTGAAGTTACCGCGTGCCGATATGCTGAAATCCTTGTTGAAGCTGTGGTCGAATTCGAGCGACATGTCGAAACCCTGGTTCTTCATGCGGCCGAGGTTGACCCACTGCGCCGTTTTCGTGCCGACCACCGACGGGGTGGATTCGCGCTGGATGAAGATGCCTTCGCGTTTCTCATAGAAGTAGTCCGCCTGGATCTTGATCTTGTTGAACAGCCCCAGCTCGATACCGACGTCGGCCTTCGTCGCCTCTTCCCAGGCAACGTCCGGGTTGCCGTACTCGCCGGTCGAATAGCCGGGCAGGTTGGTCTGTCCCAGGTCGCCGAAAGTGAACCCGCCGGCATTGGTGTTCATGGTCGTATTGTAGGCGAAACGGCGGCTGCCGCCGATCTCGTCGTTACCGATCTTACCGTACGAGGCGCGGATTTTCAGGATGTTGACCTTGTCGCGCAGCGGCTCCCAGAATTTTTCGTTGCTGATCATGTATCCTACGGCGTACGAGGGGAAGAAGCCGTAGCGCTTGCCGGGGGCGAAGTTCTCTGAACCGTTGTAACCGAAGTTGAACTCGGCGAAATACTTGTCGCGGAAGGCGTAGGTGAAACGCCCGGCGATACCCATGTTCTTAGTCGGGTAGGCGTCGATGTAATTGACGGGCCTGTTTTTGGATTTGCTGCGTACCGAGTAGAGGAACATGCCGCTTACGCGGTGGTCTTCCGCGAAGAGGCGCTCATAGATAAGCGAGCCCTCGAAATTGATGGCCGTCGTACCCGACGAGTCCGATGTCGCGAGGCGCATGTAGTTGCTGCCGTTGGGGTTGGCAGCGGTCAGCATCAGTTCGCCGTTTTCGTCGCGCCCGGTGGCATAGTAGGTCACGGGGGACATTGCGCGCTCCAGGAGGGTTGCGTTCTGTGCATCCCATGCGAATTTTACATTGGCTTTCAGGCCGGGGGTGATGATGTCCGAGAAATCCTGCGTCAGCGACAGCAGGGACTGCGCCACCATGGTGTTGTAGCGCCGGTATCCGGTGTTGTTCAGCATGTTGTAGGGGTTGACCGAGCCCGACTCCTGCGGGATTGCCAGCATGCCGTTCGAAAATACGGTCGGCGTAGCCACGGGGGTAACGTACATCGTGTAGGCGTACAGGTCGTTCGTGGTCGTGCAGGGAGCGTTTTTGGTCGTATACTGCGTGGAGAGCGAAAGGCCCAGCTGCGTCGACTTGGTAATGTCGATGTCGATGTTCGAGCGGAAGCTGTACTTGTTGAAGTTCATCTGGGCATTGTAACGGTCGTTGTCAGCGACATTGAACATACCGCCTTCCGTGTAGTAGGATGCCGAAACGTAGTAACGGATTTTCGGGGAGCCGCCCGTGACGCTCGCGTGTACGCGGCCGGTCATGGCCAAGTCCTTGAAGATGGTGTTGACCCAGTCGACGTTCGGATAGAGGTCGGGGTCGCGGCCGCTCAGGTACATCTGGCGGGCGTAGTCCGAAATCGGCATCTCGGTGCTGCCGCTGTCGCGGTAGAGTTCGTTGTAGTAGTCGATCCACTGCGAAGCGTTCGCCAGCTCGGGCAGCTGGACAGGCTGCGTAATGCCGAATTCGGCCTTGACGCGGATCTGGGGCGCCGTCATTTCGGTGCCTCGTTTGGTGGTGATCAGGATGATGCCGTTCGCACCGCGCACACCGTAGAGGGCGGTCGCCGTTGCGTCCTTCAGGATGGAGAACGTGGCGATGTCGTCCGCGTCGACAAAGTCCATGTCGCGCTCGATACCGTCGACGAGCACCAGCGGGGTGGTTTTGGCACCGAACGTACTCTGTCCGCGGATCCAGAACTCGGCGCTCGATCCGGGTTCGCCCGTACGCTGCATCACGACGATACCCGCCAGTTTGCCGGCGAGGTTCGAGGAGAGCGAGCCGCTTGCCACTTCCAGTTCGCCGGCGTCGATGGTGTTGATGGCGCCGATGATACTCTCCTTGCGCTGTTTACCGTATGCGACTACGGTTACTGCCTCCAGTTCGGAAACCTTGCGCACCAGCTCGGTCACGATGTTGGTCTTCGTTCCGACGGGAATGCTCTGGGTTTCATAACCCAGGTACGAAATCTCGATTACATCGGTCGGCTTTACGTCGATCGAGAAGGTACCGTCATTACCCGTGATGACACCGCGGGTACTGCCCTTGACGATCACGGTGGCTCCCGGTACACCCGCCTTGGTCTCGTCCAGGACGCGTCCGGTCATCTTGACGTTCCCCCCCCCTTGCGGGGCGGTAACAGACGATTCCAGGCTGCTTGCGGAATACACAAATTCGGGATTTGCGCTCAATTCCGTAACCGATATAAGCCCCAGTATCAACACGAATGACCGGAGCATTATTTTACAAAAGAGCTTTTGTATAGTCATTGTCATATTTCCTCATTTATAATTACTTAATGTAGATTTGTACGGTTCGGGCGTCGGTCGGGCGCCGCGGGCCCGTACGTGTTGGATTGATCCTTGCTTGGCTAGAAGCACTTTGGATTAGTGTTTTTCAGGAAGTCAATAGTTCGGGTCTCGTCTGTTTTACCATAGGCACGTTTTAGTTTTTAGGTATGGTGAATAATTAGTCGGTTGTATAATTCGTCTGCCGATATGGCCGTCAATGCCGAAAGAACTTGATATACGACAACATACGGCCTGTGTGGTACTTTTTTTTCTGTGAAATTCAGTTAAAAGTATTCATTATCCGGTAACAAATATAACAATAAAATTATTATCATTACTATTTTTGATAAGTTTTTTTACTTTAAAGGGGTGCGGTACGATTTGCATGTCCTTGGGTTTGTGTGTATAATATGTTGATTTTCAATATATTGTTGGTGTTTTTAGGGCTGTGAAATATTTGTGAAAAAGTAATGTCCTTTTTATCAGCTACTTGGCTTTGGGCTAACGGATTAAGACGGTCTTGGCTGTTAAAATTGTGTAATACAATATCTTATATTTTTATGTTTCATCTCTTCTCGAATCATTCCTGCCGGGAAATAGTTGCCTCCCCTGATTTTTGCCGCTTCAATGATTCGAAAAGTTTTTTACTGTTTTTGGGTTTGTAAGTAAAATATTTTTGCTTATTTTTGCCCTGTAAACTTTCGGGCTTACCGGCTAACAGGGTATACCTATGTATATTATATTTGCCGTTTATGCCCGCATCCGGCTACGCCGGCCGCACCGCATGGAACTGCGCTGAGTTGAAAATTCAATAAAATACCCGGAATAAATGATGATTAAAAATTGTTGTATGCTGGTGGCGGGCCTCCTGCTACACACGCAAATATTCGCACAGGATAAAACGGCCGCAAGCCGTACCGGCGAAGACTACACCCTGTCGAACGGTGCGGTCGAGGCCGTTTTCAGCGGGAGCGGAAGCTTCGACATCGAGAAACTGGTGCTCAACGGGAAACAGGTCGTCGGGGCAGGCAAGAACGAAACGCCGTGGATCCTGATATACAAAGGTTCCCAGGGAGAAAACCCGGAGTTGAAACCCGAACATGCCGTTTACCGCGGGGTGCAAGTCCGCGATGACGCCCGGGCCAAAACTTTGGTGTTCACGTGGGAGCTGACGTTGGACTACTCGCCGGTGAAATATCCCGTGCGGATGTACGTGACGCTTCCCGACGGCGGCGAGCTGCTGCAATGGAACATAGAGGCCGACCTGCCCGCCGGGTGGCTGGTCACGGATCTGAAATTCCCCAATGTCGTGATCGAACGCCCCGAAGACGGCAGGATCATCACCACCGAAGGCTGGGGCGTCGAGAAGCCGCTCGACATCGCCACGTTCGAAGCCCGTTACCCGTCGCATGCCTCCGCCATGCAGTTCCTCGTGGTACACAATGCCGAGGGTGCGTTCTATTACGGGACGGAAGACCGCCGCGGTTGCGGAAAGACCTATTCGGCGCAGTGTACGCCGACGACGGTTGCGTTCTGCGATGCCATCCCCGCCTCGGCCGGATGGATCGCGGACGGGACGTTCCGCCTGCCGTGGGTCTCGGTCACGGGTTTCACGCCGAAGGGTTGGGAAGATGCCGTTGTCAGGTGGTACCGTCCGTTTACCTTCACGACCGAATGGGGCAGCAAGCCGCTCGCCTCGCGCAATATCCCGCAGTGGTGTTACGATGCCGACGCGTGGGTGCGTGCCAAGCATGTGACCGACCAGACGTACGATGCCGTCCGGCGTGCTGCCCGGTATTTCGGGCAAGGGCTGGGTGTGCACTGGTATTTCTGGCATCATTACCCCTACGATACCCACTATCCCGATTACCTGCCCGCACAGGAGCGTTTCGCAGGGATGGTGCGTGACGCCCAGCTTCTGGGGGCGCGTGTGACGCCTTATATCAACGGCCGGCTCTGGGATCCGGCGGCCGACAGCTATAAGCGCGACCGCGGTTACGACGCGTCGTGCCGTAAACCCGACGGTTCGCTCTATACCGAGATTTACCCCACGTCGAAAGTCCTCAATACGGTGACCTGCCCCTCGACGGATATCTGGCACCGGAAGATCATCGGACTGGTGGACAGCCTGCAACACGCGATCGGGGTGAACGGAATCTATATCGACCAGATCGCTGCGGCGGCGCCCGAACCCTGTTGGAACGAGGCGCACGGCCATCCGGTCGGGGGCGGCGATTTCTGGTACGACGGCTATCGCAGGCTTATCGGCGAGATCCGTGCGCACCACCTGCTCGAGGACAGGATCCTGACCAGCGAGGAGAATGCCGAGTGCTATATCGACCTGTTCGACATGCTGCTGGTCGTCAATACGCCCCATGAGGAGGACAACTGCATCATCCGGCCGGTGTTCCCGATGGTCTATTCCGACCGTGCCGTCACCAGCGCCTTCACCTATACGCCGAGCGAGGCGGATAAGATGTCGCTGGGCGATTTCCGTTACGAACTGGCGAAGGCGTTGTTGTGGGGTTCGCAGATCGGGTGGGTCGACCCCATCCCGCTGATGTCGGAACAGGCCGTCAGCGAGGCGCGTTTCATGAAGACGCTCATGGATTTCCGCCGCAGCCTGCACGATGTCGTGTACGGCGGCCTCTTCATCCGCGAGCTCACCCCGGCGGGCGACAACCCCATCGTGAAGATCCCCGGGTTCGGCGATGACGCGTCGGTGCTGGCCGCCGAGTGGCGGAAGCCGGACGGCCGCAAGGTCTATATCGTTGTCAATATGGATGAAAAAAAACATAAGGTTTCGTTACCCGGCGTGGATAAGCCCTTCGATGTGGCGGGTGCGTCCTGCAAGCGTATCGATTTGTAACGGGTAACGATGTCCGGGCAGGGCCCGGACAGGTTGGGTAGGAGAGGGTGCCCGGCGTAACGCACGCCGGGCACCCTTGTTTTGCGAGGGGGGCTTGCCCGCCGGAATCCGCGTGATCGGCCGCAACCGCATCGTCTTCGCAAGGAGTATATCCCTGTCTGCGGGAATTACAGGCAGCCGTTCTGCGATTTCCTCTCCGCCCGTTCTCCGATGCCCCAAGGCGAGAAATAATGAACCGCGGGTTTATTCCATGTAAGTCATGACGTTGCCGCTGATCTGCTGCAACGATATTTCGCAAACCTTCGTATTGTATTTCGCCGTGAGGATGCGCTCTTCGGCATCGAGCAGGCTCTTCTGCGCTTCGCGCATCTCGATGCCCGGCAAGTCGCCCAGCAGGTAACGCTCCATGGCGATCTCGTAGTTCTCCTTGGCGGCGATCAGGTTCTCTTTTTCCAATTGGATCACCTCGAGGTTATTGCGGTAGGCCTGCCAGAAGTTCGACAGGTTGGCACGCAGCGACTGCTCGAGCCTTTCGCGCGTGAGCTGCGCATTTTCCACGTCGATGCGGGCGTTGCGCTGCTCCCGGCGGCGGTTGCCGTCGAAGATCGTGATGCCGAGTTTCACCCCGGCGTTCAGTCCCAGCGTCCCGCGCGACTGGGTCGTCCCGTTCCCGAAACGGTTGTAGGTGTAGCCGTATCCCGTCGTCAGGTTCAGATAGGGGTAGTTGCGCGCCTGCACGGTCTTCAGGTCGAGTTCGGCCAGCACATTGTCATGCCCTGCCAGCAGCAGAGAGGCATTCGTGTCGAGCGTCTGTGCCAGCAGCTCCTCCCATTTGAGCTCGCCGTTGACCTCGATCACCGAGTCGCGGATACAGAGCATTTCGTTGACGTCCTTGTTGGCCAGCAGTTCGTTGATGCGGATGCGCGAAGCCGAAACCAGCTCCTGCTGGGACATATATTTCGAACTGTCGGCATTGAAGTCCACGCGTGCCTGCAACAGGTCGAGGCGCGAGAAATTGCCGACGCTGACCCGCGCTTCGGTGATGCGCAGCCGCTCGCGCGAAAGCGCCACGGCATAGCGGAAATTCTGCAGGCGCAGCGTTTGCTGGACGTAATTGTAGTATTCGGCCGTCAGGCTGGCTACGAAGTCCTCGATCGTGATGCGGGTGCGGACAGTGCCCATCTCCTGCATCTCTTTGAGCTTTTTGTAGTTGGTACGGATGCGGAATCCGTCGAAAATCGTCCAGTTGAGGTTGATCCCGGCGTTGAACGTCTGGTCGTAGATGCCGTTGTCCGACCATGCGTCCCCTTCGCGCGGTGTGGTGCGCTCGTTGTCCAGCGCCCCCGAATAACCCGCCTCGAAGTCGATCGTCGGCACCATGCCGGCATTTGCCGCCGTGGCATTGTTGTCGCTGATGCGCTCCTCATTGCGCACGATGCGTATGTCGTAGTTGTTTTCCAACCCTATTTCCAGGCACTTGCGGAGGGTCAGCTCCTCCTGTGCCGCCGCCGTTGCGAAAATCCCCGCGGCCAGGGCCGATAAAATCACTCGTTTCATTGGGCTTCCTTATTTCTGTTTCTTACTCCGGTCTGTCGATACGTAGCTGTATATTGCCGGGACGATGTAGAGCGTCAGCAGGGTGGATACCACCATACCGCCCACTACGGCGATACCCATGGCGATACGTCCGTTGGCACCTTCGCCCGTGGCGACGGTCAGCGGCAGCAGGCCGAGTATGGTCGAGGCGCTCGTCATCAGGATCGGGCGCAGGCGTTGCAGCGAGGCTTCCTCGATGGCGTGCAGTTTGTCGATTCCCGCTTCCTGCTTCTGGTTGGCGAACTCCACGATGAGGATGCCGTTCTTGGCCACCAGGCCGATGAGCATGATGATGCCGATCTGGCTGAAGATGTTCATCGTCTGCCCGTTGGCGGCCATGAATACCAGTGCCCCCGCAATGGCCAGCGGCACGGTGAGCATGATGACCAACGGGTCTTTGAAGCTCTCGAATTGCGCCGCGAGGATCAGGTAGATCAGCAGGATGGCCAGCAGGAAGGCGAACATCAGGCTCGACGAACTTTCACGGAACTCCTTCGAGTCGCCGGCCAGCGCCGTGCGGAAATCGTCGCCGAGCGTTTCGGCGGCGATGCGATCCATCTCGTCGAGCCCCTGCCCGATGGTCTTGCCCTTCGCCAGCCCGGCCGATACGGTCGCCGAGAGGAACCGGTTGTAGTGGTACAATTGCGGCGGGGCGACGTTCTCTTCCAGTGCGATCAGGTTGTCCAGCTGGATCATCTCGCCCTTGTCGCTGCGTACGTAGATCGACCGCAGGTCGGCGGGCTTGTTGCGTTGCTGGCGGTTGATTTCGGCCAGTATCTCGTATTGCTTGCCGTTCATGTAGAAGTAGCCCATACGCTGGCCGCTGAGCCCGTACTGGAGCGTCTGGGCGATGTCGCGCGTCGAGACGCCCAGCAGGTTCGACTTGTCGCGGTTGATGATGATGCGCGCCTCGGGCTTGCTGAATTTCAGGTCGACGTCGGCCATCTGGAACACGGGGCTTTCGTAGACCTTGCGCATGAATTCGGGCAGCACCTCCTGCAACCGTTCGATGCCGGTGGCCTGCAGGACGTACTGCACGGGCATGTTGCCGCGGCGGCCGCCGAAGGTGCTCTGCTGCTGCACGAAGGCGCGGGCCTTGGTCTTGGTACGTACGGCCGCCGAAAGCTCCTCGGCGATCTCCATCTGCGAGCGTTTGCGGGTCGAGATGTCGGTCAGGGCGATCCGGACGTTACCCGAGCCGCTCGATACGCGCGCCGTGACCGACTGGGCCTCGGGTACGAGCGAATCGACCAGGCGGTTGATATCCTCGGTGTAGTCGCGCAGGTATTCGTAGGTGGCGCCTTCCGACCCGCGGGTGTTGATCGAAATCTGCGAGCGGTCTTCGAGCGGCGCCATTTCCGCCGGGATGGCCCGCCACAGCCAGCCGATCAGTCCGATCATCAGGGCAATGAGCGGCAATGCCAGCCAGCGCCGCCGCAGGAACCCGGCCAGCGTGCGCTGGTAAAAGTTGTTCATTCCCACGAAGAAGGGTTCGGTCTTGCTGTAAAACCAGCTTTTGCGCTCCTGCCGCACCAACAGTTTGGTCGCCAGCATCGGGGTGATGGTCAGCGCAGCGAAGGTCGAGATGACCACCGCGCCCGAGATCACCATGCTGAATTCGCGGAACAGGCGGCCGGTCATGCCTTCCATGAAGACGATCGGGAAGAACACGGCGATCAGCGTGACCGACGTCGAGATGACGGCGAAGAAGATCTCCTTGGCGCCTTCGATGCCGGCCTCCTTGGGCGTCATGCCGCGTTCGATGCGGATGTAGATGTTCTCGGTCATCACGATGGCATCGTCGACCACCAGCCCGACCGAGAGCACCACGGCCAGCATCGACAGCACGTTGATCGAGAACCCGGCGACGTACATCAGGAAGAACGTGCCGATGAGCGAGACCGGGATCACGATGCACGGGATGAGCGTCACGCGCCAGTTGCGCAGGAAGAGGAAGATGATGATGATGACCAGGATGAAGGCCTCGTAGACGGTCTGTCGCACCTCGTCGATCGAGGCGCGGATGAAGCGCGTGTTGTCGAACCCGTAGGAGGTCACCACGTCGTCCGGCAGGTCTTTCTTCATCGTCTCCATGCGCTGGTAAACCGCATCGGCGATGTCGATGTGGTTGGCTCCCGGCTGGGGGATCACCACGACGCCCACCATCGGGATGCCGTTCATCTTCATGTAGCTGCGCGTATCCTGGGGGCCCAGTTCGGCGCGTCCCACGTCGCTCAGGCGGATGATGCGGTTGGAGGCTTCGCGTACGACCAGGTCGTTGAACTCCTGCGTGGTGTGCATCAGCCCCATCGTGCGGATCGTCAGCTCGGTGGTGTTGCCTTCGATGCTGCCCGAGGGAAGCTCTACGTTTTCGCGGTCGAGGGCGTTCTTGATGTCCACGGGCGTAATGCCGTATCCGGCCATCTTGGCCGGGTCGAGCCACAGGCGCATCGAGTAGCGTTTCTCACCCCATATCTGCACGCCGCTGACGTTGTTGATCGTCTGCAGCTGCTCCTTGACCGTCAGGTCGGCGATCTCGCTCAGTTCCAGCAGCGAACGTTTGTCGCTCTGGATGGTTACCATCAGGATCGGCGTGGCGTCGGCATCGGCTTTGGTGACCGTCGGAGGGTCGCAGTCGCGGGGCAGGTAGCGCTGGGCGCGCGACACTTTGTCGCGCACGTCGTTGGCCGCGGTTTCCAGGTCTACCGAGAGTTCGAATTCGACCGTGATGCGGCTCTGTCCCTGGCTGCTGACGCTCGACATCGAGCGGATGCCCGGGATGCCGTTTATGTTCTGTTCGAGCGGCTCGGTGATCTGGTTCTCGATCACATCGGCATTGGCTCCCGGATAGGAGCACGTCACCGAGATGATGGGGTTGTCGACACTCGGGTATTCGCGTACGCCGAGGTAGCTGTACCCGATGAAACCGAATAGCAGGATGATGATCGTCAGCACCGATGCCATTACCGGCCGCCGGATGCTCAGTTCGGAAATATTCATGCGGCGGCGGTTTTATTCGACGGTGTCGAGTTTTACGGGGAGCCCTTCACGCAGCTGGAGCGTGCCGGAGACGATCAGCGTGTCGCCCGGGGCCAACCCCTCGACGACCTGTATCCGCGATTCCGTCCTCAGCCCGGTTTTTATGGCTACGGCGTGGGCTTTGCCGCCCTTGTAGAGGAATACCTTGTCCACGCCCATCTCGGGGACGACGGCCTGCGTCGGGATGGCGATGGCGTCGGGAATGTCGTGCATTCGGATCTTTACGCTTACGAAGCGTCCGGGCAGCAGCCTGCCCCGCGTATTGGGGTAGTGCGCACGCACCGAGAAATAGTGAGTATTCGGGTCGATCTTCGACTCGGTGGCATATACCTCGGCGTGGAACGTCTCGTTGTACCCCTCGACCGTGAACGTGAGGCGCGTCCCGGGTTTTATCTGGCTGGCGTAGCGCTCCGGGACGGAAAGGTCGATCTTCAGCGGCTTGATTTTGGTCAGCTTGGCCACCACGACGCTCGGCGAGGCATAGGCGCCTTCGCTGACGTTGCGCAGGCCGATCACGCCGTCGAACGGGGCGTGCAGCTCCGTGAGCGCGATGTTTGAACGCACGATGTCGATGTCGGCGTTGAGCATCGCCAGTTCGGTGCGGGCCTGTTCGTAGGCTTCCTGGCTGACGGCGTCCTTTTCGAGCAGGGCGCTCTGGCGGTAAACACGGTCTTCGGCCAGTTTGAGCTGCGCTTCGTAGCGCGACAGCTGTGCCAGCAGCGGTTTGTCGTTGACTTTGGCCAGCAATTCGCCCTTGCGGACGGTCGAGCCTTCCTGGAAGTTGATCGAGACGATCTTGCCCGAGGTCTCGAACGAGAGGTCTACCTCCTCGTCGGGGAGCAGGCTGCCCACCGAGGTGATTCCGTCCGTGAGGGTTTGCGGCCGCACGACGAGCCCGTTGACGTTCAGTACGCTGCTTTTCCGGGGTATGCTGATTTCCGACGGGTCGGCGTCGGCGGCTGACGAACTGCCGCGGTAGTGGTTGTAAACGACCAGCCCTGTACAGAATACTACGAGGATGACGGACGTGATGATCCATTTCTTTTTTTTCATACCGGAGAGGTTGTCTTTAATGAGGGATATGCAAAGATACGAAAAAACCCGCTAAGCCTCCGCTGCCGGAAGGTATAATTGCACCCGTTCGTGGTAAAAACGGGGCCGGTTGCGGGTTCGTGTATGCCCGTTTCCGGCGAAACGGCAAAAAACGCCGGCGAAACGACCGGCACCCGCCGCATTCCCCTACCGTCGGGAGCAATACCTACATGTTATTATTCTGTCCCGAAAATTACCTAAAACAGGGAATTGCCCGGGCTCGGCGGGCACCTTAACTTTGCCACCGCAAACAAAATAAACGGAGAGCCTATGCGTCTTGGAATTTTACTGTTTACCCCTATTTTATTACTGGCGGGTGTTACCCTGCATGCGCAGGAAGCCGTGAACGCCCCCGAACCTGCGGCCGCGGCCGATTCGGCTGCCAATGCCGAGCTGAAGGCACAGCTGAAAGCCGAACTCCTGTCGGAGATCCGGGCCGAGCTCTCTTCCGAAGTGAAGACCGCCGTCAGCAAAGAGGCCGACAAACCCTCACGGCTGACCGTAGGCGGGTACGGCGAGGCCGTCATGACGCGCAATTTCTTCAGCGACAACTACCTGCGTTATATCAGCCCTGACAAGTACAAGAATGACAAAAGCCACGGCCGCTTCGACCTCCCGCACGTGGTCATCTACCTGGGCTACGATTTCGGGCGCGGCTGGTCGATGGGCACCGAGATCGAATTCGAGCACGGCGGCACGGAGAGCGCCTTCGAAACCGAATTCGAGGAGGGCGGCGAGTATGAGTCGGAGATCGAACGCGGCGGCGAGGTCGCCCTCGAACAGTTCTGGCTCCAGAAAAGCTTCAGCCCGGCCTTCAACCTGCGCCTGGGGCATATGATCGTGCCCGTCGGCGGGACTAACCAGCACCACATGCCCACCGAGTTCTTCGGGGTCTACCGTCCCGAGGGCGAGAATACGATCCTGCCCTGCACATGGCACGAAACGGGCATCAGCCTCTGGGGACGTGCCGGTGACTGGCGTTACGAGGTGATGTTCCTGCCGGGACTGGATTCCGACCGGTTCGGCGACAACGGTTGGGTCAGCGGCGGTGCCGGAAGCCCCTACGAATTCAAGATCGCCAATGCCTATGCCGGGGCGTTCCGCATCGACAACTACTCCGTCCCGGGCTTGCGCCTGAGCCTGAGCGGCTATGCGGGCAACAGTTTCAGCAATACCCTGAGTGCCAACCGTACCGGTGCGGACAGATACAAGGACGTGAAGGGTACGGTGATGATCGGCGCCTTCGATTTCCTCTACGATGCCCATAACTGGATCGTTCGCGGTAACTTCGACTACGGGCACCTGACCAATTCGGACAAGATTTCCCAGTTCAACCGCGATATGCCCAACGCATCGCCCTCGCCCAAGCAATATGTGGGTTCGGACGCCATCGCCACGGGGGTGGAAGCCGGTTACGACATCTTCTCGCAGATACGCAAGCTCAAGGAGAGGGGACACCGCTTCTACGTCTTCGGCCGCTATGAGTTCTACGATTCGATGTTCGATACCGCCAAGTCGGTGATCCGCCAGGACTGGTGCGGCCGCCAGCGGGTAGCCGTCGGGTTCAACTATTACCCGATCAAGAACATTGTCATCAAGGCCGAGTACGGCATCGGCCTGCTCCGGTCGTACGACTACACCGACTCCGCTACCGGGGAGACCCGCACGGGGCGTTTCAACAACGAGCCCTCCCTTTCGCTGGGGATCGCCTATTCCGGCTTTTTCAGACGTTAACCAAATCATAATGAGAATATGAAAAATCTGTTCAAAAATTCCGTTTATGCAGCCGCGGCACTCGTCCTGGCGCTCGGGGCCGCATCGTGCAGCGACAGCGACGGCGATTACACGTTTGCCGACGAGCGTGAAGAGGCGCTCAAGGATGCTGCCGTAGATTTCGTCGACAATAACGTGATTCCGACCTATAAGGCCCTGGCCGACGGGAGCATCGCCTTGCAGGAGGATTGCGAGGCCATGCTGGAGGCTTTCGACGCGGGAACCCTTACGACCCCGCTGGTGCAGGCCGCCTGCAACGACTGGATCACCACGCGCAAGCACTGGGAGCTCAGCGAGGCCTACCTTTACGGCGCTGCGGCCGATTACGACATCGACCCGCATATCGACTCCTGGCCGCTGGACGGCACGGCGCTTCAGAACCTGCTGAACAACAACAGTATGATGGCCGAGATCGAGAGGAATCCCGATTATGTCAGCGCCAATCTGGGTTACGGCCTACTCGGGTTCCATGCGTTGGAATACATGCTTTTCGAGAATGCGGGCCCCCGCGCCCTCGGCAAATACACCCGTCCCCAGCTGGTATACCTGGTCGGTGTGGCCAACGATCTGTGCAACATGTGCGTACGTCTCGAAGCTTCGTGGGCGGGGCTGGACAATGTCACCGAAGAGAAGCAGACGATCCTGGGCGATGCCGAACTGGAGCCGACCTTCGACTACGGCGCTTCGATGCGCAATTCGGGGAAGGGCGGCAGCAAGTACCGCAACTATAAGGATGCCGCCGAGGAGATCATCCAGGGCTGCATCGACATCGCCACGGAGGTCGGCTCGCAGAAGATCGGCCGTCCGGCCAACGGAACCAGCTCCGAGGATATCAATTACATCGAGTCGCCTTACAGCCAGAATTCGAAGACCGATTTCATCGACAACATCATCAGCATCCGGAACACCTATCAGGGTATGACCTCCGGCGACGCTTCGGTGAGCGACTGGATCGAGGTGGTCGACCCCGTCCTCGATACGGAGGTTCGCAATGCGATTTCCACGGCGATCGAAAAGATCCAGGCCTGCCCGGCCCCGTTCGTCGACAACCGTACGGCACAGGCATGGAAGGATGCCGCCACCTATTGCAATAACGACCTTGTGAACGCGCTTACGAAGGCGCTGACGGCACTGTCGGTCGAAAAATAACCATTTTCAGCAATGAAAAAGCACTTGATTTACAGCCTGTGCATGTCGGCAGCCCTGATGGCTGCCGCGTGCGCTGATGACAAGGGGACGGATCCCGCCCCCGATCCGAATCCCGACCCCGTTCCCGAGGAGTATTACGCCGGCGGCAAGCTCGGCACGGCTTTCAACACCACGTCGGTGGCCTACGAGCAGCCTACGCCGGTCGTCGATGACGACGCCGCGATGACGCAGCGTTTCCTGAACGGCGAGGCGCTGTTCGAAAAACCCTTCACGGCCAACTCGTCGGGTGTGCGCTACGGCCTCGGGCCGCTCTATATCCGCACCTCGTGTCTGCACTGCCACCCGGGCTACGGCCACGGCAAGCGTATCGAAGGCGCGTTCAACACCAACCAGATCGGCAACGGCTATCTGCTGGTCATCACCGACGAGGACGACAATTACCTGACATCGCTCACCGGTATGCCGCAAACGCGGGCCGTGGCGCCGTTCAAAGCCCCGATCGACGAATCGAAGATCATGATCGGCTGGCAGGAGTATACCGACGAGTGGGGCAATAAGTTTCCCGACGGCGAGTCTTACAGCCTGATCTATCCCGAAGTGACGATCCCCGAGGACGCCTATTACGTACCGCTGATCGGCGCCAAGGGCGAGGTGCCCTATGCCAAGGTGCGCGTGCGCCTCGAATCGACCATCG
Organism: Alistipes onderdonkii; assembly: GCF_025145285.1. Taxonomy (NCBI): domain Bacteria; kingdom Pseudomonadati; phylum Bacteroidota; class Bacteroidia; order Bacteroidales; family Rikenellaceae; genus Alistipes; species Alistipes onderdonkii. The sequence goes on from NZ_CP102251.1 coordinate 2,010,210, forward strand.
GCATCTACGGTACGGGTTTGCTGGATGCCATTTCGGACAGCGACCTGAAAGCCGAGTACGTTCGCCAGGAGCAGAACGGCGTGCCGCTCAATCCCGCGATCTTCAAGAACGGCGAGTGGGTCAAGACCTACGGGACGACCACCCATCCGCTGCGCTATACCTATGCCCTGAGCCGCGGCCCGTTGCAGGATGCGGCGGGTGCCAATGCCATCTGGAACATCACCAACGTGACCCGCTCCGACCGCCGCTACCACTACATGACCGCTGCTTATGCCGAAGTAGCGTCGAAGGACGCCGATGTGCAGCGGGATTTCTACACGCTTTTCCCGGCGTGGAACAAGACGGGCGACGTTGCGCAGGATATTTACGACTATCTGATGAACAAGGAACTGCCTGTCGAGATGAGCGATGAGGACTATGTCGACTTCATGGTCTGGCACCGCGGTCTGGCCGTACCGGCGGCGCGTAACCTCGACGATGCGGACGTCAAACGCGGCAAGGCGCTCTTCACCGAGATCGGCTGTGCCACCTGCCACCGTCCGACCTGGACGACGGGCGACGATGTCTTTACCGACCCCAACGGTTTCTTTGCCGACGGCGACAGCCGCCTGCCGCGTTATCCTAACCAGAAGATCTGGCCCTACTCCGACATGGTGCAGCACCGGCTCTTCATGGTGAACGACATCCGCACGGGCTGGTGCCGTACGACGCCGCTCTGGGGCCGTGGCCTGAGCGAGAAGTGCACGGGCGCCAGCGACCGCCTGCACGATTGCCGTGCGCGGACGGTCATCGAGGCTATCATGTGGCATGGCGCGGCGCAGAGCGACGCCCGCTGGTCGGTCGAGAAGTTCCGCACGCTGAGCAAGGACGACCGCGACGCGGTGGTCGAATTCATCGAATCCATCTAACCCTTCCCGGATATGTGCAAAGCGCCGGTGCCCCGTGCATCGGCCTTTGCCGTGTCCGGACGATGCATTCACACACGAACGAACGGATGAAACTGTTGAAACGCCTTGCCTTCGGGCTGCTCGGAGCCGTGATGGCGGTGCTCGTTACGGCCACGGTACTTGAAAAGATATACGGTACGGATTTCGTCGCTGCGCATATCTACGGCGCGGGCTGGTTCGCCGCGCTTTGGGGTGCCCTCACCCTCGTGGCGCTGGCCTGCCTGTTCCGCCGGAAATTGTGGCGCAGGCCCGCCGTCCTGTTGCTGCACCTCTCTTTCGCGGTCATCCTCGCGGGGGCTTCCGTGACATGGCTCTTCGGCCGGCAGGGGACGTTGCACCTGCGCACGGGCGATCCCGGGGCGACCGCATTCGCCGGCCGTGACGGTTCGGAGCAAATACTGCCCTTCCGGGCCCGGCTGGACGATTTCCGCATCGAGTATTATGCCGGCACCCGTGCGCCGATGGATTTCGTCAGCCTTCTCACCCTGACGGCCGACGACGGGTCGCTGCACGGTGAAGTCGGCATGAACCGCATCCTGGTTTTCCGGAATTACCGGTTTTACCAGTCCGCCTATGACGAGGACGGACGGGGTACGACCCTCTCCGTTTCGTATGATCCGTGGGGCATCGGCATCACCTATGCCGGGTACGGGCTGCTGCTCGTTTCCATGCTGGCGTTCCTGTGCGACAGGCGCGGGGGGGTCAGGCGGTTGTTGCGCAGCCCTGCGCTCCGCAAGGCGGCGCTGTGCCTTGTCCTCTGTACGGCGGCCGTACAGGGTGCCCGGGCGGCTGACACCTTGCCGCAGACGCTTCCGCGCGAGGTCGCCGCGGAATTGGGCGACCTGTATGTCTACTACAACGACCGTATCTGTCCGTTGCAGACCCTGGCTAAGGATTTTACGGTGAAACTCTGCGGGAAGAGCCGCTACCGGGGACTTACGCCCGAGCAGGTGCTTTCCGGCTGGCTGTTCTATTACGACGACTGGAAACGCGAACCGATGATCCGCATCAGGAGTGCCGGGGCACGCCGCCTGCTGGAGGTCGGCGGGCGTTATGCGCGGCTGTCGGATTTCCGCAACCGGGTCAACGAATACCGGCTCGAAGGGGCTGCCGGGCGTCCGGCGGGCGAGGCCGATGAGAAATTCAACATCATCGGGATGGTCTGCACGGGCAGTATGCTGCGGATTTTTCCCTATACCGACCCTTCGGACAGCCTGCTGCGCTGGGCGTCGCAGGTCGACGACCTGCCGCGGGAGCTGCCTTACGGGCAGGCGCTCTTTATCGGCCGGGCGATGAACTACGTCAGCGAACTGGTCGTAAAACGGGATTGGGCGGGGGTCGCAGGGGTGTTGCGCAAGATCCGCAACTACCAGCAGAAGGAGGGCGGGGCGCATATGCCTTCCGGGCTGCGTTTCCGTGCCGAAAAACTCTATAACAGGCTCGATTGGTCGCTGCCGCTCGCCGCGGCATTCATCCTGATCGGGATCGGAGGATTCCTCGAAGCCTGCCGCCGGATGGTGCGCGGGCGGGCTTTCGGGGCGAAAACCCGGGGCTGGCTCCTTGCGGGCGTTGCCGCCGGAGGACTGTATCTTACGCTGATGCTGGCGCTGCGGGGCTATGTCAGCGGCCACTGGCCTGTTTCGAACGGCTATGAAACGATGCGCTTCATGGCATGGTGTACGCTGCTGCTCACGCTGCTCTTCGCCCGCCGCTTCCTGTTCCTGCTGCCTTTCGGTTACCTGGTCGCCGGGCTGTCGCTGATGGTTTCGATGATGGGGGAGTCGAACCCTCAGATCACGCAGCTGATGCCGGTTCTCGACTCGCCGCTGCTCTGCATCCATGTGATGCTGGTCATGGTGGCCTATGCGTTGCTGGCGTTCGTCATGTTCGGCGGCGTGGCAGGGGTCGTCCTGCACCGCCGCGCCCGCGGGGTGGCCGCGCAGTTGCAGGCCGTCAGCTGGCTGATGCTCTATCCGGCCGTCTTCTGCCTCGCCGCCGGTATCTTCGTCGGTGCCGTCTGGGCCAATGTGTCGTGGGGACGCTACTGGGGCTGGGATCCCAAGGAGGTGTGGGCGCTCGTCACGTTGCTGGTTTATGCGCTGCCCCTGCATGCCGGATCCCTGCCGTGGTTCCGCCGGCCGTTGTTCTTCCATTGGTTCTGCATCGCGGCGTTCCTCTCGGTGCTGGTCACCTATTTCGGGGTCAATTTCCTGTTGGGCGGCATGCACAGTTATGCCGGATAGGGGAGCGGCGGCCCGGGGCGGGATGCCCCTTCCGTGCGTCCCTATCGTATGGCGGGGCCGTCATTGCGCAGCCGAGCGGTAAACCGTTCCGGCAGACGGGGCATGGCGCCGTGCTGCGAGCAGACGTGGGCCGCGACATCCACGGCCAGCCTGTGTGCTTCCCCGATGCCGAGCCCCGAGAGCAGGGCGGCCAGGAACGATGCCGTGAACGAGTCCCCTGCGCCGACCGTGTCGGCCACTTCGACCCGCGGCGTGGGGATATATGACCGGGTGTCGGGGGCGAATACCGAACTCCCGGCGGCACCGCAGGTGAGGATTACGATCCGCAACCCGTACCTGTCGAGCAGCGTGCGGCACTGCTCCCCGGGCTGCATCCCCTCCATGCCGAACATGCTGCCGACCACGGCCAGCTCCTCGTCGTTTATCTTCAGGATGTTGCACTTTCGCAGCGACTCTTCGACCACCTGCTGCGTGTAGAAGTGCTGCCGCAGGTTGATGTCGAAGACCTTGTATTGTCCCTCGCCGTCGGGCATCGTTTCCAGGAAACGCCCGATCGTGCGGTGCGATACGGGGCTGCGCTGTGCCAGCGACCCGAAGCAGGCTGCACGGGTGTGCCGGGCGAGCTCCTCGATCTGCGGGGTGAACGGGATGTTGTCCCAGGCTACGCCCTGCCGGATCTCGTAGCTGGGGATGCCCGCCCCGTCGAGCGTGACTTCGACCGTCCCGGTCGGGAACGGCACCGTTTCCAGCATATGTCCCACCCCTTTTTCGCGGAGCTGGTTGCGGAGTTCGCGTCCCGCCTCGTCGTCGCCGACGGCGCTGACCGCGCAGCTGCGCAGCCCGAACTGCGACATGTGGTAGGCGAAGTTCGCGGGGGCGCCGCCGATCTTCCGCCCTTCGGGCAGTATGTCCCAGAGTGCTTCGCCGATTCCGACGACCCACTCTGTCTTTCGGTTTGCTTCGGTATTCATGGTCGTTTGCGTTTGCTGCGAAGTTAACGGTTTTGCTCGATATTTTTCCGCTTGTGCGGTGTTTTTCTGCATGGGGCGAGGCATTTGGCCGTAATTTTCGTGGCATCGGGCCTGTCGTGCCGGGGCGCTTACCCATGGCGGGGCGGACGAATTATACCCGGAAAGTTTGTATTGAACGGCTTTTGTCTTATTTTTGTCTGACACAAAACCCGAAACCATGATGCTGCGAACCCTTCCCGCCCGATCCGGCTTCCTGTGGGTGCTTCTGGCGTGCATTTTCCTCGCAGGATGTACGCGGCACCCGAAATACTCGCTTCAGACCGAAGCGGCGCTGGAACGGCTGGATGCGGAACTTTCCCGCAAGGATCGTTACCAGCAGTGGCGGCAGGCGCAGAACGACAGCCTGCGCCGGGAGGTGGCGCGTGCCCGCAACGCCGGCGACCGGGCGTGGCGCCTGTTCGCCGTGTCGCAGAATTACGTGACCTACCAGCTCGATTCGGCGGCTTATTACGTCGACCGCCTTTACCGGCTGGCCGCCTCTGCCGGGTCGGGGGATATCCGCCGCATCGCCCTGCTTGCCGACATCGACGTCTGGCTGGGCCGCGGGCAGCTGGGGCTTGCCGAAGAACTTTTCCGCAGGATAGACACTGCCGGTATGTCCCCTTCGGAGTATGCCGCATGGCATTCGCGCTACTCCTCGATCGCTGCCCGGCGTGCGGCCGAAGCCGAGGACGGGGCTTCGCGGTCGGCATGGCGCGATACGGTGATGCGCGTCAGGCACATGTCCGTGCCCGGGCAGTCGGAGTGGACGCAGGCGCGGATCGCCGCCGCCGCTCTGCGCGACAGCGGCCGCTTCGCCGAGGCCGTACAGTTGCTCGAGCCCTATACGGCCAGGAATCCCGACTACCAGGAGCTGGCGCTTCTCTATTACGGCCTCGCAGGCATCGCGCGGGCGTGGGGCGACGACGACCTGCGGCTTTATTACCTGGCCGAATCGTCCGTCGCCGACCTGCGTGCCGGCACCCGTTCCTATGCCTCGCTGTACGACCTTGCGCTGCTGCTGTTCGACCGCAAGGATTACGACCGTGCGGCAGCCTATATGGGCAGCGCGTCCGATGACGCCATGCACTGCCGGTCGATGGTGCGCATACCGGTCTCCTCTTCCGCGGCCGTCAAGATCAGCGAGGCCATCTCCTCGAACATCGCCCAAAGGCAGGCCATGATGACCACGACGATCTGGTTGGCCGGTGTCTTCCTGGTCGTCCTCATCGGTATCCTCTGGTGCGTGCTGTGGCAGCACCGCCGCCTGCGCGGCAACCACCGGCAGCTGATCGACATGAGCGCCCAGTTACAGGCGAAGAACGACGAGATGCAGGCGAAGAACGACCATATCCGCGAGATCAACGGCGCGCTGGTCGACTCCAACCGGATCAAAGACCGTTACGTCTGCCACTATATCGACCTTTCCGTCCATTACATCAAGCAGATCGACACTTTCCGCCGCGAGGTCTGCCGCGTCGCCCGCAACAAGGGCGTCGACGAACTGGTGCGCTGGCTGAACACCTCGCAGGCCGTCAGCGGCGAATATGCGAAGTTCTACCAGTCGTTCGATTCCTCGTTCCTCGACATCTTCCCGCAATTCATCGAACAGGTCAATGCCCTCCTGCAGCCCGAGTCGCATTTTGCGCCCCGCGCCGACGCATCGCTGACCACCGAGCTGCGGATTCTGGCGGCCATCCGGCTCGGGATTACCGACAGCGGACACATCGCTTCGCTGCTCAACTGTGCCTCGGCGACGGTCTATACCTACCGCACCAAACTCCGCAATGCGGCGCTGGATCGGGACAATTTCGAGCAGCAGGTGTCGCGGATCGGTCTCTGAACCTTCGGATAGTCTATATAATCCGGGGTGTGGATTAGGTTTGTAAAATGCTGATTTGTAATGATATATAGATTGTCAAACCTCTATATAGTTCTATACGTGCGCTGGAATAATCATAAATAATAGGTATTTTTGTCCTAACCCCGGCCACGGAACCATTTAACCAATCATAATTATGCTGACTAAAACTTATTTTCGCAGAAAGCTCGCGCAGGCGTGCGGGCTGGGACTCGTGCTCTGCGCTGCCGCTGCATGTGCGCCGCAACAGAATGTGCTGACCAAAGAGGAGATTGCCGACGGCTGGCAGCTGTTGTTCGACGGCAAGACGCTCGACCAGTGGAAGGACTACAACGGCGAAGAGCTGACCATGCCGTGGCATGTCGTCGACGGCTGCATCCAGGCCAAGGGCGACGGCAGCGACCTGGCAGGCTACATCGTTACGAAGAAACAGTACGAAAACTTCATCCTCGACTGGGACTGGAAACTCTCCCACGGAGGGAACAGCGGTATGATCTACCACGTGGTCGAAGACCCCTATTTCAAGGTACCCTACGTAACCGGCCCCGAATACCAGCTGATCGACAACGAGGGCTGGGAAGAGGTCAATGCCCCCAACAAACTCGAAGAGTGGCAGAAACTGGGCGTGGACTACGCCATGCACCTGCCCGATCCCGATTCGCTGTTCGTCAACCCGCAGGGCGAGTGGAACTCGTCGCGCATCGTCTTCGACAACGGCCATGTCGAGCACTGGCTCAACGGCCACAAGATCCTCGAATTCGAAGCCTGGACGGACGACTGGTTCGCCCGCAAGCACAGCGGCAAATGGGAGACCGCACCCGAATACGGCCTTGCGCGCCGCGGTGTGATCTGCCTGCAGGATCACGGTTCGCCCGCTTCGTTCCGCAACCTGAAGATCAAGGAGCTGCCCCGCAAGGCCGGCCGCGAGGTTGAGCTGTTCAACGGCAAAGACCTGACGGGCTGGGAGGCCTACGGCACGGAGAAGTGGTATGTCGACAAGGACGGCAACATGGTTTGCGAGAGCGGCCCCGACAAGGAGTACGGCTACCTCGCCACGCGCGAATATTATAACGATTTCGACCTGACGCTCGAATTCAAGCAGCTGGCCAACGGTAACTCGGGCGTCTTTTTCCGCTCGTTCGTCGAGCCTCCCGTGAAAGTCCACGGCTGGCAGTGCGAAGTGGCCCCCAAGGGCTTCGATACGGCCGGTATCTACGAGTCCTACGGTCGCGGCTGGCTGGTTCAGATCCCCGACGAGAAGGAGGACATCCTGCGGGAGGGTGAGTGGAATACGCTGCGCCTGAAAGTCCAGGGCGACCGCGTGCAGACGTGGCTCAACGGCGAAGAGATGGTCGACATCACCGATGCCAGGATCGGCGCCGCACAGGGGCGCATCGCCCTGCAGATCCACGACGGCGGCGGGATCAAGGTGCTCTGGCGCAATTTCCGTCTGACAACCTTATAATTACCACTAACCTGAACACGATATGAGTACCCGCAGGAATTTTCTGAAAACACTGAGCGGCATGGCGCTGCTGACGGTCGTCCCGCGCCATGTGCTCGGCGGCCCGAAACACGTGGCGCCGAGCGACCAGCTCACCAAAGGCATCATCGGCGTCGGCGGCATCGGCAAGAGCAGCTACCATTTCACCAGCACCAAGGAGTGCCGTCTGGTGGCGGTCTGCGACGTCGACAGCAAGCATCTCCAAAGCGCGCTCGACCTGGGCAAAAAGCGTTTCAACGAGACGTTGCAGTCCTATCGCGATTTCCGCCGCCTGATCGCCGACCCCAATGTCGACATCGTCCATATCGCCACGCCCCCGCACTGGCACGGCATCATGGCCGTCGAGGCCGCGAAGGCCGGCAAGGACATCTGGTGCGAGAAACCGATGACCCGCACCATCGGCGAGGGCAAGCGCGTCGTGGAGGCCGTCAAGCGCAACAACCGCATCTTCCGCCTAAATACGTGGTTCCGTTTCACGGATACCTTCTACGGCCTGGGTACCACTGTCGAGCCGCTCAAGAAGCTGATCGACAGCGGCCTGCTGGGATGGCCGCTCAAGGTGACCATCTCGGGCACCACCGGCTTCACCTGGAAATTCTTCTGGGTGGGCAAGGAGAACCTCGTTCCGCAGAGGGTTCCGTCGAATCTCGACTACGACATGTGGCTCGGCCCGGCCCCCTACAAGCCTTACAACGAACACCGTGTGCACCAGACTTTCCGCGGTTACTGGGATTACGACGGCGGCGGCCTGACGGACATGGGGCAACACTACATGGATCCCGTGCAGTACCTGCTGGGCAAGGACGAAACTTCGCCCGTGAAGGTCGAGGTCGACGCCCCCGAGCAGCACCCCGACGCCGTGGGTATCTGGCGTAAGATCGTCTATACCTACGATGACGGCTGCCAGATCGTCCTCGAAGGCGAAGGCTTCGAAAGCGGCGGCGACACGCCTTATATCGAAGGCCCGCTGGGCAAGGTCTACAAAGGGTTCCGCTGCACGATCCCCGACATCATGGAGAAACTGGCCGAGATGCCCGACCCTGCGCCGCAGAACACCGACTTCCTGGAGTGCGTCCGCACGCGGAGCAGGTTTGCGCTCGACGAGCAGAAGGGACACCGCAGCTCGACGCTCGTGAACCTGGGTGCCTGCGCCCTGCGTTTGAACCGCACGTTGCATTTCGACCCCGACAAACAACTCTTCATCGGCGACGATGCCGCCAACCGACTGATCGACCAGCCGATGCGCGGCCCGTGGCATATTTAAGCACCAGTTACCATGAAAAAGATAATCATACGACTTTTTATGCTGGGAGCATTGGCCGCCCTGTTGCCCGCAGGAGCCGCCGCCCAGCAATCGGATGCCCGCCAGCGCACGACGGAAACCATCGTCGCCGACGGACTCGCACAGCTTCCCGCAGCCGATGCCAAGGTTTTCAACCAGGTGATGGGCGAACTGGCCGCCACCGGAAGCAAGGGTGTCGAGATGATCGCCGCCATGCTCGTCCCTGCCGACAAGGGCAAGAACGCCACGTTCGAATACGCCCTTAACGGCGTGGTGGCCTATGTGACCGACCCGGCGCACGAAGCGCTTCGTGACGATGTCCGCAAGGGCCTGCTGGCAGCTATCGACCGTTGCGGCGACGACGCCAACCGGGCTTTCCTTTTCTCGCAGCTGCAATTCTGTTCGACGGCCGCCGATGCCGCCGCCATGGCCCGTTATCTGGACGATCCCTACCTGGCCGGCTATGCCCTCCGGGCGCTGGTCTCGACCCCGGGTACGGAAGCACTGCTGCTCGCCGAGGCCGGCAAGGACGACCTTACCGCCGCCCGCAAACAGGCGCTCGCCTACGCTTTCGCTGAAAAGCGGCTTGCCGCTGCCGAACCGTTTCTCCTGACATGGCTCGAAGGTGCCGATGCGCAGACTGCGGAGCAGATCTATAACGCATTGGCCGCCTGCGGTTCGCAGGCCTCGGTCAAGCCGCTGGCCGCTGCCGCTGCCAAGACCGGCTGCGCATGGAACGATGCCGGCGCTGCGGACGCTTACCTGCGCCTGCTCGCAAGGCTTGCCGCCGCAGGCGACGCCCGGGCCGTAAAGGCCGCCAGGGGATTGCTCAAATGCGACCTCCAGTACATCCGCGGCGGTGCGCTCGCGATTCTGGTCGATGCCCTCGGTGCCGGGAAGGCGATGCCTTACGTGCTGAAGGCCGTCGAGGAGGGGCCTGCCGAATACCGTTATGCCGCCCTGCAATCGCTCGGCAAAGGCGACGACAAACTTTTCGCACAGGTTGCAGCCGGCATGCCGCGCTACGATGCCGCCGCGCAGGCCGCCGTTATCGGATGGCTCGGGGAGTGCGGCGCCGTGTCGCAGGCCGATGTGATTACGGCCGCCGTAGCGTCGCCCGACGACCGCGTGGCCGAGGCCGCAATTGCCGCCTCGGGCCGTATCGGCGGCGGGAAGGCGCTTCAGGCTTTGGCCGGGGCGCTCGAAGGCCCGCATGCCGGTGCCGCGATGAAAGCCCTCCTGGCATTCAACGGACAGATCAACCCCGAAGTGGGGCGGCTGCTTGCGCAGGATGATGCCGCGGCACTCGTTCCTGCGCTCAAGCTGGCCGCTGCGCGCCGCATGTCCGCGGCCGCAGACCGGGTGTTCGCACTGCTCGGCTCCTCCGACGCGGAGGTTCGTGCCGCCGCGTACGGGGCGCTTCCCTTCGTCGCCCAGCCGCAGCACATGGATCGGCTTTCCGAATTGCTCGACGCTTCCGATGAGGCCCATACGGCCGCGATCCAGTCGGCGCTGATCCGCACCTCGGGGCAGCTCCCCGCCGACAGGCGGTACGGCGCCGTCGCAGGTTATATGAAGGCCTCGAAAACCCCTGCGCGTTACTATCCCGTGCTGGCGCAGAGCGGCACGCAGGAGGCTGTCGCCAGCCTGCTCGACGGGTTCCGCTCCGGGAACCGCGACGCGGCTTTCGCCGCCCTGCTGACGGTCGAAAATCCTGCCATGACCGATATCCTTTACGGAATCGCTGCCGAGCATCCGACGCTCACCGACCGCGCCCTCATGCGCTATGCCGACCTGGCTTCGCAGTCCGTCGTGACCCCGATCCGCCGCTACCAGCTTTACAGACAGGCTCTCGCACTCAGGCCTTCGGCCGCCGTGCAGGCCAAATTGCTCGGCTACCTTTCGGGCGTATATGCCCTCCCGGCACTGATGCTGGCCGCCGAATACCTCGACGATGCGCAGACTGCCGCCCCGGCCGCCGCGGCCGTGAAGACCATCGTTGCCAAGTGCAACCCGATGCCCGGCGGCGAAGCTGTCCGCAAGGCTTTGGAGCGGGCGCACGAGGTCTATAAGGAACTCGCCAAATCCGACGCCGACGCCGGGTATGCCGTGGATGAAATCACGGGACTGCTCGGTAAGATCCCGGCGGACGGATTCGCCGTGCTGCCGGCCGACGGGCTCGCGGGATGGACGGCCGTGGCCGTGAATCCTGCCGAGGCGAAGACGCTGCCCGCCCGTCAGGCGGCGAAGCTCCGCAAAGCCGCCGACGAGGCGGTGGCTGCCAATTGGGGCGCTGCGAACGGCCTGCTCGAATTTGCCGCCAAGGCTCCCGCGACGATCGGGACTGAAAAGGAATACGAGAATTTCGAACTCTGGATCGAATGGCGTTCCGAGGGCGAGGCCGGCATGGCCGTGCGCTCGATGCCGCTGATCCGCCTGGGCGGTGCCGCCGGGACGGGGCTCGCGGACGGCAAGGCCGCCCGAACCGTTGCCGACAACGCTCCGGGGACGTGGAATACGCTTTATGTTAAGGTCGTAGACGATCGTATCACGCTGGTGGAGAACGGCGTGAAAGTTGCCGAAAATGCCGTGATGACGAACCTCTGCGCACCTGGCGAGCCGGTTTATGCACAAGGCCGTATCGAACTGGCCGGACAGGGTGCTCCCGTCGCCTTCCGAAACCTCTGGATCAACGAATTGCCGTCGACACCCGTCTTCTCCCTCCCGGCCGACGAGGCTGCCGCGGGCTACGAGGTGCTCTTCGACGGGCGTTCGCTCCACAAGTGGACGGGCAATACGACCAATTATGTGCCGCTGGACGGTACGATCGACGTGACGGCCACCTACGGCGGTTCGGGGAACCTCTACACCGTCGGGGAATACGGCGATTTCATCCTGCGCTTCGAGTTCCGGTTCCTCACCGAGGGCGTCAACAACGGCATCGGTATCCGTACGCCGATGGGCGTCGATGCCGCGTTCCACGGGATGGAGATACAGATTCTCGACCACGATGCGCCGATCTACAAGGGCATCAGCGATTACCAGCAGCACGGTTCGGTTTACGGCGTCATCCCGGCCGAGCGCGTGAAGTTCGGCGAGCTGGGTGAGTGGAATACCGAGGAGATACGTGCCGTGGGCGACCGCATTACGGTCACGGTCAACGGCCGGGTGATCCTCGACGGCAATATTCGCGAAGCCTGCCGGGGGCACAATGTTTCCGAGGACGGTTCGAAGGTCAATCCCTATACGGCCGACCACCGCAACCACCCGGGGCTTTTCAACAAGTCGGGCCATATCGGCCTGCTGGGCCATGGTGCCGGCATCCAGTTCCGCAACCTGCGTGTGCTGGATCTGGGCGCAGGCCGCAAATAACAACCGCCGGGGTCGCCTCCCGTCCGGATCTCTTTCCGGACGGGCGACCCCCGGAGGACGGCGCGGGAACTCTCCGCACCCGATCCCGAAACTTGTAACCTGTCGGGCGTGCCGCGCCGCAGCGGGTACGCCGCGGGCGGAGATTGAGCCCCGGCCGTGCGAATTGCCGCGCCGCCCGATATAACCTTTTGGAGGATTCCGATGAAAAACGAACCGACCGTTTCCCGCCCCGTGCGGATTGTGGTGATAGGAGCCGGGAACCGGGCCAATAAGTACCTCGAATATGCCCGCCGGTATCCCGACCGGCTGCAGCCCGTCGCCGTCGTCGATGTGAACGACCTGCGCCGCCATGCCTTCGCCCGGGATTTCGGACTGCCTGCCTGCAGGAGCTATGCGCATTACGACGACTTCTTCGCCGATGATGTCGAAGCCGACATGGTGCTGATCTCGACCCCCGAGAACGTCCATTTCGACCCGGCGGTCAAGGCCATCGACGCGGGATACCACATCCTGCTCGAAAAGCCGATCGCCCAGCACCTCGAAGAGTGCCGCGAAATCGCCCGCCGCGCCCGCGAACGGGGCGTGATGGTCGGCGTCTGCCATGTGCTGCGCTACCATCCCTATTTTGCCAAGATCCGCGAGATAGTCGCCTCGGGCGAGCTGGGGCAGGTCGTCTCGGTCAACCATACCGCCGCCGTCGGCCTCGACCGTGCCACGCACAGCTACGTGCGCGGGATTTTCCGCCGCGAGCGGGAGTCGAATCCGATCCTGCTGGCCAAGTGCTGCCACGACATCGACTTCCTGCTGTGGCTCACCGGCGCGCATTGCCGCAGCCTGTCGTCCTTCGGCTCGCTGCGCTGGTTCCGTGCGGAGAATGCCCCCGCAGGTGCGGGGCGCCGCTGCCTCGACTGCGCGATAGAGTCCGCCTGTCCCTTTTCGGCACGCGACCTCTACTATGTCCGCCGCGACTGGGTGGCGAACTTCGATGTCCCCGAAGGCAAGACCCTCGATGAGACCATCCTCGAGGAGCTTCGCACCGGGATCTACGGCCGTTGCGTCTACCACTGCGACAACGACGTGGTCGATCACCAGCTGCTTGCGATGGAGATGGAGGGCGAGGTGACCGTGAGCCTTTCGATGGAGATGTTCACGGCCGACGATTTCCGCAAGACGCACGTCCGCCTGACGGGCGGCGAGATCGACGGTGACGAGAGGACGCTGCGCGTGCGCAGGTTCCGCGGCGGCGAAGAGCGGACTTACGATTTCTCGGATATCGTAGGGCAGCCGTTCCATGCCGGTGCCGACCTGCACCTTATCGGGGATTTCATCCGGGCGCTCCGCGATCCGGGCTATCCGTTCCTGACGACCATCGAGGATTCGATCGAAAGCCACCGTATCTGCTACGACGCCGAGCGCAGCAGGCGCACCGGGACGACGATCCGCGTCGACGGGACGAAATAACGCACTGCGGAAAAGGCCGGATGTCCGGCCTTTTCCATTTTTAGCACCGTCTTTGCTACCTTTGCCGGAAACGGCCTCCCATGGAAATCCTCTATCGATGGATCGACGGCATCAACGACGTGCTGTGGTCATACCTGCTGGTCGCACTCCTGCTGGGGTGCGCCGTCTGGTTCACGTTGCGTACGCGCGGCGTGCAGTTCCGTATGCTGGGTGAGATGGTGCGCGTGCTGGGCGAGTCGGCCGGCAGCGGCCCCCGGGGCGAGAGGCATGTCTCGTCGTTCCAGGCATTCGCCGTGTCGCTGGCCAGCCGCGTCGGCACGGGCAACCTGGCGGGCGTCGCCACGGCGATCGCCGTCGGCGGGCCGGGCGCCGTGTTCTGGATGTGGGTCATCGCCCTGCTGGGTGCGTCGAGTGCCTTCGTCGAATCGACCCTCGCTCAACTCTACAAACGCAAGGGGCGGGACTCCTATATCGGCGGCCCGGCCTACTACATGGAACGCGGACTGGGCAAACGCTGGATGGGCGTCCTCTTCGCCGTGCTGATCTCCGTGACATTCGGTTTCGCCTTCAACTCCGTGCAGAGCAACACGATCTGCGCGGCCTGGGAGGGTGCTTTCGGCTTCGACCATCATTGGGTCGGCGCCGGCCTGGCGCTGCTCACGCTGCTGGTCATCTTCGGAGGCATCCACCGTATCGCCCGGGTGAGCGGAGTGGTCGTCCCGGTCATGGCACTGGGGTATATCGTCCTTGCGCTGGGCGTCGTGCTCTTCAATTTCCGGCGGTTGCCCGAGGTCGTGGAGCTGATCGTCGCCAATGCCTTCGGTTGGGAGCAGGCGCTGGGCGGCGGTGCCGGCGCAGCGCTCATGCAGGGCATCAAGCGCGGCCTGTTCAGCAACGAGGCAGGCATGGGCTCGGCGCCGAACGTAGCCGCAACGGCCCATGTGTCGCACCCGGTCAAGCAGGGGCTGATCCAAACCCTCGGGGTCTTTACCGACACGCTCGTGATTTGCACCTGCACGGCCTTCATCATCCTCTTCGGCGGCGTCCCCGATGCTTCGCTGTCGGGCATACAGCTTACGCAGGCGGCGCTGGTCGGCGAAATCGGCCCTGCGGGCGGCATCTTCGTCGCCGTGGCGATCTTCCTCTTCGCCTTCAGCAGCATTATCGGGAATTACTACTACGGCGAGGCCAATGTCCGGTTCATCACCCGCCGCCCCTGGGTGCTGACCCTTTACCGGGTGCTGGTCGGAGGCATGGTGCTGTTCGGGGCGCTCGCCACGCTCGACCTGGCCTGGAGCCTGGCCGACATCACGATGGCCTTCATGACCCTCATCAACCTCGTGGCGATCATCCTGCTCGGGCGCCAGGCATTCCTGTTGCTGGTCGACTACGTGGGCCAGCGGCGCCGCGGCATCAAAAACCCGGTCTATACCCGCGACCGTATCCCCTCACTCAAAGACAAGGCGGAGTGCTGGTAGCACCCCGCCCCGTACGGCATGCCCGGAACCGGGCTATTGTACGAACCGCCGTGTCACGCGGAAACGCTGCATGGCCGCCACCACGAGGTAACTTGCGGCGAAGGCGAGGCATGCGATCAGCAGGATGCGCAGGAGCGTCGGCAGTGCCGGAATCCGGGCGACGAGGTCATAACCCGCCTGCACGAGGATGAAGTGGCAGAGGTAGATGCCGAACGTCGCGCCCGCCAGCCGCGAGAGCCATGCGCGGGGCTTGAAGTCCAGCTTGCGCACGATCACGAAGACCGGGTAGGTCATCATGAAGACGTTGATGCCCGCGAAATACCATACGATCTCAAGGTACGCGTAGTTGCCCGGGAAGTGGTTTTGCAGGGCGACGTATCCGAAGGCCGTGATCAGGTAGCCCGCAATGAACATCGGGATGCAGACGGCCAGTGTCCGGCGCCAGTCCCATGCGGGCGGGAATTTCACCAGGTAGTATGCCAGCACGAGGTAACCCGCGAAGCCCGAGACGTAGTAGAACGTCCCGAATTCGTTCCAGTCGCAGACGCCGTAGAGCCCCATGTTTCCGAAATTCCCCGTGTAGCCCAGCATCGGCGCGAACATCTTGGCGTAGGGCAGCAGCAGGGTCACGCCCCATACGCCGAGCAACGTTTTGAGTTCGCTGCGCGAGGCCCTCTCGAGCCATGCGCTGACCACGGGCATGATCAAATACAGCCCTGCGAGCATGTAGAGGTACCACAACGGCGTGGTGTCGAACGTGAAATTGAATACGAATGTCCAGAGTTTGTGCAGCGTGGCGCCCCAGGTGAAATTTTCGGGGTCGATCGCCGGGCTCTGGCTTGCGGTGACGTAATTGAGGTAGACGTAATAAAGCAGCGGCAGCACGACCGACCAGAAAACGAGTGCCGCGAGAATGCGTCCGATGCGCTTGCGGTAGAAGCCGGCGAGGCCGGTTTTCACCGGGAGCAGCAATACGCCCGTCATCATGACGAACAGCGGCACGCAGCAGCGCACGAAACTGCCCGAAAAGGCTCCTGTGAGGAATGCGGCGCGGTCGTTGTCGAACTGGCCGACGAAGGGGTCGCAGCAGTGCGAAAAGACCACCAGGAAGCAGGCGGTCACGCGCAACAGGTCTACCCAGCCGATGCGTTCGCGGGCCGGGGCGTTCGGGTTGGGAAGTCGGGTCTCCATCTGTTTGTCGGGGTTAATCGGATTTTTGCGAAGATACGAAAAAAAGCGTGCCGCCACGATTTTTTTCGCAGCGGTGCGCCGTTTTTTGTGCCGGGACGTGCGGTTTTTTATGCCCTGCCGTCCTGTTTGGGGCCGGAATACACCGTCTCGCCCGCCATTGCGTCCTTGTTCGGGCATTCGGTTTTTGCCTCCCGGCTCTTTCGTCAGAGCTCTTGCCTGCCCCCCCCCTTTGCGCTTCAGCCATTACGTCCCAGCCCTTGCCTTTCGTCTCGGCTCTTACCCCGCCCTTGCGTCGGAGCCCTTGTCTCCCGGCTGTCCTTGCGCCGGGACGCACGGTTCGCCGCGCCCGGTGCCGCCTGCCGGTCAGTTCACGACGACCGTCGGGAAATATTCGCGGAAAAGCGCCGCGGCACGTTCCGACTGTTCCGGGGTGTTCTCCTGTACGCCTGCGAGCCTGTACTCTTTGCCCATTGCTTCGTACTTGTGGACGCCGAGCGTGTGATAGGGCAGTATCTCTACCCGCTCTACCTGTTTGTAGCCGCCCAGCCGTTCGCCCAGCGCGCGGATGTCGGCCTCGGCGTCGCTGTAACCCGGCACCAGTACGTAGCGCAGCCAGAACGGCTTGCCGTGTTCTTCGAGCCATGCCGCCGTGCGGAGCGTCTGGGCGTTGTCGCGCCCCGTGAGCGTGCGGTGGCGCTCCGGATCGGCCTGCTTGACGTCGAGCAGCACCAGGTCGACCAGCCCCAGCAACTCCTCGACCGCCGGGTTCCAGACGCCGCCGTTCGAGTCGAGGCAGACGTGGATGCCCGCCCCGTGCAGCTGCCGCACAAGCGGCACCAGCGCCGCGGCCTGGAACGTCGGCTCGCCGCCCGAGAAGGTCACCCCGCCGCGCCGTCCGAAGAACGGTTTCTGGTCTGTGGCCATGCGCAGGATCTCTTCCGCAGGCGTGGGCTTTCCCCCGCAGGCGTCGATCGTATCGGGGTTGGCACAATAGAGGCAGCGGAAATTGCAGCCTTGCAGGAAAACGACGAGCCGGAGTCCCGGCCCGTCGAAAGTTCCCATCGATTCGTAGGAATGTATTCGAAGCATAATCTGAATATTGTCGCCCTGCTCGCGGTTGGTCGGCGTAATCTGCGGCCTGCAGGCCGCAATTTATAAATCCGACCCCACTCCGCACCCCTCCCTTGGGAGGGGCTTGTGTCCGCCTGCGGCGGAAATCCGGCGTGGTGTGGCGCGGCAGTGGCGGCTGAAAATTTACATCCTCTCGTGGAAGCTGCGGCTGATGACCTCCAACTGGTGTTCGCGGCTCAGCTTGGTGAAGTTCACGGCATAGCCCGATACGCGGATCGTCAGCTGCGGATAGTTCTCGGGATGCTCCATGGCGTCTTCGAGCATCGCGCGGTTCAGCACGTTGACGTTCAGGTGGTGTGCGCCCTTCGTAAAGTAACCGTCGAGCATCGTCACCAGGTTCTCGATCCGCTCCTCTTCGGTCGGGCCCAGCGATTTGGGGACGATCGAAAAGGTGTTCGAGATGCCGTCCTGCGAGTCGCGGTAACGGAGTTTGGCCACCGAGGCGAGCGAGGCGATGGCACCGCTCTTGTCGCGTCCGTGCATCGGGTTGGCACCCGGTGCGAAGGCCACGCCCTTGGCACGTCCGTCGGGCGTCGCGCCGGTTTTCTTGCCGTACATCACGTTCGAGGTGATGGTCAGCAGCGAAAGCGTCGGGCGGGCGTTCTTGTAGACGGGCAGTTTCTTGAGCTCCTCGCTGAAGAAGTACACGAGGTCTACGCCCAGGTGGTCTACGCGGTCGTCGTTGTTGCCGAAGCAGGGGAATTCGCCCTGGATGTCGAAGCCTTCGCTGAGCCCCTCGGCGTTGCGGCGGGTGGTCACCTTGGCATATTTGATGGCCGAGAGCGAGTCGAGGGCGATCGAAAGCCCCGCTACGCCGTAGGCGAGGTTGATGCGCGGGTCGGTGTCGACGAAGGCCATCTGCGCCTTCTCGTAGTAGTACTTGTCGTGCATGTAATGGATGATGTTCATCGCCTCGTTGTAGACGCGGGCGATTTCGGTCAGCACCATTTTGTAGTTGCACATCACCTCCTCGAAGCGCAGCGGGCCCTCCGAAAGGGCGGGGATGCCCTTGACCATCAGCGTGCCGGTATTCTCGCAGCGGCCGCCGTTGATGGCCAGCAGCAGCGCCTTGGCCAAGTTGCAGCGCGCGCCGAAGAACTGGATCTGGCGGCCGATGTCCTGGTACGATACGCAGCAGGCGATGCCGTAGTCGTCCGAATGGCGCACTTCGCGCATCAGCTCGTCGTTCTCGTACTGGATCGAGCTGGTGTCTGCCGAAACCTTGGCGCAGAAATCCTTGAATCCCTGCGGCAGGTCGGGGCTCCACAGGATCGTGAGGTTGGGCTCGGGCGACGGGCCGAGGTTGTAGAGCGTCTGCAGGAAACGGAACGAGGTCTTGGTCACCTTCGTGCGGCCGTCGTTGAAACGCCCGCCGATGGCTTCGGTCACCCACGTCGGGTCGCCGGCGAAGATGTCGTTGTAGGACTGCATCCTCAGGTGGCGTACCATGCGCAGCTTGATGACGAACTGGTCGATGAGCTCCTGTGCGAACACCTCGTCGATGTTGCCGTGCGCCAGGTCGTATTCGATGAAGATGTCGAGGAACGACGACACGTTGCCCAGCGACATCGCGGCGCCGTCCTGCTCCTTCACGGCTGCGAGGTAAGCCATGTAAACCCACTGCACGGCCTCTTGTGCCGAATGCGCCGGGCGGCTCAGGTCGAGCCCGTAGTATTCGCCCATCGTGCGGATCTCCTTCAGCGCCTTGATCTGCTCGGCGACCTCTTCGCGCAGGCGGATGCGGGCGTCGGTCATCGGGCCGGTCAGGTTGCGCAAGTCCTGCTGCTTGGCTTCGATCAGGCGGTTGGTGCCGTAGAGCGCCAGGCGGCGGTAGTCGCCGATGATGCGGCCGCGGGCGTAGTTGTCGGGCAGGCCCGTCAGGAAACCCAGCGAACGGAACGAGCGTATCTCCTCGGTGTAGACGTCGAACACGCCGTCGTTATGCGTCTTGCGGTAATGGGTGAAAATATCCCTGACCTTCTCGTCCACGTCCACGCCGTTCTCCTTGCAGGCGCGCGATACGACGTTGATGCCGCCGAAGGGCTTGATGGCCCGCTTGAGCAGCTCGTCGGTCTGCAGGCCCACGATCAGCTCCTGTTCCCTGTCGATATAACCCGCCTTGTGCGAGGTGATGGTCGAGACGGTGGCGTTGTCCAGCGAGCGGACGCCGTTGTTGGCGCGCTCCTCTTCGAGTGCCTTGAGACAGAGGTTCCAGATGTGCTTGGTACGTTCGGTCGGGCCCTGCAGGAAAGACGCGTCGCCCAGGTAGGGGGTGATGTTCGTCTGCACGAAACTCGTGACGTTGATCTCCTTGCTCCAAAGCCCGTCGATAAAGGTTTTGTTCAATTCCATAGAATGTTATTCAAAATGAGATTAAAATTGTCGTATTTGGGAGCCACAAAGGTATGTTATTTTTATCACAATACCGAACCCTGCGGAGTATTTTCTTAAAAAAACTTAAAAAATACCTAACAATAGGGAGCTTCCGCCCGCGGGTTTGCACGGGGCGGGATTATTGCGTAGTTTTGCGGGAGTAAAATATCCCCGTTATGGAAGAGCTGACACTTACCACCCCGGCGCTGCTGTTCTCCGCCGTTTCGCTGATCCTGCTGGCCTATACCAACCGGTTTCTTTCTTATGCCCAGCTGGTTCGCACGCTCAAGGAACAACACCTGCAACACCCCTCGAAAGTCACCCGTGCGCAGATCGACAACCTGCGCCGCCGCCTGCACCTCACGCGTACGATGCAGATCCTGGGTGTCACGAGCCTGTTCCTGTGCGTGGTGACGATGTTCCTTCTCTACATCGGCCTGATCCTCCTTTCCGCCTATGTCTTCGGTGCGGCGCTGTTGCTGCTGATCGGGTCGCTCGGCGTGTCGATTTGGGAAATCCAGATTTCGGTGCGTGCGCTGGAGATCCACCTGCATGACATGGAGAAATAATTCGCCGGTCTTGTCCGGTTGCGCGCTGGCCTCCCTTTCCACAGGGAGACACCGGGGAATTGTCCCTATGACCGCAGCGGTTCCGCTTCCCATGCCATATCCCTGAAAAAACGAAGATGCCGCGACATCCCGTCACTGCATCTCCCACTAACCTACTTATGTAACCTAAAACCAACTTGGAAACCTTCTTCCGGTTCCCACGTTGCAAAGATACGGGGCCGTCGTTACGGGCGAATGACGGCCCCGTTACGTTCCGGCGACAAATGCCGCCCTGTCCGGGAAAATCCTCCGGCGGGGCGGATTGCCGGCCGCTTTTCCCGGGCGCCGCTTTTGCGGGGCGGCCTGTCGTATTCCGGCTGCGTTTGCCGGGGCGTTCAAAAAACCCTCCTTCGAAAAGGAGGGTTCGGGTGGATTTCGTATAGGAGCCCCGTGCTATTTTTTGTGCTCCAAAAAATAATGCTGCGACTTGAGCAGGTTGCGGGCCTGCAGGATCATCGTTTTGGTTTCGTTGAGGATCGTCAGGTAGAGGACGCTGGCGCGTGTGCTCACCGTCTCGTCGCCGTTGATGCGGCGCAGCTGGCTCTTGATGGCCTCGACGATCGTGTCGAAGAGTTTGTCGCGCATCTCCAGCACCATGTCCAGGTCGGAGAAATCCTTGGTGCGCAGCATGTCGTTGATCTTGTCGAAGATCGCTTCTACCTGGTCGTTCACGCGCATCAGGTCTACGATCTGCTCCTTCGTGAGCCCCTCGTGGTGGTTGTTGATGTGCTCGTATGCCGGGCGTGTTATGTGGATCAGCGCCTTGGTCACCTCCGAGAGGTAATCCACCACCTGTACGTAGAAATGTCCCGTGTCGATGTCGCACTGTTGCAGGCGCCGCAGCGTAGGCATGATGCCGTACTTGCGGTCGCGCGCCTCTTCGAAGAGCTTGTCCGACGACTGTACCATCTCTTTGAGTACCTTGCGGTTCTCCTTGAATACCGCCACCAGCGTACGGTTGTAGATGCGCGTCACGTGCTCCATCGTCGTGCAGACCTCGCCGATGCAGACGCAGAGCACCTCGTCCGGGGTCTCGGCCTTGACGACGGGCAATTCTTTGGTTTCGGCGGCCTTGATCTGCTCGACGTTGCGGTGGCTGCGAACCAGCAGCCATGCGCAGAGTGCGACGAGCACCGTCACGGCGATCCAGCCGCCCCACAGCAGGAGCAGTGTCACGCCGAAGGCGATCAGGAATCCGCCGAGCGCCGTGATGAACCAGCCCGAGATGACGGCCATCACGCCCGTAATGCGGTATACGGCGCTCTCGCGTCCCCAGGTGCGGTCGGCCAGCGACGAACCCATGGCCACCATGAATACCACATAGGTCGTCGACAGCGGCAGCTGGTACGAAGTGCCGATGGCGATCAGGATCGAGGCGGCCGTGAGGTTCACGACGGCGCGGATCATGTCGTACGGTGCCGACGAACGCTCCTCTGCGGGCAGCGGCTCGAACCTCCGGTCGATGGCCTTCTGCATGCGGACGGGGATCAGCCCCGTCCACATCGTGTTGAGTACCAGTGTGGCACGTACCAGGCTGCGCGAAATGAACGTCGAGCCGAAGCGCTCTTCACCCTCGTGCTGCGAGGCGAGCGACAGCTCGGTCTCGGTGACATGCTGCGATTTCTTCGAGAAGAACAGTGTCAGCACCATCACCAGCCCCGATGCCAGCAGCAGCAGGAAATTGGCGCGTGCCGGTTCGGCCAGTTCGCCCATCATGATCGACTCGCTGCCGGCTTCGCGGGCGATCTGCCATGCGTCGTAGCTGGCAAGCGGCACACCGATGAAGTTCACCAGGTCGTTCCCCGCGAATGCCAGCGCCAGCGCGAAGGTGCCCGAAAGGATCGTGATGCGCATGATGTTGAGCCGCATGCGCTGGAACAGCCACAGCACCACCGACGATGCGGCCCAGAATGCCAGCAGCGTTACCAGCACGTGCTCCCCGACGTAGTCCGCCACCGACGTGGGGATCAGCCCCGAGCTTTTCAGTCCCTTGAACAGGGCGAAATAGAGGATGCCCGCCAGCGAGATGCCGCACCATACGGCTCCCCAGCGGCGGAACACCGGTGCGAAGCGGAACGAGAAGATCAGCCGCGAGACGTACATGAACAGCGACCCGGCGGCGAATGCTAGCGCCACGGAGAGCAGGATGGCCGCGATGATGGCCATGGCCTTGCCCGTGTTGATGTATTGCGAAAGGTCGGCTATGGAAGCCCCGGCGTCGCCCCAAATATGGAACAGCGCCGCCGCGACCCCGGCGCCCAGCAACCCGAAGACCATCGACACGGTGGTCGACGTCGGCAGCCCGAGCGTGTTGTAGAGGTCTAACAGCAGGATGTTGCCGAGCATCATGCCCAGGAAGAGCATCATGATCTCCTGGAAGGAGAATTGCCCGGGGTAGAATACGCCGCTTCGGGCGACCTCCATCATGCCGCTCGACGTGAGCGTCCCGACGAGGATGCCTGCGGCCGCGATCCAAAGTATGACGCGCCGCGGGGCGACTTTCGACCCCAGGGCCGAGTTGAGGAAATTGACCGCGTCGTTGGCCACGCCCACGACGATGCCCATCACGGCCAGCAGGCCCATGATGATTACGATACAAGTGAATAGGGGACTCATGGTTTGTTCTGTTTCTGGATTTTTCCGCCGTAAAGGTCTGAAACAAATATTACAAAAACGTTACAGTCCGGTTGCGCCCTTATGAATGTTTGCGCAGGGTGAAGACGAATTCCAGTCCGCCGCGTTCGCCGTTGCGTACGGTGATCGTCCCGCCGTGGATCACGACGGCGTTTTTGACGATCGAAAGCCCGAGTCCCGTGCCGCCCAGCTTGCGCGAGCGCCCCTTGTCGATACGGTAGAACCGCTCGAAGAGGTGCGGGAGGTGTTCTTCGTCGACGCCGATGCCGTTGTCGGCGAAAAGTATCGTGCATGCCTCTGCCGTGTCCGAAAGCAGGCGGATGAAGATGTCGCGCCCGCCCGAGTAGGCCGCGGCGTTGTCCGCCAGGTTGCGGAAGACGGAACTCAGCAGCGAGGGGTTGCCCTCGACCTCGACCGGGCCTCGGAAATCGCAGTTCACGCGCAGCCGCTGCCCCTCGGGGCGCAGCTCCATGTCGGCCCTGACCTCGTCGATCAGGTCGTTCAGCACCACGGGTTCCTTGCCGATGAGCTCCCTGCCCTCGTCCATGCGCGTGATGGTCGCCACGTCGGAGAGCAGGTGCCGCAGCCGTTCGACCTGCGCACAGCTCTTTTCGAGGAACGCCGTGCGTTTCTCCGCCGTCAGGCAGGGGTTGGCCAGCAGCGTTTCCAGATAACCCTGTATCGCGGCCACGGGGGTCTTCAGCTCGTGGTTGATGTTGTTGGTGAGCTGTTTCTTGATACGGATTTTCTCCTGCTCTTCGTGCAGCGCCAGGGCATGTTCCCGGTCGCGGTCGGCCGTCGTGCGTTGCAGGCGGGCGTAGAGGCGGATGATGTGGTTCGAGATGTCGCCCAGCTCGTCGTGGGGGAAGGTCTCTTTGTCGTCGATCCGCTCGCCCCGCTCGGCGTGCTCGGCAAATTCGTTCAGGCGTGTGATGTTGTGCCCCAGGCGGCGGGTCGTGAAGTAAGCCGCAATGCTCATCAGCAGCGTGACGCCCAGCATGAACCACAGGAATTCCCAGTCGGCCGCGAGTACTTCGCGCAGCGAAACGGAGTAGGGGACGGCCGAGCGGACGATGATCCCGTCGCCCTTCATGGCCGAATAGAAATAGTATTGGTCGGTGCTTTCCGAGTGGCGGTGGATGGTGTAACCGGTGCCATGGGCGATCGCTTCAGTGACTTCGGGGC
The DNA here is from genome assembly GCF_025145285.1 of Alistipes onderdonkii. Taxonomy (NCBI): domain Bacteria; kingdom Pseudomonadati; phylum Bacteroidota; class Bacteroidia; order Bacteroidales; family Rikenellaceae; genus Alistipes; species Alistipes onderdonkii. The sequence continues at coordinate 2,034,490 of NZ_CP102251.1, forward strand.
GCCCGAGGTGGTTGGCTGCGGGCAGCGAGTCGGCCGAGTTGTCGAACAGGACGCGCCCGTCGTCGTCGATGACCGTTACGCGCAGGTCGCCGTAAGGAAGGGGATGTCCGGTGAGGAATGCCCCGGGTGCGGTGCCCTCGCCGAGTGCGTCGAGCAGGCGCAGGTTGAAGAGTTGCAGCCGGGCATCGAGCCGCTCGGCCTTGAAGCGCTTTTCGCGGCTGTACTGGAAGGTGACGAAGCAGGCCACCAGCGCCCACGAGAAGGCGAACAGCAGCAGGAACAGCCGCCTGTGGTAGGAAAACCTATTCCTCAAAACCGTAGCCATAGCCCAGGCGTGTTACGATGTGTTCCCCATAGGGGCCGATCTTACGGCGCAGGCGCGTGATGTTCACGTCGATGGTGCGGTCGAGCACGATTACCTCGTCGCTCCACACCTGCCGCAGGATCTCTTCGCGCGAGAATATCTTGCCGCGCGAGGAGAGCAGCAGCGCCAGGATCTCGAACTCTTTTTTGGTCAGCGCCAGCGGCTCCCCGTCGATCGTGCAGACCTTGCGCGTGAGATCCATCCGCAGCCCTTCGAACGCCACGGCCTTCTCTTCGGCGGCCGGCTGTGCCGTGCGGCGCAGCACGCTGCGTACGCGTGCCAGCACTTCGCGGATGGAAAAGGGCTTGGCGATGTAGTCGTCGGCCCCGATGTTGAGTCCTGCCACCGTATCGTCCTCGGTGTCCCTGGCCGTGCAGAAAATGATCGGCACGCCTGCCGTCTCGGGGCGGGACTTGAGCTGCCGCGCCATCTTGAATCCGCTCGTTTCGCCCATCATGACGTCGAGCAGAATCAGCGAATAACGTTCGGGATGCATGTCGAGCGCCTGTTCGGCGCTGTAAGCCACGTCGACCTCATAGCCCTCGACCTCGAGGTTGAACTGCAGAATCTCACACAGCGATTCTTCGTCGTCGACTACCAGGATTTTGTACTTTGTCATAACTGTTACGGATTGGAATCCGGCTCAAAAGTACGTAACAAACCGCTTTTTGCACCTCCCGTGCCGCATATTTAACCGAAATGTAACAGACTCTCACTCACCCAGCACGGCCATCTGCTGCCGGATCGACTCCTCGTGGATGGCCTGCAGGACGGAGCGCATGAATTCCCGGTCCATCCCCATCCGGATGGCCTGATCCGCCCGCCGGGCCAGCAGTTCCTCGTAGCGCTGCGCCTGCAACACGGGCATGTTGTGCTCCTTCTTGTACTGCCCGATATCGCGCGAGACGCGCATGCGCCGCGAGAGCAGTTCGAGCAGTTCGTCGTCCAGCTTGTCGATCTGCGACCGCAGTTCGGTCAGGCTTTCGGTCGTGGCGTTGGTTTCGCGGATCACGAGGTTGCGGCAGATGTAGGCCAGTCCCTGTGGCGTCACCTGCTGCGCCTTGTCGCTCCATGCGCAGTCGGGCGAGCAGTGGGCCTCGATGATCAGCCCGTCGAGCCCCAGGTCCATGGCCTGCTGCGAGAGGGGGGCGATCAGCTCGCGGCGCCCGCCGATATGGCTCGGGTCGCAGAATATCTGCAGCCCCGGGAGGCGGCGGTGCAGCTCGATGGGGATCGACCACATCGGGTGGTTGCGGTAGAGGCTTTTGTCGATCGACGTGAACCCGCGGTGGATGACACCCAGGCGGCGGATGCCGGCGTTGTAGATGCGTTCCACGCCGCCGATCCACAATTCGAGGTCGGGACTCACGGGGTTTTTCACCAGCACCGGGATATCGTGCCCGCGCAGCGCATCGGCGATCTCCTGCATGGCGAACGGGTTCGCCGTCGTGCGGGCCCCGATCCAGATCATGTCGATGCCGCCTTCTATCGCTGCCAGGACATGCTTGCGCGTAGCGACCTCCGTGGCGGTATACATCCCCGTTTCGCGTTTTACGCGTTGCAGCCAGGCTATGCCTTCGACGCCTACGCCCTCGAACCCGCCCGGTTTGGTGCGCGGTTTCCACAGTCCGGCGCGGAATAGCTTGAAGCCCTCCGCGGCCAGTTCGCGGGCTGTTTCGATTACCTGCTCTTCGGTTTCGGCGCTGCACGGCCCCGCGATGACCAGCGGCCGACGGGGGTCGAGCCCCGGGAGATTGATGGGTTGTAAGTCGTTCATGGTTTTTATGTTTTTCGTTTTTATCGTTTGTTCCTTGTCAGATTACCGGGTTGGGGCATTCGGCGTATTCGCCCAGGATGCGGAAGTCGCTCGTCAGCGGCCGCGCCGCTTCGATGGCCTGCCGGTAACGCACCGCGTCGTCGAAGGTGACGTCCACGTAGAAGCGGTATTCCCACTCGCGGCCGATGATCGGCAGCGACTGTATTTTCGAGAGGTTGATTTCGTAAAAGGAGAGCAGGGTGAGCACCTTGGAAAGGCTTCCCTGGGTGTGGGGCAGCGAGAAGACCAGCGATGCCTTGTTCGTGCGCGCCGGGTCGGTGAACCCTGCGGCGCAGCTGCGGTCGGCCAGCAGGAGGAAGCGCGTGAAGTTGTGTTTGTTGGTCTCGATGCCCCGTTCCAGGATTTCGAGCCCGTAGAGCTCCGCCGCCCCGGCGCCGCAGATGGCGGCCGTGCCGCGGAGCCGTTGTTCGGCGATTTCGCGGGCGCTGCCCGCCGTGTCGTCGCGTTCGACGACTTTCATCGCCGGATGGGCTTTCAGGTAATCGCCGCACTGCATCAGGGCGATCGGGTGCGAGTGCACCTCGCCGATGTCGCAGGGCGCCTCCCCCGGCAGTGCTGCCAGTACGTGCGAGATGCGGAGTTTGTATTCGCCGATGACGGCGAGCGAACTGCGCCGCAGCAGCTCGTGGTTGGGAAGCAGGCTGCCTGCGATGGTGTTTTCGATGGCCGCGATGCCCAGCAGCGTCGGGTCGGCGGCCATGCGGGCGAACTGCTGGTCGAAGCTGTCGCAGGGCAGGATTTCGACCTGCTCGCCGGGGAAACTGCACCTGGCGGCGGTTTCGTGGAAACATCCGGGTTGTCCTTGTATGGTGATGCGTTTCATAATCGAATTTTAGGCATTAAAAAATCCCGCTCTTTGCAGAACGGGATCCTTCGTGTTTTCACTCTATTGTATCATACAGCTAATTGCATACAACCCCGCTCTTCCTCTTGCTATAAAAGAAAAAGTAAAAAAAGTAATATGCAAAACCGTAAAGTCTCATCTCTCGTGGGGATTAACAGCGGCAAATGTAGTAAAATATTTGCGGAATCCAAATTTTCAGCCCTGTTTTTTGCCTGCGGCGGCCGATTTCCGTTTCCGGAACCGCTTTTTGAACTGCTGGCGGCGGCCGAAGAGCAGACGGAAGAAAACCCCCCGCAGCAGCGTGTCGTTGATGTCCCACCCGCGTATGTCGGCGTAGCGATCCAATATGTACAGGAACGGGACGGCCGGGCAGCTCAGCCGCCGCAGGTTGATCATGCATTCGTCGGGGCGCAGCGGCCGGGCGTGGAATCTCATGCGGTTGATGTCGATCAGCTGGAAACGGTAGCTGCCTGTCGCACCGTCGTATTCCCAGAGGATGTTGGTCTGGTTGAAATCCTCGTGGCAGATCCCTTGCTCATGGAGGCGGACGGTGAAGCGGGCGAAGGCTTCGAGTACGGGCAGCGTGTCCGGCGCCGGGAACTGTTTCATGGTCTGCGGGAGCGGGGTGAGCTCCGACCGGCGGGAAACGAAATAGGCGTCGGCGATCAGGCCGCCCTTGCGGTATTCGCTCCATGCCACCGGTTCCGGGGTGTCGAAGCCCATCCCGCGCAGGCGCAGGGCGTGCTCGTAGGCGCGGCAGGCCTTGTTCTTGCGGAAGAACGAATACATGAACCTGTTGAACACATTGGGGCGCTTATAGCGTTTGACGACAAGGCGTTCGCCCCCGATGTCGAAAGCCCGGATCTGGTTGCGCCCGTCGTGGAGCACCTCGCCCGAGACGTGGAAAACCTCCGGGAGCCGTTCGATAAAGGGTTGCACGTGCCGTATTGCGGGATTGACCGTTATTTTCATGATGGCGTCCGTTTACCAGGCAAAGTTACGGCAAACACTGTTCCCGTATAGTCCAGTTTGGGAATAATATTGGTGAAATAGATGGAAAAAGGCGTGCCGGTCGTCGGTTTTGCCGGTCGTAGCCGGTATCGTACCGGGTAATATCGGATTCCTTACTTAATTATTCAAGAGGTGGGGCAGAATTGCGGCGGTCGTGACTGAGATCTGTTTTACCCCGGTCATTTGTTTTTCGGTTTTTACACGTTATTGCTATCGGAAGGTGCGTGGCGCCGCTGTTCGAATGATGGTTGCATTTTAGTTGTAAATCGGCGGCATGGTCTGGCACTTCACCTTGTCGCCGAAAAAGAAAAAATCCTTGTAACCCATGTTACAAGGATTTTACTATTTATCAGAATGAATTGACTGCGCTAACTATTGCATCGACAATATCTTCGTATAAGATTTTTGAAAGCTCTTTATGTTTCTTGTGGTTCTTTGCAACTCCATCATTCCATGACCCCATTCCTCCGAAAACAAAGGAAGAAAAAGCCGCGAATAATAATTGGAGCGCGTCGATTGAATAGTTATTCTTTGGTAGTATATCTTGCAAATATGAATCCTTATATGGGTTCTTTTCATCTAATAGCCGTCTTGCGCTTTCAAATAACTTACCCCAATATTCCAAATTTTCTTCAAGAGCGAAACTTTCAATTCGAGTCAAAGAATCCTTAAGTCGGGTTTTAATTTCTAATAAGTCATATTGTTTGTCGATCGTCGGACGATCCTTAGATATGCACTTGTATTTTACCTGCCATATTTTATTGTCGGGTGCATTTTGATTTATACTACTCCATTCGGCATTCCAAAAGTCTGAATGATCTTCGAAAACAGTTTCTATTAACCAAATCCCTCCACCTCCGACAAAACCTGCCGTCATATAATCGTCCGGCCTTTGCGACTTGAAGTGCAGCCTGAGTTTCAAGCATCCTTTTTCGTTAAGATATTTAAACCATCCGGTTGGACTATCAGCTACCAGCATCTCGACTTTCTTGGAAAACAGGCCTTTTTTCTTTTGATATATAAAGTCGACAGATTTACAATATTGGAAAATACAATTCGAATCGAAATCGTATAGCAAGTTACCCACTTGCAAATAATCGTTGCCGTATCCGATAATGGCAATTACCTGTGCAATAATGTCATTCATGCTCTTGAATGGTTATTCTGTCAAATATACTATTTTATCCATGGATATCCAAAAGTTACCCCCCCCCTGCGCAAATTTATGTAACTATTTGTATTAAGTGGTATTATTCGGCTAATGCCTCCAAAAGTCCAAGCGCCTAATCAGTATGTTCTGCCTGTTATTTCTTCACCGATCGGCACGAAAAAAGCGGCTGCCTTGTTTTGGCAACCGCTTGATTTTCAGAGCTGTTGACGAGGATTGAACTCGTGACCTCTTCCTTACCAAGGAAGTGCTCTACCACTGAGCTACAACAGCAACATTTCCCGTTCGAGTGGTGCAAAAGTACATAAGAAAAATGAAAAGACCAAAAAATTGTGAAAAATTCACAATTATTTTCTACCTTTACTTTTGAATTATAACCCATGCTCATGAAACGTATACTAATAGTAGGTGCCGGAGGCCAGATTGGTTCCGAGCTGACAGTCTATCTGCGCAAAATTTACGGTGACCACAATGTCGTGGCGACAGACATGCGCGAATGCAAGGCCCTCGGCGAGGCCGGCCCTTTCGAAGTGCTCAATGCGCTCGATGCGACGGCAATGGCTTCGGTCGTGGCGCGTTACCATATTGATACGATCTTCAACCTGGTCGCTTTGCTCTCGGCTGTGGGCGAACGTAACCCGCAGATGGCCTGGAACGTCAATATGGGGGCGCTCAACAACTCGCTCGAGGTGGCGCGCCAGCACCATTGCTCCCTCTTCACGCCCAGCTCGATCGGCGCCTTCGGCCCCTCGTCCCCCAAGGACAAGACCCCGCAGGATACGATCATGCAGCCGACGACCATCTACGGTATCTGCAAGGTCACGGGCGAGATGCTGGGCAACTACTACCACCATAAATACGGCGTGGACACCCGTTCGGTACGCTTCCCGGGCATTATCTCCAACGTCACGCTGCCGGGCGGCGGTACGACCGACTACGCCGTCGAGATCTACTACGAGGCGATCCGGTCGGGCCGGTTCACCTGCCCTGTGCCGTCGGACGTCTATATGGACATGATCTACATGCCCGATGCGCTGCGTGCCTGCGTCGAACTGATGGAGGCCGACCCCGCGAAGCTCGTGCACCGCAACAGCTTCAATATCGCGTCGATGAGTTTCACCCCGGAGATCATCTGTGCCGAGATCCGGAAACGGCTGCCCGATTTTAAGATGGACTACGACGTCGACCCCGTGAAGAAGGAGATCGCCGAGAGCTGGCCCAATTCGCTTGACGACACCTGCGCCCGTGAGGAGTGGGGCTGGAAACCCGAGTGGGATCTCTCGCGCATGACGGACGACATGCTGGCGCATATCCGGGCGAAGCTGGCTGTTGCGAAGTAACGTTCGGGGACGATGGCGTTGTCATAACTCGTGTCGCCGGGAGCCCGGCCAGCCGGGACGGCACGCCGTTGGCGTCCTGTCCGCAGGCTGTGCCGAAGTTGCGGGATCCGCGAACGCCGGTGCTGCCTCGTACGGACGTCGCAATGCTCACGCATCTTGGCACGGTATTGCGGGAGGAGTGACCGCGCTCCCGGAACCGGCTGCCGGATGGTTTTCCCGTGCCGGCGAGGGTGTGGGGCGGCTGGCCGGTACGGCTCGTAACGGGGGATTCCGGGCGATGCGGAGACCGGACTGGCGGTATCCTGTGCCGGGGACTATTGGGGTGTTCCTGCCGGGGAACACCGCAGTATAACTTTTTATTATGAAGAAGAAGCGGATCAGGCGAATCATAGCCGTTTTTATCCTGTTGCCGATAGCTGCGGTTATCGGCGGCAGTTTCTATATGCTCGCGTTCTCGCTGCGGCCCGATGCCAAGATGCGGGAAAAGAATGCCACGGCCTATGAATACATGTATGCCGAATACCCTTTCCTGCGCCCGTGGGTGGACAGTTTACAGACGGCCGGGGCGTTGCGCGACACCGTGATCGCCGACCCCCGGGGCGTCCGGCTGCATGCCCTCTATGCGGCGGCTCCCGTGCCGACCGACCGCACGGCGGTTATCGTCCACGGTTATACGGACTGCGCCGTGCGGATGTTGATGATCGGCTATCTCTATAACCATGACCTGGGGTATAACATCCTGCTGCCGGATCTGCATTACCACGGGCAGAGCGAAGGGCGGGCAATCCGCATGGGGTGGCTCGACCGCTTCGATCTGCTGCACTGGATGGAGGTTGCCGACGGGATTTTCGGCGGCGATACGCGGATGGCCGTGCATGGCATCTCGATGGGAGCTGCCACGACGATGATGGCCTCGGGCGAGCCCCAACGGCCCTACGTCAGGTGCTTTGTCGAAGATTGCGGCTATACGGGCGTCTGGGACGAGTTCTCCAAGGAACTGAAGTCGTCGTTCGGGCTGCCGGCATTCCCGCTGCTGTATGCGGCCAGTTGGCTGTGCGACCTGAAATACGGGTGGAATTTCCGCGAGGCCTCTTCGCTGGCGCAGGTCGCAAAATGCCGCCTGCCGATGCTCTTCATCCACGGCGATGCCGACGATTATGTCCCCACCTGGATGGTTCGCCCGCTTTTCGAGGCGAAACCGGGCGACAAGGAGCTGTGGCTCGTGCCGGGTGCCGGACATGCCGCTTCGTACCGCGACAACCGGGAGGAATACACGCGCCGCGTCGGGGAGTTCGTCGGAAAATATATCGGGCCCGCTTGAAAAGGGCCCGGGGCGGCTTCCGGGCGCTTCCGTCGGCTCGGAGTATGCCCCTCCTGATAATATGAAATATACTATGGAAAACGATAATCAACAGCAAGTCAAGTCCTTCTACCGGATTCTGGAGGAGGGCATCGCAAAACTCCCGGCCGATGTGCGCGGGGCGCTTTACCGGCCGTGTGCCGTCGATTGTGTCAAGGATGTCGTCCTGACGGAACTACGCAGGCAATTCGAAGAATGCGGCTGCGACCTCGACCGGCAGTATACGAAATACGGACGTTCGGAGTATTTTTTTGCGGACGTCATCGAGCCGGGGCGGGTCTACGAGGTCGGGTATCCCCGGTGCCTCTGCCCGCAGGTCGATGCCGGGTTCGTGGACTCTGCGGCCCATTGCGAATGCTCCCGCCAAAGCATCCTCTATGTCCTGGAGGAGCTGCTGCCCGGCAGGGACATCCGCGTGGAAGAGCTCGAGACCGTGTTGTCGGGCGGCGAGAAATGCCGTTTCCGGGTCATTGTCGGGTAGCTCATTACGGCGCCTGGCTACTCCCGGCCGCGTCCGGTGTGCGGGCGTGGGGTGCCGATGGCTGCCGGCCAAAATAAAAATCCCGAAGCCGATGCTTCGGGATTTTTCAATAGGGTATTCAGCCGTCTAAGCGCCCGCATAGATCAGCATTCCGAGCCCGGTGAGGAACAGCAGGAACATTCCCAGGTTGAGCCTGCGGGAGATTTTGGGAGCCCCCTTGAATTCTTTCCAGATCAGTATTCCCCAGAGTGCCGATACGAGTGTAGCACCCTGTCCCAGGCCGTAGGAGATCGCCGCCCCGGCCTTGCCCGAAGCGATCATGCTGAACGATTCTCCCAGGCACCAGATCATACCGCCCAACACGCCGACCATGTGGGTTTTGAGGCCGCCTTTGAAATAGTCGGCGATCCGCACGGGTTCTCCGTCCACCGGACGTTTCATCGCGACGGTGTTGAACAGGAAATTGCTGACGAAAACCCCGACGGCGAAGATGAATACGGCTGTATAGGGTGTCATTTTGCCGGCTGCGGGGGCGGCAAAATCGTTCAGATCCATGGAAGCGGCCACGAAACGGTAGAAGAATGCCATGATGATGCCGGCCGCAACCGAAATGAGAATGCCCTTTGTCGTGAGCCTGCGTTTTTCGGTCTGGGCTTTCTTGTAGGCGAATCCGTTCATGACGATCGCTGCGGCAATGAGCAGTACCCCGATGAAAATGAAGGTCGGGTCGCCTTTGGCTGCGCTGAAATAATTTATCAGCACGCCCAGTACCAACGCGAGCCCCACACCCACGGGAAAAGCTACCGACATGCCGCAGAGGGCGATGGCGGCCGAAAGCAGGATGTTCGAAGCGTTGAATATCACGCCGCCCATGAATGCCGAGAAGAGGCTGCCTGCGTCTGCCTGTGCCAGGTCTGCGAGGAAACCGCGCCCTTCGGCGCCGAAACTGCCCAGCGTGAAGGCCGACAGCAAGGAGAAGAGCAGCACACCGACCACGTAGTCCCAATAGAAGAGTTCATAGCGCCACGTGCGGGCCGCCAGTTTCTGGGTGTTGCCCCAGGAGCCCCAGCACAGCATGGTGATGAAGCAAAAAGCGATTGCCAGGGGATAACTTTGAACGATAAACATAATGCGTCGAATTTACGGGGTTCGGATTAATTCCCGGCAGCTTGCGGAGTGCTGCCGTATACCAACAGGTCGCGGATTTGCAGCGATGCATCCTTGCGCGGGTTATGCCATTCGGCCGTGATGCGGTGGGGGCCGGACGGGAGCCGGTAACGCCAGAACAGTTCATGGCGGCGGGTGCGGTAAAGCGCCGGGAGCTTGACCCGTTCGACCGGTTGTCCGTCGATCGAGAAGGTTACTTCGGCGACGTACGATTCGTCGGGGCAGCGCAGGGCGCCCGTCAATACCGCTCCGATGCCGTCGAATTCGATTCCGCCGGCTTCGGGAAGCGATTTGTGTATCGAACGGCGTTCGGTCGGATAATGCCCTTCGAACGACTGTTCGAAACGGACGGGTACGGGTTGCTGGCATGCGATGGTCACGTCGGTTTCACCTACGGAACCGCCGTTGCGGCGGATCACTTCCAAAGCCTGACAGAAACTCATTTCGTAGGTGCGGTTGAGCGAGATGTCGGTATAGGCAAAGTCCATATCTTCCACTTCACGCAGGTTGCGCATCCATTTTTCCGGGATGTTGCCGTACCCGAGCATTGCGCCCAGGATACCGCCGGCCGATGCCGGGTTGCAATCCGAATCCTGTCCGCAGCGGGTGGCGATATCGAGTGTCTTCGAGAAGTCGCCCTCGCCGTAAAGCAGGCCGATAAGGATGTAGGCGCTGTTGATCACGGCGTCGATGTTGAACGGCACGAATACGCCGTCCGGGCAGCCGATATCCGAGCTCCATTTCTTTTCGCATTCGAACCAGGTGCGTTTCCAGTCGCCGGGATACTGCTTGTGCCAGGCGATGACGTCTTTCATGCACCGGTAATAGCGGCTCTGTTCGGGGATGGTTTTCAAGGCTTCCTCGACGATGAATCCGATGTCGTCCGAGACGAACGAAAGCGAATACATCGCTGCCACGTAAACTCCGCCGTACCAGCCGTCGCCGTAGTTCATGATGTGTCCCACGCGGTCGCAGAACTCCGAGGCCGCGTTGGGCATGCCCGGGGACATGAGCCCCGCAAAATCGGCTTCGATCTGGAAGTCGAGGTCGTCGGCATGGGGGTTGTTGATCCAGTGCCCCGATTCGGGCGGGCGGATGCCGTTGAGGATGTTGTAGCGTGCGGCCTGGTTGGCGTGCCACAGTACGTAGCCGGCATTGGCGAAGGCTGCGGCGAGCGAATCCACCGGGGCGTCGATGCCCAGGCGGTCGAAAACTTCGACGAACGTCAGATCCATGTATACGTCGTCGTAAAGTCCCGGGGTGTTTTCATACCACCATTTGATGTAGTGTTCCGGCCACGGGATCGGGGTGTATTCCTGGATCATCGTGCCGTTGAATTTGAATTCCGTCGGGCCGCCGTAGGTGCATCCGATAGTCTGGCCGGCCCAGCCGCCCTTGATTTTGTCGAGCAGCCGTTCTTTGGTGAGGGTGACCTGTTCCGGGAGCTCGCGGGGCGCCGGGCGGGCATTGCACGAGACGATGGTCGCGGCCGTGCAGAGTAACAAAAAGGTTTTTTTCATGGTCGGGTCTGTTTTAGCGTTATAGGTTGAATACGTCGACTTCGGTACGGTAAGGTACGGAATTTTGCGCACCCGGGCGTGTCACCGATATGGCCGAGGCTTTACAGGCGAAACGCACGGCTTCGGGAAGTGTCCGCCCCTCGGAAAGGGCTACGACCAGCGCCCCGTTGAACACATCGCCCGCGGCGGTCGTGTCGACAGCCTGTATCTTATATGCCGGGACGACTTCGCAGTGTTCCCCGTCGAAGACCAGGGCCCCTTTGGCTCCGAGCGTGATGATGACGTTGCACACGCCCATCGACGCGATTTTACGGGCGGCTTCTTCGGCCGTGTGTTCATCGGTGATGCGGATTCCGGAAATGGCTTCGGCTTCGGTTTCATTTGGGGTGATCGCGTAGAGCGTTTCGAGCAGTCCGGCGGAGAGCTTCGAGGCCGGGGCCGGGTTCAGGACGACCTTCTTGCCCAGCCGGTATGCCATGGCGGCTGCGGCTTCCACGGTTTGCATCGGGATTTCGAGTTGCAACAGGATGATATCGGCCGCTTCGACCGCCTCGGCCGACCGTTTGAGGTCGTTCGGGGTGAGATGTGCGTTGGCTCCGGGTGCGACGACGATGCAGTTCTCAGCGTCGGTATCTACGGTAATCAGGGCCACGCCCGACGGGTTTTTCGTGTCGGAAAATACATACGAAGTGTCGATCCCTTCTTCATTGAACAACTGGTTGGCCTGGTGTCCGAAGATGTCGCTGCCTGTTTTGCAGATGAAGGAGACCCTTCCGCCCAGACGCGCCACTGTGACGGCCTGGTTGGCGCCTTTGCCGCCCGGGTTCATGAAGAAGGTGCCCCCGATGACCGTCTCGCCGGGAAGGGGTAAGTGTCCGGTGCAGATGACCATATCGGTGTTCGAACTGCCGATTACGAGAATTTTTGATTCTGACATGGTGTTTTTTCTGTGTGGCTGTTTATCCCGCCCTGCCGGTTCCTACAAACCGGCAGGGCGGGGTGGTGTTCAATCGGTATATCCGTCGTTTTGTTTGAGGTTCGTGTTGGTCTTGCGGATGTTGGCCGGAATAGGGTAAAGTTTCGTGTATGCCGGGCTGACGGCCGGTTTCAGGTCGCGTGCTTCGCTCCACTTGCCGAACCGGATCATATCCTGGCGACGTAATCCTTCCCATGCAAATTCCCGGCCCCGTTCGTCGTAAATTTCATCGAGTGTCAGATCGGCGGCCTTGTAGTCTTCCAGCCCCGTGCGGCGGCGCACCTCGTTGAAAAGGGGAACGGCCAGATCGGCATGCCCCTGGCGCACGAGCGCCTCGCCCTTCATCATCAGCACGTCGGCATAACGGTAGACCACATAGTCGTTGTCCATGCATTCGCCTTGCAGCCCGTTCGCATATTCGTATTTGGCCGAGCGGACGCCTTCGTTCGATTTTGCCGGGTTCGAGAAGTCGAACAGCGAGGTGATATGCGGCGTGTAGTCGAGCTGCTGCCCGTTTTGCATCAGGAGCGGATTGCCCGACATGTCGTACTGGGGGCCCGCGAGCCATTGCCTGCGCCGGATGTCTTTCGGATCGTACTTGTTATAGAAAGACTCGGTTGCGGCAAAGCCGTTCCAGCAAAAGTCGAGGATGCCGTAGGTCTGTTGCGAGAGGCTGTTGAGCGTCAGCTGGTGGAACCGGAAGACGTGCCACCAGTTTTGCGACGTGTAAACTTTGTCATAGAGGATGACGAATATATTCTCCTTCGACGAGGTGTTGTCCACCTTGAAGTTCGAAAAGTAGTCGGGTTCTATCTCCAGTTGCCCGAAGCCGATCACCTGGTCGCAGGCAGCGATGGTTTCGTCCCATTTGGCCTCGCCGATCCACTCCTGCGCATTGATGTACAGTTTGGCGAGCGTGGTGTAAGCCATCGCCTTGGTTACGCGGCCGTAGTTCGAGGCGGTAGGCACGTCCTGTAACAGGCCGACGTTATCCTTGATCTGCTGTTCGATGAACGAGAAGAGGAACTTGCGATCCACCTGCCTGGGCAGGCTCGTGTCCGAGAAGTCGGTGGTGAAGGGAACATTGCCGAACAGATCCATGGCATTCAGATAGAACCATGCGCGCATGACCAGCACCTCGGCTACCAGGCTGGGTTTGGCCTCGAAATCGACCGACGACTGGTCGAACTCATAGAGTATCTGGTTGCAGAGCGAAATGCCGCCGAAAAGGAACTCCCAGATCGTTTGCAGATCCTGCATCTGCGAATTCCACGTGTGTGCGTGCATGTCGCGCCATACGCCGTCGTCGACCCACTGGTTTCCTTCGCGCAGGGGACTGACCGCCTCGTCCGTCGATACGGAAATCGTGCCCCAGATACAGCGGTAGCAGGTATAGCGTACCAGATAAGCGTAAATACGCCCGGCGCTCATAAGGAATTCTTCTTCGTTGTTGAAGAATTCGTCGGACGGGATCGAGGAGTAGGGATTCTCTTCCAGGTCGGTGCAGGAACTCAGTATTGCACTTAGCAGGAATATCGTGGACAGGATTGATACTATCTTTTTCATAATAGGTTCGTTTGTTGGTCGGATGATTTAGAATGCGATGGCTGCTCCGAGAACGAATGTACGCGTACGGGGGTAGAAATCATACCAGTCGATGCCGGGTTGCAGGCCCGAGATGCTGACTTCGGGGTCGATGCCCTTGTAGCCGGTGATGGTAAAGAGGTTCTGTGCCGTGACATAGCAGCGCAGCTTGGAGATGACCTTCGATTTGAGCTTGAAATCGTAACTCAGCGTGATGTTGTCGAGTTTGAGATAGGAACCGTCCTCCACGAACCGCGACGAATAGTATGCGCCGTCCTTGTAGTTGGCATGGTCGAGTGTCGAGCGCAGAATATTGCGGGTGCCGAAGTAACCGAACCCTTCGTAATAGACACGGCTCTGGTTCAGGACGTCGTTGCCGATGGAACTGCGCAGCAGGAAGCTCAGGCTCCACTGTTTGTAGCTGAAGGTATTCTGCAGCGAAAGCAGCACGTCGGGATATGCGTTGCCGATAACCTGGTAATCCGCTTCGGTAATGCCCTCTACACCGTCGAGGTCTTCGTAGATGGCACCGCCGTTATCGTTGAATCCCATAAATTTCGGGCCCCAGAAGTTGCCCAGCGAGCCGCCTTCGACGATGCGCATGGTATACATTTTCAGGTCGTCGGGGAAGTAGCCGGTCTGGATCTGTACCATTTCGTAATCCTCGTTGGAGAATTTGACCAGGTTATTCTTGTTGTGGCTTATCGTCGCCGCGAGGTTCCAGCTGAAATTCTTGCGTGAAATCGGCGTGGCGTTGACCGTCACTTCGATACCTTTGTTGTCGATCGTGCCGACGTTGGCGAATTTCGAAGGGTAGAGGTTGGGCGGTACGGGTACGGTATAGGTGTAGAGCAGATCCTTGGTGCGGCGGTTGTAGTAGTCGACCGTGACGTTGAGCCGGTTGTCGAGCACGCTCATGTCGAGCCCGACGTTGAACTCTTTTTTCTTCTCCCAGCGCAGGTCGGGGTTGGGATTGCTGCCGGGTTCATAGGTGCTGATCCACTTTTTGTTGTAATAGAAATTCGACGAACCCTTGCGCAGGATCGACAACGAACGGTAGTTGCCGATTTCCTGGTTGCCCGTGATGCCGAAGCCGGCGCGCAGCTTGAGCTCGTTGAGCCATTTGGCGTCCTTCAGCCACGGTTCGCGCGATATGCGCCAGCCGAGGCTCACGGCCGGGAAGGTTCCCCATTTGTGGTTGTCGCCGAAACGCGATGAACCTTCATAGCGCACCGATGCCGAGAAGAGGTATTTTTCCTTGTAATTATACATCACGCGGCCGAAGAAGGCGATGAGCCGGTTGTCTTCCTTGCTGCTGCCCATCGAGGCGAGCCCTTCCTTGAGCGCCCCGCCGCTGCCGATGTTGTGGAACCCGAAGATGTCCGTATCGAACTTGTAGTTCATCTGGTCGTAGCTTTCCGAACTTTCCTCGCTGAACGAGTAACCGGCGATGGCTTGCAGTTTGTGGTCGCCGAACGTGCCCGAATAATCGATCGTCGCTTCGAGCATCTTGTTCTTGTAGTGGTCGTTGTAAGTTTCCGCCGTCCCGTTGTTGCCGATATTTACCGGGTAATAGCGGCCGTAATAGTGCCCATAGCGTTCCGAACGCTCGATGATGGCGCCCATGGCACTGATTTTCAGACCGTCTATGATGCGCAGCGAAGCATTGACGCTGCCCGAGAACTCTTTGCGGATGCCTTCGTCGTCACGTTGTTCGAGCATCGCCACGGGGTTGTGGTAGTCGATTCCCGGCGAGAAGAAGTATTTGCCGTACTGGGGGTTGTTGCCGCTGGTTTCGTAAATGGGTTCGGTCGGGTTGCGCAATACGGCCTGCCGCATGATGAACTTGTCGGCATAGGAGCCTTTTCCGGTGGTGTACGCAAAATTATAATCCACTTTCAGCCGATCCCGGATGAGCGACTGGCTCACGTTCAGACGTCCGCGGAGTTTCTCGTTCCCGGTTTTTTTCACCAGCCCGATGTCGTTGGTGTAGGAGACGCTGGCGCGGTAGTTGAGTTTTGCGGAGCCGCCCGATGAGGATACGTTATAATTTTGGCTTACAGGGTGTTTGCGCGTGACGGCGTCGAACCAGTCCGTCGATCCGCCGAAATCGTACGATGACGCTTTGTCGGGGAAATATTGCCGGATCGTGTTGCGGTATTCGCTTGCCGACATCACGTCGGGTTTTTTGTCCACGCTTTGCATGGCGACATAAGCCGAGAATTCGATACGGTTCTCCCCCGCATGGGCTTTTTTCGTCGTCACCAGAATCACACCGTTCGTACCCCGGGTGCCGTAGATCGCAGCGGCCGAACCGTCTTTCAGCACGTCGATCGAGGCGATGTCGTCAGGGCTGACGTTCGACAGATCGCCGCCCACGACACCGTCGATGACTACCAGCGGCGAAGCGCCGCCGGCCATCGTCGTCATGCCCCGCAACTGGATTTCAAAGTCGCCGTTGGGGTCTCCGCCGTCGGCGCGTACGATATTCAGGCCTGCAACCTGTCCCTGGAGCAGTTGCAGCGGATTGGTGATGTTCCCTTGTTTGAAATCATCGCTCTTGAGGGAGGAGACCGAGCCGGTCAGCTCTTTTTTCGTGGTGGTACCGTACCCGATCACGACTACGTTGTCCATCGTCGTGACTGACTCGGTGAGCTGCACATCGAGCGTTGTTTTCGTTCCTGCCGGAAGTTCCGTGTTCCGGTAGCCGATGAATGAGAATTCGAGGACGGCATTTTCCGCATTTTGCAGACGCAGCGTATAGCTGCCGTCGGCAGTGGTGCTGACACCGTTGGTCGTACCTTTCTCGACGACCGTTACGCCCATCAGCGGCTTGCCCGTGTCGTCGGTTACCCGGCCGGAGATCCGGCGGGTGTCGTTTTGTTGCAAGGTGTCGTAATCTCCGGTACCGGCTGCATGCGTGACGGCCGGCAGCGTACCGAGCAGCGCGGCCAGACAACAGGTGCGCAGCATGTGCTTTCGTAGAATTAGGGTCATAGTTTTACAGGTTTAGTTGGTTAGACTGGTGGTGGGATGGCTTTGCCCCGAGGCATTAGGTTACATGGTTATTCGTATTTTGGGTTAATGTAATGGTTGAATATGTACGTTTGCCGCCTTATTTTGCGGATCGTTTGGCGTATTTGTCCGGCCGTTTGTTATACAAATATAAGTTTAATAGTTCTGATGGGGAGGCGTATTTTTACTTGAATTATGATAAACCCAAATTGATTTATTAAAAATAATATATATTGTAACTCGTGATATAAAATATTGTATATTATAGATATAGATGTATTATTTCGTATATTGGCATATGTTTTATCCGGTTATTTTCAAATGATTTTATCTGAAATGAATGTTTATAGGGATTCGTGGCTGTAATAAATGCTGCGGGGGGCTGCCAGATAGGGTGGAAATGCCGGTCTTGCGTGTATTTAGTGCTGAAACAACCTCTTTGGGATTATCCGGATATCCGCGAAATTGTCCGGGAATATTTCTTTATAACCCGGATCTTTCATAAGGAATTTCCGGGATTTCATCTCCTGCAAATAATTCCTATCTTTGTATAACTAACCCGCAAGGCCATGAACAAAGCTATTTCGCTGCTTGTGCTTATCCATTCGATGACGAAGGCGGAAAAACGCTATTTCAAACTTTACAGCAACCTGCAGGAGGGCGATAAGGTCTATCTGACTCTGTTCGCCCTGATGGAGGAGTGCTCTTCGGTCGAGGAGGTTGCCCGGCGTTTTGGCGTCGATGCCGGGGAAAGCAGTTTCGACATCGCCGTCAAGCACCTGTATAAAGTAGTTGTTGACTGCCTGCTGCATTTACGGAGCCGTTACGATATCCAGGCCCGCATTTCCAACCGCATGGCCGAGGCGGAGATCCTTTTCCGCTGCGGCTTACTGCAGGCGGCGACCGAGGAGCTGAGCCGGGCAAAAAAACTGGCCGGGCAGTATGAGATGACGGCCCTGCTCATGCTGATCCGGCAGACGGAATTGCGTTACCTGAGTGCCGGGGATTTTCAGGGGATGAGTGAAAAGCAGCTGGTCGAAAAACAGATGAAAGTCAACGAGACGTTCAAGCATTTGCGCAGCGCCAACCAGCACATGCAGCTTTACGATATCCTCAAGTATCGGGCGCTTTACCGCAGCAAGGTGCGTTCCGAACAGGAATGCCAGAGTCTGAACGATTTGGTGCTCAGTGAGCTGCACCTGATAGCCAATAATACTTACAACGGGTTTGAGGTGGATAAACTCCACCAGCTGTTCCAGTCGACCTATTTCCTGCAGTCGGGCAATTACAAGGCTGCCATCCGTATCTATCAGCAACTGCTCGAATTGTTTGACCACAATCCGGGCCGGATGCTCAACCCTCCGTTGCACTATCTCGATGCCGTGCTGGGGGTATTGGACAGCCTGCTTTCGGCGGGGCTTTACGATGAGATGCCCTTTTTTATCGCCAAGCTGCACCGGCTTACGGAAAGTGATTACCCCCAGGAGTTCGTCCGCAAGGTGCTGGCTTATATCTATATATACGATTCGTTCCGGCTCATCAACTGCGGGGCTTTCGCCGATGCGCAGGAACTTTATAAGCTGCATGAGGAGACCCTGTTCCGCAAACTATCGCAGCAGAAACTCGATGTCCAACTGTTGTTGCAACTCAATCTGGTCGTGCTGCATCTGGTGTGCGGCCGGGGTGGCGAAGCCCGTAAGGCCATGACCCGGATCCAGGCGACCGGGCTCGTGTTTTATAATTTCCCGGCTTTCCGTATTGCGCGGCTGGTGAATTTGCTCCTGCAGGCCGAATGCGGGCGGTTCGATTTCGCCGAAAACGAAATCAAATCCATACGCCGCAGTACCGCTATCGGAAACAGCTCGGTCGAAAAACTTGTTTTCAGGTTTGTACGCCTCTTTCCGCTGCCCGGGAGCCGGCGGGAGAGGGGCCGCCTGTGGGAACGGCTGTACGGTGCGGTGCAGGCAGTTGCGGCCGATAAATACGAGCGGCCGTTACTCAAATACTTCGATTTTACGGCATGGATCGAGGCGTGCCTGACCGGGGCGGCTTTGTCGGATGTGCTGGGGCGTAATACCCGGCAGCAGGCCGAACGGTTCAGCGTGTAGGCGGCCTTCCGGCCCGGCCGGTGGCCCTGGGCGGAGCCTGGCGCGGCGGCGGGGTATACTGCGGGGTGCCGGCCTTGCCGGTCTGCGGGGGCGGCAGTGCCGATCCGGGGGTGCCGGATGTGCCGAACTGCGAGGTGCTGGGCTATGCCGATCTGCGGGACGCCGGCTGTGCCGGTCTGTCGGGCTGTGCCGATCCGGGGGCACCGGGCTTGCGGGTATAAAAGAAAATCCCGGGCCGCGATGGTTCGGTATTTGTAGGTAACGGAATATGCAGAAAAGAGTAAATGTCTTGTTTATAAGTATTTAATTCTCTTTTCCGCATGTGCCCGAAGCAATAAAATAGCAGAATCGGGCAGGTTCGACGGTGAGTTTTGTTACTTATCCGTTACCTGCCCGAAATGCTTTTGTTTGCATTAAGGCGTTTGTTTTCAGTTTGTTGCATCGGATTTCCGCATAACAAATAACTTGACTTAACGTTTAACCCATCCACAAAGTTCAAGTTATTATGCAACGCAGCACTTTCAAAGTCCTTTTCTATGTAAAAAGGCAGTCGGAAAAACACGGTCAGGTTCCCGTTATGGGCCGTATCACCATCAATGGCACGATGTCGCAGTTCAGCTGCAAACTCTCCGTTCGTTCCAGCCTTTGGGATGCCAAAGCCAACAAAGCCGCAGGCAGAAGTCTTGAAGCCCAGCGTCTCAATGAAAAGTTGGAGAACATCAAGACCAATATCGGCAAGCAGTACCAACGTCTCTGCGACCGTGATTCATACGTTACGGCCGAAAAGGTCCGCAATGCTTTCCTCGGTATGGGTGACGACTGCCGCCTGCTGTTGCAGACCTTCGACGAATACCTTGCAGGCTTCCTCGAACGCGTGGGCAAAGACCGCGCTTATTCCAGTTATGAGGACTACTGCAAACGCCGCCGGCGTCTGGCCTCCTTCCTCGAATACGAGTACCGCGTCAAGGACATTGCGTTCAAAGAGCTGAAGCGGGATTTCATCGAAAAGTTTGTGGTCTACCTCTCCTCGGTACAAGGGATGCGCTCCGGGACGATCCATTCTACGCTCAAGAAATTGAAGCTGATGACCTACACGGCGTATAAGAACGGCTGGATTGCCGCCGATCCTTTCGCAGGTTTCTACGTGAGGCCGGAATACTCAGAACGCCGTTACCTTTCGGCTTCGGAGTTACAAGCCGTGATAGATGTCAGGCTCCCCAATTACCGAACGGGTATCAACCGGGATGCCTTCGTCTTCTGTGCTTTCACGGGCCTGAGCCATGCGGACGTGGTGAAACTCACCCACGCGGACATCCATACGGACGATAACGGGGAGCGCTGGATTATCGACAGGCGTCAGAAAACAGGTACGCAGTTCCGTGTCAAACTTCTTCCCGTTGCCGGAATGCTCTACGAGCGTTATAAGGATATGCACCTCTCAGGCGACCGGGTCTTTCCGCTCAAAGGCACTTATAATACGCTGAACATGTCCTTGCGGCATGTTGCCAGACACGCCGGTCTGTCGTTCAACCCCACGATCCACCTCGCGCGGCATACCTTCGCCACGACGGTTACGCTCACGCAGGGCGTACCTCTGGAAACGGTCAGCAAGATGCTGGGGCATAAGCGGATCACCACGACCCAAATCTATGCTAAGATCACCAATGATAAAATCGGACAGGATATGGCGGCATTAAGCGAGAAACTCAGCAGCGTCTTCAAGGTCGCACGGTAATGGCCTCCTATCTTACAGCTAATTCGATTCCCGATCTTACTTCGTCAATAGCAGGGTAATTTTCGATGTAAGTTTTCCCGCCGGCAGGGAATTTATCGTCAGAGATGGAAATATGCAAGGCCATGCGAATCGCCCGAGGGGCGAGCCTTGCATATTTCCATCCCCGGCGTTTTGCTGGTCGCTACCGTCGGAAAAGGCGACATTCTGCGGCTCCTGACGATCCGGTTCTGATGTTCAGCCGCGATCGGCGGATTTCATCCCGTCCTGTGATCTGCCGTCGAAATTCCTCTGCTTTTTCAAAACGGCCGTCTTTTATTTTTCTTTTCATGGAGATAATTCAGCTCGTCGCTATAAATGTCCATGACAAAGCGCAGCATATTGTCGACCAAAGCCGTAAGCCTTGTGCTTTCATTCCCCAACAGGTGGAGGATTTCCGACACTTTGCGCTTGGTTTGCGCACTGACATAAATCGCCGAGCGGTTACGGCAATCTACCGGAGCGAAGAAGGTGCGTTCGAAATCCGGCAGTATGATCTTTTTCCGTCGGAATCCAGCAGGCTCCTTTACAGTAGTCGTTTGGGTGTCGACATTTGTTTTTTCAGCAGTTGGTGCCGATGTGTTTCCCTCGGGAGCGTCCGTATTTTCCTCTTCCGGCTCGGGAATCCTACGGACGACTTTCGAGTCCAAAGGAGCTTGTCCGGCGATCATCTGACGCATCAACTCCTCATCGACTTCGATACGGGGATGCTTCGGAAGGTTTGTTGCAGGTTTGTCAGTTTCTTTTAATGAATCCATGGTACAATGTTTTTGAGATTGAATATTCGTTATACGGTCATAAAGCTCGTGTGTTTGGTTTTATGTTTTAAACCATTCAAAATACCGTTTTCTGTTTAATACAGTTTATATCGGGATAATGAACGGAATAAGAAAACTTGCCTTTCATGCTGCAAGATACAACCGACAGAAATACCTCGATTCCGATGTCCGCTCACGACCGCTCCAGTCCGTTCGGCGGGCTTTTTTTTCGTACCGGACGGTTGTAATATTGCACCGGGAACAGCCCCAGTCCCGGAAGCCGTAGCGGAGGAGTTTTCAAACTTTCGATAGCAGTTCTCCGGCGCGGCTTTTTCCCATCGCCAGATGGGAGCGAGCTGTACCTTCGTATGCCGAAAATTTTTTCGGCATACGAAAGGTGCCCGCTCTGCGAGGCCGGGCGTTCTCCCAAGTCGAACGCCTTTTTAACCGATATTATGAATACCGACCGAAAACACACACAACAATTTCGAACTCCGAGTTATAAATACTCCTTCCGGCTCAATGAAGAGCAAAACATCCGCTTCAACGAGTTGCTCTGCAAAGCCGGACTTGAGCATAACCGCAGTCGGTTTATCGTCAAACGCATCTTCGCCGAAGAGTTCGTCGTCATCAAACGCGACCCGTCAAAGACGCAGTTTATCGCCCGGCTGAATGATTTTTATTTCCAATTTCAAAAGTTCGGGAACAACTATAACCAGATTGTAAAAGCCATCAACGCACACTTTTCCAACGTTGCTATCCCGCATCAGATCGCTATGCTGGAGCAACGGACCCGCGAGCTGAAAGCTCTGAGTCTTGAGATTCTCAACCTTGCAAAACAGGCTAAGGAGCGATTGCGAATATAAGAGTTGGATTGTCGCCCGACCGGCAGCGTTATCGGATTCCAATATAGAATTGTACGCTTGCTCGTTACCTTGACCCGGCAACTTTAACAACAACAAACGTATGGCAAGCGTAAAAGTAAAATTCCGGGCCTCGTCCGTTGCGGATCGTGAAGGCCGACTGTATTATCAGATCATGCATAACCGTGTAACCCGACAGATCAACAGCGGCCATAAACTGTTACCGTCGGAATGGGCCGCTCTGCGTGCAGGATTGCTCCGGCCGGATTGCAAACCCCGACACGCTTACCTTGTCGCATTGAAAAGCCGGATTGCAGAAGACATCGCCCGCCTGGAGTGCATTATCTCCCGGTTGGAGCATACGGGCGAAAGTTATACGGCCGGGGATGTGGTCGCACGCTATCTTACGCCTTCGGATGCCGGAGGCTTTTTCTCTTTCGCTCGGAGTCTTGTCGGGCAGTTGAGACAGATCGGGAAAATCCGCACGGGCGAACGTTACACGACCGTCTTGAACAGCTTCGGGCGTTTCCGCAGGAATACCGAGGTGTCTTGGGATGAGATGGACTCCGACCTGATGATCGAATACGAGACTTATCTCAAATCGAGAGGTGTATGCCCGAATACCTCCTCCTACTATATGAGGGGACTGCGTGCCATTTATAACCGGGCCGTCGAGAAGAAAATGACCGTGCAGCGCGATCCGTTCAAGTATGTCTACACGGGCATTGGCAAAACGGTCAAGCGGGCTGTACCCTTGAAAGTCATCCGCCAGATCCGGGATCTGGATTTGGCGCTGTTTTCGGCGATGGATTTCGCCCGCGACATTTTCATGTTCTCATTCTATACCCGTGGAATGTCGTTCATCGACATGGCTTACCTGAAGAAGAAAGACCTGCAAAACGGCATACTCTCTTACCGCAGGCAGAAAACGGGACAGCAGTTGTTCGTCAAATGGGAAAAACCCATGCAGGAGATCGTCGATAAATATGATACGAACGCCACTCCTTATCTGCTGCCGGTAATTCGGGACATGCATGCCGACGCTCGCCGGCAGTACAAGAATGCGGCGCATCTGGTCAATGACAAATTGAAAAAATTAGGCGAGCGGTTGGGACTGGACATACCCTTGACCAGCTACGTCGCCCGCCACGGGTGGGCTTCCATCGCCAAGGACAGAAACATTCCGCTCGCGATCATCAGCGAGGCGATGGGACATGATTCGGAGAAGACCACGCGGATCTATCTCGCCTCTTTGGACACATCGGCTGTGGACAAGGCTAACAGCCGAATTCTGAAAGCATTGTAGTCGTACAAAGATTTTTGTTCAGCCGGCTTTCATTCGGAAATCTCTTTCAAGGCTTATTCTTGAAAGAGATATTTTTTCCGACAGATCAATCCACCGGAAAATCTCTCTCCGGAAGGAATAGGTGGTTCGGTAGTGATAATTGAAGAAATAAACGACGGCTAAATCCTCAAAATAGCATTTAACGGATTGACTGATAGATGCAACTTCTCTTCATGAGAGAAATATCTCACTGCCGCAAAGTTATGAAAAATATGAAATACGGCAACAGAATTCGGTGAAAAATAAAATTATCCCGGTCATTTCAATTCGAAATGTTAAGCAATCGGGAGAATTTGTTGAACTAATTCGGAGGCTTTCGTGCGTAGGGCGCTGGGAATAAACGCTAATCATTTCGCTATTTCTCTCATGAAGAGATGTATCGGCTGACGGAATCCTCCAAAGGAAATCGCAAACGGCTTGCAACCGGTAAAAATGGAGCAGAGAGACATTTTCGATGGATGATTCCGACTGATTGATAGGGAGAGTAGAAAGAAAAATGTTGTGAAACAGACTGCTTCTCTCCGCAAGAGAAATATTGACAAACACAAAGTTATGTAATTTAATGGAAATAACGGTATAAAACGGATGAAATTTTCGGCTGCTGAACTCGCCGAAAGGTTTTTATCCAACAATGTTATATAAATAAACCGCCCGTTGAGTGTGATTTCCGTTTGTTTACCAGATAGTTACAACCTATTATATCCATCGCTCTTTCTCTTGCGGAGAGAAAGAGCGTAAAACGAGCAGAATATCTGTTTACAGATTTACGGAATAGATGATTGATATTCCGGGAGGGGTGATATAAACGATTGTAATACATATTAATACACCTATTGGCATGAACTACGGGTATGCGCCCTGATTGATTGAAAAACAAGTATAAACATGTATAGATATCGTCTCGCCCAATACGGAAGGAATCGGAAACAGCCCGCTGGTTCGTCATGCGGGCCTACAAAAGCGAAAAGAGAGCGGAGGAAAAACTCAAAGGCAGAGACGGATTGGAATTTTTTAGAAACTTTATCGAAACAGGTCCAATGGAGTTGCGACGGAAGATATTCTTATTGATGCTGGCGTGCGTTTGTTGTCTGAATGACAGCCATGCGCAACATGCCGTATCCGATTTATCCCTGCGGAGGGATACGAGCGTGATCATTCGTCTGTATTTCCGTTTCGACCGGTCTCTGCTCGAAAAGAAGTATCTGACAAACGAGGAGTCGCTCGCCAAACTCGACACCATGCTTAACAGACCGGAAGTCAGGGATAATCTCGATTCCATTGTCATCATCGCGTCGGCATCTCCCGAGGGCATGTTGGAACGCAACATCAAACTCGCGGAAGAACGGGCTCGGGCTACGCGCACTTATGTGTATTGGAAGCATCCCGACATCGTGCGAGAGAGGGTGCAGATATGTTCTATCGGCGAAGATTGGGCGGGACTGGCCCAACGGATTGCCGATGACGACCGATGTCCCCATCGGGCGCGAGTTCTGGAGATCATCAATTCGGACGTTGACTCCGCGACCAAAGAGTGGCGGCTAAAACAGGTGGGCGACGGTGCGGCATGGCGGCACATCGTAAACAACCATCTGCGTTATCTGCGGGCCGGCGCAACCTGCATCATCGTGTTCCAGTCGGTTCCCCATGCGCCCGAACCGACGGTCGAGCCGGAACCCGAGTCAGAACCCGGACCGGTCGTAGAACCAGACACCGTGCAGATGCCGGCTCCGCAACCCGTTCCGGAGTCGCCGGCCATGGAACCGACGTTCGTCCGCAAGCCCCTGCTGGCCGTGAAGAGCAACCTGCTCTTCGACCTGGCCTCGGCGCTCAACGTCGAGCTCGAAGTCCCGATGGGCAAACGCTGGTCCGTTGCCGGGGAGTGGATGTTCCCGTGGTGGCGGAGCAACAAGTCGGACCTGACGATGCAGCTTCTGGCAGGACATGGCGAAATAAGATATTGGCTGGGCGATCGCGCCAAACGAGATGTCATGACGGGCTGGCACCTCGGCTTGTACGGCGGCGGCGGAAAATTCGACTTTCAGGTCTTCAACGACGACGGTTCCCAGGGCGACTTCTTCGATGCCGGGCTGAGCTTGGGCTATGCGCACCGCATCGGACGCAGCCGCAGCCTGCGTATGGAATACACGTTGGGAGTCGGTTACCTGCGTTCGAACTATGAGGCCTACGACCGTGTGCGCGACACGAAGTACGGCGACATCAAGGTCGTCCGTTACCCGTGGGAGACCCGTCGGCTGAACTGGATCGGTCCTACGAGGGCGCGGATTTCGCTGGTATGGCTGTTGCATTACAGAAAAAAGGAGGTTGCAAAATGAAAAACATACTGATTATATCGGCTCTTGCAGGCGTTCTGGCGCTCTCCTCCTGCTGGCGCGACGACCTTTATTATGCCACCGTCGACCGCGCCACCGTCCGTATCGAGGCCGACTGGACTCCGGCGCGGCTGACGCCCAACGGCGTTTCGGCATTCGTGTTCGACCGCAACGGCGCGGCTTTCGACGTGGTCCGGAGCAACGACTCCCGGAAAGCGGACCTCTCACTGCCCGAAGGCTTCTATAGTGTTGTCGTGCTGAACAATACGCTGGATGAATACAGGAATATCGAAAGCGCGGGAACCGACCGGCTGGAGACCTTCGCCCTGATGGGCAGGGCGGTGTCCCCCAACTTCACGTCGCTCGGCGGCGGCACCCGAGCGGAATCCTTCATCGGGGAGCCCGACACGGTGGCCGGAAGCGTAGTCCGAAATATCGAGGTGACCCGCAAGATGATCGAATATTTCCGGACCAAACCCCACGGCATGGAACCCGCCCCGGCGGCAGTCTATCAGACTGCTCCGACCCGCATCATCTCGGTGGCCGACATCAGGGTGCATGTCAAGGGGCTCAAATATGCCGCGGGGGCGCCCCGCACCCACCTGAAGAATCTTTCGGGCGGCTATTACCTCGATTCGGACAAGCCGCATTCGCTGCAGGTCTGCCACGAGTTCGTGCTGAACAACCGCTGCTTCGATGCGAAAGACCCGCGCAACGGCACCATCACCAGACAGCTGGCGACGTTCGGCCTGCACGATGAGACGGGCGTGCGCTACCTGATGGAGATGGAGTTCGTGCTGCTCAATGGCGAAAAACATCCCGTCTCGCTCGATGTCACCGATGCCATCCGCGTGACGCAGGGCGCGACGCACAAGATCATCCATATCGAGGTGGAGATCGAACTTCCCGAGGTGATCGGCAACGGCGACGGCGCCTTCGACCCCGACCTGGAGGAATGGGAGGACATCGATGTCGACATCCCGATGTAACCGACGAAACATGATTTTACAAACACCATAAAAAAAAGAAAAAAATGAAAAGATCTGTTCTCATCGCTCTGGCGGCCTTCGCACTGGCCGGCTGCGCAAAGGAAAGCGTGGTCGACTCCGCCCTGACCAATGCCGGCAACGCTATCGGCTTCAACACCTATTCGAACATCACCCGCGGCAATCCGTTCGACAACAACCCCGAGTTCGCCGCATCGGGCAACGTCTTCGGCGTAACGGCCTTTATTAGCACCTCGGACAGCCCCTACATGGGCAAGGCCGATGCCGGCACCGAGATCGTTTCCGACGGCACGAAATGGGACTACAAGAACACGAGCGACATCCGCTACTGGCCGACCCAGGGAGAAACCCTCAGTTTTTACGCCTATGCGCCCTACACCAAGAACGGCGTTGCGATTCCGGTTGCATATACGAAGGGCGACGGAATGATCATGACGGACTATACCGTTCCTGCCGACGATGCCGGCCAGGTGGACCTCATGTACGCCTCGGCGCTGAATGTCGCCAAGGCAAGTCCGGCCGTGAAGGTTCCCCTCCAGTTCAAACACGCGATGACGCAGGTGCGTTTCAAGGCCAAGGCCAAGGGCGACGGTGTCTTCATCGACGTGAAGGAGAACGGCATCAAGCTGAGCAACCTCAAGTCGAAGGGCACCTTCACCCTCTCGGCCGCCGGCGCTGCCAGCTGGAGCATTACTGAAGGCAACCTGACCGAATATACGGCAGTTTTCCCCGAGACCAAGGAAATCACCAATGTGGAAGCAAAAAATCTCTATGATGCGGACAAGGCACTGATACTGCTTCCGCAGGAGTTCGCTGCAAAAACCGGTGACGGAGACATGACCGGCGGCACCCTTACGATTTCCTGCAAGATCTATTACAAGGATAATAACGCAACCCCCCAGTATCTGTTCGGTTCGGCCGACACGTATGCCGACTACACGGTTCCGTTCAGCAGCAAGAAAGTTACCGGCGATACGGAGGGGGAAGAGATCTGGAAGATGAACAAGCGCATTACCTATACGCTGACCGTCACCGGCAACCTCGAACCTATCCTGTTCAAGACGTCGGTAGTGGATTGGGAGGATTCCAACGCAGACATGGAGATCTAAGACGCTCTGGCCGCACGCATGCGCCGGCCTCACGAAATTCCGGGAGGGTTGAATGTCCCTCCCGGAGTACAAACCGGACCGCCCGGCGGTCCGATACGATTTACAAGTTACGGATATGGAAACACGAAGATATTGGCTTTGGGCGGTTTTCAGCCTGACGACTCTTATATCGTGCGGCAGGGGAGGGGATGAAGCCCTGCAACCCGCGGACGACGCCATCCGGTTCGACGACCGGATAGGGGATTCGGCCGTTCCATGGACGAAAGGCGTACAGACCGACGACGGCAACTTTGCCGACTTCGGGGTTTTCGCCTACTATTCGCCCCAGGGCAGCTACGATGCCGCCGCTTCGAAGCCCGATTACATGTACAATGTCCGGGTGACACGCCCCGCCGGAGGGGACTGGACCTATTCTCCGACGAAATACTGGCCCCAGGGAAAGGTCAGCTTCTTCGCCTATGCTCCGTATGACACCGATGCGGCGGTCTCCGTCTCATGCGGGACAGGCGCTCCGCGCGTCACCTATGCCGTTCCCGACGCCGTGGCGGATCACCGCGACCTGCTGCTGAGCGCCCCGGCCCTCGACCGGACGAAAGAGGGCGGCAGGGTGCCGCTGACATTCCGCCATGCGTTGGCGGCCGTGGTCTTCGAAGCCAGCGTCGACGGCACGCTCTCCGAGGGACAGTCGATACGCATAACCGGAATCCGTCTCGGAAAGTTCCTGCATAAGGCCACCTGCCACCACGAACTGCCGGACGCCATCACGCAGACCTTAGCGACGGACGCCGCCGACAGGGAGTACGCTCTCTCGGAGGCGGACGGCACGTTGCAGGGCAATTCGCTGGTTGCCGTCTATCCCGTCTACCAGCCGGTCTCCTCCGCAACGGGCTGCGCGATGCTTTGGCCGCAACAGATCGATGACGACGACCTGCTCACCGTCACGGTCCGCTACACGTCGAACGGCGTGACGCGGGAATCTGCAATAGTTCGGAATATCGGCGATTTCGTCGTCTCCGGCAGCATCGAAGCCAGCAAGCGATATGTTTTCAGACTGAAGTTCACCCCGTTCGGCGAGATGGCGCTGACCTGTGTGGTGCAGGACTGGAACCAGGAAACCATTGATGTCCCCGATTTCGATTGACGATTATGAAACGATTATTCCATATAGCCTGGATGTGTCTGGCCGTCGCGGCGTGCTCGAAGGATGAATTGCCCGGAACGCATGGCGAGTTTGCCTCGCTGACGCTGAGCGTCGCCTCTTCGCAGAACGACGTGAAGACCCGCGCCGTGTCGGCCGATGCCGACGAACAGCGGATCAACAACCTCTACATCTTCATATTCAACCCGGACGGGTCGGTCGATTGCCGCAACTATATCTCCAGCCTGAGCGCATCGAGCTGGACCGGAACCATCGGCGGCCTGACGTGCGGCACGGGGAAAAGCGTGGCCGCCATTGCCAATACGGACAATACGGTCGTCGACATTACCCGCGAGATGCTCGACGGCATCGCCTCGCGTGCGGCGTTGGATTCGTGCGTGGTGAACCTCCGGGGCAAGTTCATCGAACGGGGCACCAACTTCCTGATGACGGGCGTCGCCGAGAATGTCACCGTCACGGCCGGCAGTCCCGTCTCGGCTACCGTGCCGCTGACACGCGTCGACTCCAAAATCCGCTTCCGCGTCACCGAGGCTTCGGGCGTCACCTTCACTTCCGACGACTGGCGCGTCGTGTCGGTTCCACGCAAGGCGGGGATGATGGCTTCGCGCACCGACCTGTGCACCGACCCCGCGGAGTGCTTCGATACGGAGTGGGCTCATTTCGAGGAGGACGGCAAGACCTTCGCCTTCTATTCGCTGGAGAGCGTCCTGACGCCCCGGGCCGAGATTCCCGTCACGGCGGGCACCTATGAGGAGCAGTATGCGCTGCGCGAGAAACAAGACAAGACCCCGACCGGCGCGGGAATCGAGGTCGCCAACGGCGACTATACCTATGCGCCGAAGACCGGAACCTGCGTCCAGTTGCGGGGTGACATACGCTACAAGGACGCGTCGTCGGGCGTGGAAATATCGACCGATGTGGTCTATACGATCCATCTCGGAGGCGTGGAAGGCGTCGACGACTACAACTTGCTCCGCAACACCTACTATACCTATAACGTGAAAATCGTGTCGGTGGACAAAATCATCATCGAGGTCGATTCGAGCAAGAAGACCGAGGAGGACGAGCGGCGTCCCGGCGTCGAGGGCGATGTCGTGATGGCGCTGCAGATCAAGGAGCTGGACGCGTACAACGAGGTGTTCACCCTGAGTTTCCACCAGAGCAACGTGGACGAGACCATGACCTGGGACGTCAACACCCCCTTCTCGCGGGGCGCCGCCGGCGAACATCCGGCCGACTACAAGTGGATAAAGTTCCGGATCAACAGCAAGAACAGCAGCAACTTCTACAGTAGCACCGATTTCCGCGCCTATCCGGGCAACGATGCGGTCTACACGGGGACGGTCTCGCTGGACACCTATATGACTGACGTGGCGAACGGGACGGACAAACTGCTGTATGTCGACCAGCTGGTGAATATCCTTCAGGCCTGCAAGGAGCGTTACCGTACCAGCGGAAGCGGGGGCTCCGACCACCTGTTCGACAGTAGCGACTACATGCGCTTCACGGCATTCGTCGACGAATACTATTACGAGACGAGCCCGACCGATCCTTCGGAAACGGCCGTGAACGGCTTGTGGAAGAAATTCGTCAACCAGCAGGCGCGGGTCATGAACATCCTTTCGAATCTGGCGTACAGCCCCGATCGCCAGAGCACGAAGACCAACGCCATCTATTCGATCCGCCAGTCCTCAATCCAGACCATGTATAACATCATGGACGAAGAGAATTTCACGGCCTGGGGCACGGAGATGATCCAGGAAGAAACGCCGGTCGCATTCGAAAAAAACACGAACGACGTTTCCAACCCGACATACAACGACTCGAACAACGGACGTGCGAATACGCTCCGGATGTGGCTGGGCGGCAGTACGACCAAACGCTGGAGCGATTACGTCACGACGTCGACCTGGACCCTGAAGTCCGATTACGAGGCTGCCAAATACAAATGTCTGCGGATGAACCGCGACAACGACGGCGACGGCACGATCGACGAGAACGAGGTGCAATGGTATCTGGCGGCCATCAACCAGTTGACGGATCTATGGATCGGCGAATGGTCCTTCGACCAGCGAGCCAGGCTTTACAGGAAAACGACCTGGACAGAGGGGCAGGAGCAGTATTTCGCCAGCAGTACGGTTCACGAGAAGTACCTTGGCTATGACAACCCCATAATCCTATGGTCATCCGAAGGCTCCTCGACCGGAAAACTTTCCCAAAATTATTCCAGTTCGATTTCTACTCCTGTTTATTATCGTTGTGTCCGTAATCTGGGAATTCCACGCACGGCCGCCGGAACCGTCAAGCCCGACGATATGGCCACCTACGATGCGATGACCCGCAGGATCTCGCTTGCCCGAATCGATCAGCAATCCATCCGCGGCTATTTCCAGACCGCCGAACTGCCCGAGCACCACGAACGCGAGGCGGCCAACAAACCTTGGAGGATATTCGAAGTTCTAAACACGCCATCCGGAGGCCATGGATATAATTGGGAGTCGCTGAGGAGCGCGGCAAGCGCAGGCAACTCCCCGTGTCCGGCAGGATACCGTATCCCCAACCAGCGGGAACTGGCGCTGATGCACTCCCGAATCGGCAATGACGGAAACTGGACACTCAACAACCATTTTTCGCGCACCCGCTTCCAGTTCGACTCGGGCCGCCCCGGATTTTCCGTTAGCCAGAATAACGGCGTACTGTATTTGTTGTCCGGCACAGGCAATTATGGCGGCGTGCGCTGCGTGAAAGATATAAACGAATAACGCCGCAGGGAGGCATTCTCCGCCCTAATGCGCCCGGCTGTATGACCATTGTCGCGGTGGTCGTTATCGGACAGAATCGTGGTCGCAGCATCCGTCCCCCGGGTGGTGCTCCAGCACGGTGTGGGGAATGTGGCCGTGCGAAACGAGTTGAATAGGGCAGTCGTAGTTGCGCAGCTGCTCTTCGGTCAGCACGTTCGAACGGTGACGGTGCACGCGGCGGTTGACACAGACGATCTCTTTCACGACACTCGTGATCGTGCCGATGTCGTGCGACACCATGACGATTGCCATGTGCGTATTCAGTTCGTGCAGCGTGCGGTAAAGCTCTTTCTCGAACTTGTTGTCCACGAAATTCGCGGGTTCGTCCAGAATCAGCAGCTTCGGGTCCGAGATCACGGCCCGGGCCAGCAGCGCCCGCTGCATCTGGCCGCCCGACACCTCTCCGATCGGCTGGCGGGCCGTTTCGGCAATCCCCGACGAGGCCAGCAGCGCCATCGCCTTTTCGCGGTCCTCCCGGGTGTAGGGGGAGCGGAACCCGCGGCGGCCCTGCAATCCCGACAGCACGACTTCGAGCACCGAGATCGGAAACTCCCGGTCGAAATCCGACAACTGCGGCATATAGCCGATCAGCCGCTCCTTGCCCCGGAACAACTCCGGCGCCAAACATATTTCGCCCGTATGGGGCACGGTTCCGAGTATGGCTTTCACGAGCGTCGTCTTTCCGCCGCCGTTGGGACCTATGACACCCAGGAAATCGTCGTCGCCGATTTCCAGATCGACATGTTGAATGGCTTCGTATCCGTCGTATGCGACGCTTACGTCGCGCATCGTTACCAGATTCATTTTGCGGTGATTAAGTCGGTTATCGTGTCGATGTTCGCTATGGCGTCCCGGTCCAGCGGATCAATCGCCACGTATTCGGCGTCGATGTCTCGGGCTATGACCTCCACGGTCGATGCCGGGAATTGCTTTTGGTAGAATATCCGGCGGACTCCATCCTCCCGGGCTTGCCGGATGATCGCCGTCAACTGCCTGGCCGAGGGCTCCTTACCGTCTGCTTCGATGGCGACTTGCCGCAGCCCGTAGTCGCGGGCATAATAGGTGAGGGCGGGGTGGTAGACGATGAAATATTCGATGCCGCTCCGTGCGATTTTCTCCGCCGTGCGAGCGTCCAATGCTTGTAACTCTTTCTGCAACCGGTTATAATTGGTTTCGTATTTCACCGAATCGGGATAGGCTTTGCGAATGGCTTCGAAAGCGTTTGCCGCCATCTTCTGCAACGCCTTCGGGGAGGTCCAGACATGGGGATCGACACCGTGCGTATGATTGTGTCCGTGGCTGCTGTGCGAACAAGAGCCTTCGATCAGGTCGATTCCGCGGCTCAGGTCGATGACTTTCTCCTGTTGTTCGATTTTGCCCAACAGCGAGGTTTCGAAGTCGATAAGTCCCACATTGAAAATAAGTTGCGCTTCGTTTAGCTCCACAAATTGTCTGGGCGTAGGTTCGAACGTCTCGGGACTGGCTCCGGCGGGCACGAGTACTTCGACTTCGAAATCTCCGCCGACAATGCTGTCCACAAGACTTTGCAGCGGTTGTATCGAAACGTATAAAATTCTGTTATTCTGCCGGTTATTCGTTATGCAGGCCGTCAGCAGCATGATTGCTGACAGATATGTCGCAATTTTACGCATGATTGATAATCAATGTTTTTTAGTAACTATTCAGCGGTAGGTGCATGTCAAGGTTTCAGACCTCAAACAAGGCTTGAATGGCACTAAAAGAAGTATGGTTGTGCTTCTTGGCAGTCTCAATGACGGAATGAAGTTCGAGGAATGTGTCTGCCCTAAATCGGAGCGGAATGTGCAAGAATTCTTCAACTTGATGGGATCGTAAAATAAACTGTGTCAGAGGTTGTATTCGGGACGATTTTGGGATCACGGCAAATCCCGAAATCGTTCCGTAAAGGTAATGTTATTTTTTTGTTCTTTGGCATCACTACTGTCGGTCGCGAACTCCTCGAATATGCGGTAGTTGCGCTGCTCGTTAGCCTTGTTAAGATTGCTTCTGGTCACGGATTTGCCGATGCCGAGGTGATAAAGTTTTCCGGCATGCGCTTCCATCGCAACAATGAGATCCCGCAGGCTCTCTCGATTTGACAGCTGTCCGAACATCATCGTAAGTAGTTGATTCCAACAAGTATAACTCTTTATATACTTGTCGCCTTCATACTTCTTTACAATGCGGAGGAACTTAAAATTGTCCAGGAAGCCGACTAATTGGGCGAAAACATATTTGTCTTTATTCATAACAGCCTGATTCAGACTGCAAAAGTAATTTCAAATCGTTGCGCCTCAAAATCTGCTATAACAATTTGAATTTCAATAATTTCAAAGAACTCTTATGATTTTTTAGTGGACACTAATGAACCGTAGTAATAAACTCCTTGTGATGCACAATATCCAAACGAAGGAGCTTTTTCTATTTCATTTTTGCCCATGGAACATCGCTTGGCACAGGCAGGACGACAGATTTCTATCGGTTTTGAATCTATACAGAAGTAGTCTTCACCACCATCAATAGCTGCTGCCATCTTTTCTCGAATGGCAGCACAAAGAGAAGCCGTGAACTTTCGTCTGCCATTGTATTACTGACGAGATATTAAATGAGGAATCTCAGATTTATATTCTCTCAGTTTAACGAATAAAAGGGATTCGCTGTCAATACCAATGGATTCAGAAGCCATATTGAGAGCAACCACTTCCAAGTCGGAAAATCTGGGAACGACACCACATCGAGGTATATTCTTCGTTGATCAAGTTCCCTGCAAACTGCTTGCAGATGTCGCGAAATTTTGCGAATATTGCATATAGGTTGTGCATATATGAATTAGCTATTAATTGATCGGAAACTATTAATGTGTTAATAATTAGTATTATGCATAACTTTTTATGCATAAATCTTTTGTAATTTTAATTCCGCCAACGGGTTTATATAATTTTACTCAAAGAACTACGGAGAAACAAACTTAACTATGTTTGAACCAAAACTTTTTATCAGATACCGGAGCAAATCACTCCGGAACTTGACATTGGTAAAGGCTGTCCCGAAATTTGCCCGGTCGGAAAATTTTTCGTATCTTGCAGTAGGTTATTTGAAATGCGGTATTTTCGTGCAATTAACTGAAAATAAACCGTTGCCTTTTCGTTACCTATTATCCTATACAAAAATGTAACGACCCGATAAATCAAGTCGTTACATCATTATAATCCCACACCTTATCGGCCCGGGATTTTTCTGTCGGGAACTCCGGATTAAGCCTGTCCGGCCGAACCCAGGACGCTTTCGCATTTGTGCATGTAGAGCTTCTTCAGCTCGTCGCGGGCCGGGCCCAGGTATTTGCGGGGGTCGAACTCTGCGGGCTGGTCTACGAAGATCTTGCGGATGGCTGCGGTCATGGCCAGACGGCCGTCCGAGTCGATGTTGATCTTGCAGACTGCGCTCTTGGCGGCGCGGCGAAGCTGCTCCTCGGGAATACCTACGGCATCCTTGAGCGCACCGCCGTGCGTGTTGATGATCTTCACGTACTCCTGCGGTACGGACGACGATCCGTGCAGCACGATGGGGAAGCCGGGGAGCTTCTTCTCGATCTCGGCCAGGATGTCGAAACGCAGTTCGGGCGGAACGAGGATACCCTCGGCGTTGCGGGTGCACTGCTCGGGCTTGAACTTGTTGGCGCCGTGCGACGTGCCGATCGAGATGGCCAGCGAATCTACGCCGGTCTTCGATACGAAGTCGATCACGTCGGCGGGGTCGGTATAGGTGTGGTGCTCGGCCGAAACCTCGTCCTCGACGCCGGCCAGCACGCCCAGCTCACCCTCGACCGTTACGTCGAACTGGTGTGCGTAGTCTACGACCTGCTTGGTGAGGGCTACGTTTTCGTCGTAGGGCAGGTGCGAACCGTCGATCATCACCGACGAAAAGCCCATGTCGATGCAGCTCTTGCACAACTCGAACGAGTTGCCGTGGTCGAGGTGCAGGCAGATGGGAATGTTTTTGCCCAGCTCCTTGGCATACTCGACGGCGCCCTGTGCCATGTAGCGCAGCAGCGTCTGGTTGGCGTATTTGCGTGCGCCCGACGAAACCTGGAGGATGACCGGCGACGAAGCCTCCACGCAAGCCGAGATGATGGCCTGCATCTGCTCCATGTTGTTGAAGTTGAATGCCGGGATGGCATAACCGCCCTTGATGGCTTTTGCGAACATCTCACGGGTGTTCACAAGTCCCAATTCTTTGTACGATACCATAATAATTTAATTTATGCAGTGAATTGTTTGTCTCGAAAAACCGCACAAATTTAATAAAAATTCTAATTAATTGCGTCCGATCCGGCTATTTTATTCTCTTTTTGTGAAAATAATAACAGCCGGCGGAAAATTGTTGCGCAATCCGGATAGTTTTTTGTATTTTTGCATGGCCTTAACCCCCGGCGTGCGGGCAGGGTATTTGCCCGGTGCGGCTTGCTTGCGGCCGACTGCGGTCGGCAGGGCGGCAAGTAGGCAGGGGGGGGGATGCCTGCCGGCTGCGGGGCTGCTTGCTGTAATGTGCCGGCAATGCGCCGCGCGGCATGCCGGGCACGGGACAAACGGACATTAACAAACACAAAACATATCACGATTATGGCTGATTTCATTTATCAGGAGCCGTTCCCCGTCGGGGAAGACAAAACCCAGTACCGTCTGCTGACGAAGGATTATGTGAAAGTCGTCGAGTGCGACGGCCGCAAGATCCTCAAGGTCGACCCCGCAGGCCTCGAACTCTTGTCCAAAGCCGCGTACAGCGACGTGTCGTTCTACCTGCGCGCCGCCCACCTGCAGAAATTGCGCAACATCCTCGATGATCCCGAGGCCACCGACAACGACAAGTTCGTGGCTTACACCATGCTGCTCAACCAGGTCGTTGCGGCCGAGGGCGAACTTCCCACATGCCAGGATACCGGCACGGCCATCTGCATCGGCCACAAGGGCGAGGACGTCTATACGGGCGCCGACGATGCGAAATGCATTGCCAAGGGCGTGTACGAGACCTACAAAGACCGCAACCTGCGCTATTCGCAGGTCGTGCCTTTCACGATGACCGAGGAGAAGAATTCCGGTACGAACCTCCCGGCACAGATCGACATTTACGGCGGCCATCCCGGCATGGAGTACGAATTTCTCTTCATTACCAAGGGCGGCGGTTCGGCCAACAAGACCTTCCTCTACCAGCAGACCAAGGCGCTGCTGAACGAGAAATCGCTGACCGATTTCATCAAGACCCATATCTTCGACCTCGGTACGTCGGCCTGCCCGCCCTACCACCTGGCCATCTGCATCGGCGGTACGTCGGCCGAGATGTGCCTCTCGACCGTGAAGAAGGCTTCGGCCGGCTACCTCGACGAGTTGCCCACTTCGGGCAACGAGGGCGGCCGCTGCTTCCGTGACCTGGAGTGGGAGGAGAAGGTGCTCAGGATCTGCCAGCAGAGCGGTGTCGGCGCCCAGTTCGGCGGCAAGTACCTCGTGCACGACGTGCGCGTGATCCGTGCCCCGCGCCATGCGGCTTCATGCCCCGTGGCCATCGGCGTGAGCTGCTCGGCAGACCGTAACATCAAGGCCAAGATCACCCCGGAGGGCATCTTCCTCGAAGAACTGGAGAAGAACCCCGCGCGTTTCCTGCCCAAGGAGGCGCCCGGCATGTCGCCCGCCGTGGAGATCGACCTCGACGAAGGCATGGACAAGGTTCGCGAGATCCTCTCGAAATACCCGATCAAGACGCGCCTGAACCTGAAAGGCACGCTCATCGTGGCCCGCGACATCGCCCATGCGCGCATCAAGCAGATGATCGACGAGGGCAAGCCGATGCCCGAATATTTCAAGAAACACCCGGTGTACTATGCCGGGCCGGCCAAGACCCCGGACGGCATGGCCTCGGGATCGTTCGGCCCCACGACGGCCGGGCGCATGGATCCTTACGTCGACCTGTTCCAGTCGCTGGGCGGTTCGCTGGTGATGGTGGCCAAGGGCAACCGCACGCAGCAGGTGACCGATGCCTGCAAGAAGTACGGCGGGTTCTACCTCGGTTCGATCGGCGGCCCGGCGGCGATCCTGGCCAAGAACTCCATCAAATCGGTCGAGGTCGTGGACTTCCCCGAGCTGGGCATGGAGGCCGTCCGCAAGATCTACGTCGAGGATTTCCCGGCGTTCATCATCGTCGATGACAAAGGCAACGATTTTTTTGCCGATTTCAAGCATTAAAAACCAGCCCGCGGATATACTAACGGGCAAAAGTTTACGTTGTAAAATCTGAAAGAAGGTTTTATTGTAAAGCTCAATGAGAGATTTCATTGCGAAAATATCCCTGACGGCACTCTTCGTGCTGGCGATCTTCTCGGCATCGGCTGCCGAGAAGGTCACTTTTGAGGCTAATTCTCCGCTGACGGTCGCTGTCGGCGAACCGTTCCGCGTGGAATTCGCCCTCAACGCCATGCCCGACGACGGCACGTTCAAGGCTCCCGCATTCGAGGGGTTCGACGTGATTGCCGGGCCTGCGGAGGCCCGGGGGCAGTCGATCCAGATCGTCAACAATGCGATGACGCGGGTTATCAACTACACGATCACCTACGTGCTCGTGCCGCAGGGCGCAGGCAACGTTACGGTCGGCGCCGCCGAGATAGCGGTCGAGGGTACGACCTACCGTACCAAGCCGCTGGCGATCGAGGTGGTGGACGAGGGCAAGGCGCCGGGAGGCGGCGGTTCCGCCGCCGGCGGACAGCCGCAGCGCCGGGAGGAAGCCTCCTCCGAGAGTGCGGCGCAGAGCAAGGTCGCCAAGGACGACATCCTGCTGCGGGCCATCGTATCGCGGACTTCGGTTTTCAAAGGCGAGCCGCTGCGCGTGACCTTCAAGCTTTACGAACGGGTTCCGGTAGTGGGGTATAACGATGTGAAATTCCCTTCGTTCAACGGCTTCTGGGCCCAGGAACTCAATACCGAGAACGCCCGCCGCGAACGCGAAACCTTCAACGGCAAGGTCTACGAGACGCTCGTAGCCAAAGAGTACCTGCTCTATCCGCAGCAAGCCGGTACGCTCGTCATCGAGCCCGCCGAGATCACCGCCGTGGCGCAGGTCATCATCCAGAGCCGCCGCAGCCTCGATCCCTTCTTCGGGGGAGGTCACGATTTCGTGAACGTGCCCCGCAAGGTGCAGAGCCCGCGGATAAACGTCACGGTCAAACCGCTGCCGGCGGGCGCCCCCGCCAGCTTCAGCGGCGCCGTGGGCAGTTTCACGATGGATGCGGTGCTGCCGCCCGACCGGCTGGCAGCCAATTCTGCGGCGACCTATACGGTGAAGATCTCCGGTACGGGCAACCTCACGTTCGTGCAGGCTCC
Organism: Alistipes onderdonkii; assembly: GCF_025145285.1. Classification (NCBI taxonomy): domain Bacteria; kingdom Pseudomonadati; phylum Bacteroidota; class Bacteroidia; order Bacteroidales; family Rikenellaceae; genus Alistipes; species Alistipes onderdonkii. Next base: position 2,073,790 of record NZ_CP102251.1, read on the forward strand.
CAAGTTGACGCTGCCCGCCTCGTTCGAGCAGTATAACGTCAAGACGACCGAGTCGATCAACGCCTCGGCGGCCGGGATTTCCGGCTACCGCCAGTTTGAATACCCCTTCATCGCACGCGCCGAAGGCACGTACGACGTCGAGCCCGTCGAATTCAGCTATTTCGACCCGGCGCGCATGCAGTACATGACGCTGCGCTCGCGTCCGCTCGAACTGGAGATCACGCCCGATGCCAAGGGCGGCGGAGGCGATGCCTATGTCGTGCAGGGACGCGGCATGTCCAAGGAGGAGGTCAAGATGCTCGGGCAGGACATCCGTTTCATCAAGCTGGGCAATGCCCAGTTGCGCCCGGTGCGCGAGCCGTTCCTTTTCGGGGCTGCCTACTGGGGGCTGCTGGTGGGAATTCTGGCGCTCTTCACGGCGGTCTACGTGGCGCTGCGCAAGCAGATCCGCGAATCACAGAACGCCGCCCTGGTGCGGGGCAAGCGTGCCAACAAGGTCGCCGTGCAGCGTTTCAGGGTCGCCAAGCGTTATATGGAGGAGCAGAACCGCCATGCGTTCTACGAGGAGATGCTCCGGGCATTGTGGGGGTACATGGGCGACAAGTTCAACATCCCGGTGGCCAACCTCACCAAGGAGAACGTCCGCGAGGAGCTGCACAAGCGCGGCGTGTCGGCCGAAGAGTCGCAGCGCTTCACGTCCATTATCACCAAGTGCGACGAGGCGCAGTATTCGCCCGCGGCATCGGCACAGATGAGCGAGGTGTACGCCGAGGGCGTGGACATCATTTCCCGAATCGAAGCGGTGATAAAAAGATAAGAACGCTATGAAACGAATAATCGGATGTTTTCTGTTGTCGCTGGGCCTGGCCGCAGTATCCTTTGCGCAGGAGCCTGCCGACAGCCTGCAACAGGTTTCGCGGGAAGTCCCCGCCGGGGTGCAGGCCCCCGGGGAGCAGACTGCGGAACAGTTGTGGGACAAAGCCAATACGGCCTATATCAACGGCGATTTCCATGCGGCCGCCGATGCCTACGAGGAGTTGCTTTCGCGCGGGGTGAGCTCCATGAAACTCTATTATAACCTGGGCAATGCCTATTTCAAGGACGACCGTATCGGCAAGGCCATCCTCTATTACAACCGGGCGTTGCGCCTTGCGCCGGGCAACGACGACATCCGTTACAACCTGAGCGTCGCCGAGGCCCGCACGAAAGATAACATCGAGGACATCCCCGAGTTCTTCTTCGTCACGTGGATGCGCGACATCCGCCACACGATGGGGTGCACGGCGTGGAGCCTGCTTTCGCTCGCACTGCTGGCCTGTATGCTGGGGCTGTTCCTGGTCTACCTGCTGGCACAGCGCATTTCGCTGCGCAAGGCGGGTTTCTACGGCACGGTCGTCGCGGCGCTGCTGTTCATGCTGACCACGTGGTTCGCCGTGGGGGAGCGCCGTGAGATGCTCGACGATACTTCGGCCGTGGTGATGACCGCCTCCACGGCGGTGAAGAGTTCGCCCGACAAGTCGTCGACCGACCTCTTCGTGCTGCACGAGGGTACGGTCGTGACGATCACCGACCGCCTCGACGGGTGGTGCGAGGTCGTGATCGCCGACGGCAAGAAAGGCTGGGTCGAAGGACGGAAAATCGAAATCATCTGAATGTCGAGGCTTTTACAGGACGTTGTCGGCGAGTTGTCGAAACTCCCGGGCGTAGGGCGCCGTACGGCGCTGCGCCTGGCCATCCACATCCTGCGGATGGAGCGCGAATCGGTCGCTGAAATGACGGAAAGCATTGACCGTTTCCGCAACGAGGTCAAATATTGCACGCAGTGCAACAACCTCTCCGACGAGGAAGTCTGCCCGATCTGCGCAGACGACGAGCGCGACCATACGACGATCTGCGTTGTCGAACAGGTGGCCGACGTGCTGTCGGTCGAGAATACGCGGCAGTACAAGGGATTGTATCATGTGCTGGGCGGCGTCATTTCACCCATGCAGGGTATTTCGCCCTCCGACCTGAAGATCGACCTGCTGACCGAACGCATCGCCCGTGGCGGCGTGAAGGAGGTGATCCTCGCCATTTCCACCTCGGTCGAGGGCGAAACCACGCTCTTCTACCTGATGAACCGCCTCCGGCAGTTCCCGGGACTGAAAGTCACCTCCATAGCCCGCGGCATCGGCTTCGGCGACGAACTGGAATATGTCGACGAGCTGACCATTACGCATGCCCTGCTGAACCGCCGCGAGGTCGAATGACCTGCGGCCGGGGCGCACTGCGGGCGAATCCCCTGCTCTGCGGCACGGCATGCGCCGGAATACGGCCGGAACTGTCGCACGTTCTTTTTCTGCAAGCAAGACCCCGGTACAGGATTGTACCAATGTAAAATATTTCTGTTATGGAATTTCTGACAAACGACAAGCTCACGATCGTGGGCGCGGCCGGCATGATCGGCTCGAACATGGCCCAGACGGCGCTGATGATGCGCCTTACGCCCAACATCTGCCTTTACGATCCCTATGCTCCGGCGCTCGAGGGCGTGGCCGAGGAGCTTTACCACTGTGCGTTCGAAGGGGTGAACATCACCTGGACGAGCGATGTCAAGGAGGCGCTCTCGGGAGCGGCCTATGTCGTTTCGTCGGGCGGCGCGGCCCGCAAGGCCGGCATGACGCGCGAAGACCTGCTCAAGGGCAATGCCGAGATCGCCGCACAGTTCGGCAAGGACATCAAGGCTTACTGCCCCGATGTGAAACACGTCGTGGTGGTCTTCAACCCGGCCGACATTACGGGGCTGGTGACGCTCATCTATGCGGGTATCCGCCCGTCGCAGCTTTCGACCCTCGCGGCGCTGGACTCCACGCGCCTGCGGAGCGAGCTGGCCAAATATTTCAGGATTTCGCCCGATGAGATCCGCAACTGCCGCACCTACGGCGGCCACGGCGAGCAGATGGCGGTCTTCGCTTCGACGACGCTCGTTGCCGGACGCCCCCTGTCGGAGCTGATCGGCCGCGAGATGCCCGAAGGCGACTGGCACGACCTGCAACAGCGGGTGATCCAGGGCGGCAAGCACATCATCGACCTGCGCGGACGTTCGTCGTTCCAGAGCCCGGCCTACCTGTCGATCTGCATGATCGCTGCGGCGATGGGCGGCAGGCCGTTCGGCTACCCGGCCGGCGTGTTCGTACACAACGACCTGTTCAAGCATATCCTGATGGCGATGGAGACCGAAATCACGAAGGACGGTGTCAGCTATAAGGACGTGCAGGGTACGGCCGAGGAGAACAAGGCCCTTGCCGACAGCTACGGGCACCTCTGCAAACTGCGCGACGAGGTGATCTCGATGGGGATCATTCCGCCCGTCGAAGAGTGGCGCAGCCTGAATCCGCACCTGAAATAGGCGGCGGTTGCATACTGTTGCGGCAGGGGCCGGTTCATTTGAACCGGCCCCTGTTTTCGATTTATGGCCGGGAGTCGAACGGCATCGTATATTTCACCGGGGGCTGACCTTCCCGTCCTTTGTCCGGCGGTGCCCCGATTTTCAGCGAGGGGAGAGTTCCGGTACGCGGACAGCCTCTTCCGAAAATTCTTGGTTTGCGGTTTTGAGTAGCGGATATCGCCCAGGCATCCCGTAGTGTCGATGACGAACGAAATGACGACACGGCCGTATATTTCGGGTTGTTCGGTTGGCCGCCATTCGTATTTCCGGAGGTGCGTCTGTACCCATCGGCGGAAATCCGCGAGGTCGCCGCCTTCGGGCTGCGGATCGATGTCCGTTTCTGTGGATGGTATATTGCCGGCCGTATCTGTGGTTTTGATGGGCTGCGGGTTGGCGCCTTTTCTTCCGGAAGGCCGGCAAGAGATTCCTGTCCGGAAATGTCTGTCATCCGGAATCTCTGCGGTGTGAAGCCGAATGCGCGTAACCAGACACCTCCCCGGGCGTATACTAAATGGATTCCTTCTTCCGTTCTATGTCGGCATGACCGACAATGCGGAACCGGGACGACCTTCCGGGGGGAGGCGTTTCCTCAGCCGCAACGGGAGCCATAGAATTAATATGGGAGGATCTGCCGGCCGGACTTTCGGGAACCGCCCCCCCCCGGCCATGATCCGACGACCATTCCCCGATACTAACCACCACCTTCTTTGGCGGATAAACCCTTACTTGATTCGAGAACCGCTTTGTAGTTCCCGTAGCGTCTGCCTTTCCGGTTTCGTATTTGTCCGGTGCCTCATGCTGTGTGCCGAATGACAAAAAACGAATATGATATGACAAAGACATTCTTTATTTTCACTCAGGCTCCCGATAACGGGGCTTATGGACTTTGTCCCCTTGCTGTGGGCGCCGGGGGTATTCTGGTGCGGGAATGCCGGGGGTACGGGATATCGATAGTTAAACCCTTAACAGACGAGGTATTATGAACCAAGACAAGGAACAGCGCGGGAGCTTCAGGCATCCCAATATGAGCGTGCGGCCGATGCTGAATATTCGCAGCGGGAGCCGTGACGGTCGCTATACGCTGGTCATACAACTGATCCGGGAGCGCCGCCGGGGCGTGATCTTCACGCCCTACCGGTTGTTGCCCGAGGAGTTCGACCACCTGCGCGGAAAAGCCGCCGCCACATCCCGGCGCAGAACCCATACGGCGTTCATCCACGAGGTCAATGTTTTTCTGGAGAAACAGAAGGAAGAGGTGCAGCGCATCCTGTCCGAACTGCAGCGCGAAGGGAAACCGTTTACGGTTCGGGATGTCACGCAGGCCTACCACCGGCGTTACGACAACCGTTACGTGCATACCTTTTTCACACGGCAGATCGAGGAGTTGCGCAAAGAGGGGGCACAGGGTACGGCCAATAAGTATAATGCGACGCTGATCGCCTTCGAAAAGTTCGTCGGAAGCCGCCGTATCCATTTCGATAACGTGGACGAGAACCTGCTGCTTGATTTCGAACAGCACCTTCGCCAAATTCCCCTGCAACCCAATACGGTGTCTTTTTACATGAGTAATTTCCGTGCCGTTTACAACAAGGCTCAGAAACGCGGTTATGTAACCCGGGGCCGGTCGCCTTTCGATGCCGTGCCCATCCGGATCGAGAAAACTCGCAAGCTGGCCGTGAGCACCGAAGTGATCCGCCGTGTCGCGCAGTCCGAATTTCCGGACTCCTACAAGCTGAATTGTGCCCGCGACATGTTCATGTTCAGTTTCTATTGCCGCGGAATGTCGTTCGTAGATATGGCCTACCTGCGGCAGGAGGATATCCGGGACGGTATGATTCATTACCGCCGTCGCAAGACCGGCCAAACCTATTCGGTGCGGATCATTCCCGAGGTGCAGTCCATCCTCGACCGTTACCGGGAAACATGTTCACCCTGGGCCTTGCCAGTGCTGCTCGAATTCGGCGCGGACGGTCTACTGCGCCCGCTCGTGTATAATGGAACGACGACGGGCGAACGCAGGCTGTTCGACGAGAAACTCTATTTGCGTTATAAATACAGCCTGTCCCACTACCTGCGCTTTTTCCGGGATATGTGCAAACGCCTGGATCTTCCGGTCAAACTCTCTTTCAACGTTGCGAGGCATAGCTGGGCGAGCCTTGCCCGCAAACAGGGTATCCCGGTCTCGGTCATCAGCGTCGGTTTGGGGCACACGTCCGAAAGAACGACCCAGATCTATTTGGACGAACTGGATAACAGTACGGTGGATGCCGCGAACGAAATCGTCGCAGGGCTGCTGAAAGGTGCTGCCGGGAGGCGGAAAAAAAGCACGGAAAAGAGCCGGGGATGGTAAAAAAATAATAACTTTGCCGTAAAGACGGTTATTTGTATAGACGGCGGGATATACAGCAAGATACGGTCTTTTCCAAAAAGACTGTAAAAGCCTTTTTTTCACCTTTCTGAGGCGGCTTCCGCCCCTTGTTTCTAATGCAAAGATAGTGCTTATTTCGATATTCCGATCTACCCCCCCCCATACCAAAATCGGTCAAACACATATCTGTTTTTTGTCATTTTCACACCTGAAGGCTCTGTTCCTCAGGTGCATTTTGTTTTCAGGGCCGACGGCGAACAATGTAAATAACGCTGGCAGAAGCGGTAAAAGGCGAGGTAACTCTTGAATCCGAACATGCGGATCAGCCGGTCGTTGTCCCTGATCCCGCTCCGGACTGCATGTTCTATGTCTGCGGCTTTTTGTTTCACCAGCCAGCTGTGGTAGGACTCGCGGAACGTGTCGCGGAATTTGCGGATAAAGGAACTTTCACTCATGTGCGCCATCCGCGCCAGTTCGGCGATGCTTTCCGCATGGCGGTAAGAACTCAGCACGAATGTCTGGAAATCATCCTTGGGACGGATTACATCGCGGAAGAAACATCTCAGTCTGGCATCTCCGTAGAAGTAGCGCATCATCAAAAAAAGCTCGTGTTCCTTGACTACATGGTAACAGGGTAGGTACATCCCGACGGGATCAAGGGCGGGCCCCATCCCCTCGAAGAATGCCAGAATCTCGGGTACGACCTGCAATACGGGCGAACCTGCTGCATCCGCAGAATCTATCGTCGCCATGCTGGCCAGTATGTCGTTGTTGCATAGTATCATCCGATTGTTGAAATCGAGAGTGATCACATCGCTTTCCCGGAGCGCCGATACTGCAATCTCCCTCTTCCGGGCTAAAAAGATGCACTGGCGATCCAGAAGATAATGGCTGCCGCTCCTGCCGATGCGTACATGTAGATGCCCCGACAGCAGGAAAAGAATGCGGTGCGAACGGTAGTCGGCCTGTGGCAGCAGTTGTGCTTCAGGGAGTAGCGTACGAGTGAATTTTGCAACGGAATGGTCTTTTGCGGCGGAACAGGTCATGCAACCGGCCGGGCAGTTGGTCGCATGGAATGTTCCCCATACGGGATCGGTGGTTTTTACGGACTGTTTCATCGTATATTCTCTTTGTGTGGCTATTATATGCTTGCAATACAGTTGCTTGTATTTTAAGTTTCACAGTTTTACAAATCGAATCTGCTGGTTAAACATTTCTTCCGTGCATGTGCTTGCAATGTCTTAAATACCAGTATGTTTGTCCTGTTGACGAATGTGCGCAGTCTTTTTGGAAAAGACTGTCACTTATCGAAGCGTTTTTCCTGTAATTATCTTTCTGTAATCCAGTCGCTTGTTTTTGTTTTGCTTTCCGCGCCGGGACGGAGATATATGACGGGCAGCCACTCCTGTTCCGGCGCTGTTAATGGGGAGTTGTTATATAATCGTGATTTTCGGATCGAGATAATAGCAAAGGAATATGAGAAGAACCATACTTATCTTTTTTCTTGCCATCTGTTGGGCCGGGGGCCGTGCATGGGCACAGGATATCGGTGTTAAGACCAACATCCTCTATTGGGCGACATCAACCCCGAACCTCGGTTTCGAGTTCGGTCTTGGCAAACGCACCACGCTCGACCTTGCGGGTGGTTACAATCCCTGGACGCTCGACCGGGAGGCGAACCGGAAGATCCGGCACTGGATGGTGATGCCGGAGTTCCGCTACTGGTTATGCGAGCGTTTCAACGGCCATTTCTTCGGGGTGCATTCGGGCTATGCCTTTTACAACCTGAGCGGGGTTCGCATTCCGTTCCGGGGCAAGTCCACCAAAGACCACCGTTATCAGGGCTGGGCGACCGGCCTGGGCCTCTCCTATGGTTATAACTGGATACTTGGCAAACGGTGGAACCTCGAGGCGACGCTGGGCTTCGGTTACGTCTATACGAACTACGATAAGTACGACTGTGCGACCTGCGGCAAATTCAGGGGCAGTCAGGACAAGCACTACTTCGGCCCGACCAAGGCGGGTATCTCCATTATTTATATGATCAAATAGCGCATCAGGGTATGAAAAAGACAGCCTCACTTATATTCATCCTCGCATTGCCGGTTTCGTTGACCGCCCAGGTCGATATTGCCGGCGAGTCCGTGAAACGGGTAAAACACAGCGTCGAGGTGGCGTTCGATATTCACACGACACCGAAAACCTTGAAAAATCGCTACAAGATGGTGCTGACACCCTATCTCTGCAACGGTGCCGACACCGTATGGCTGCCGCAGGCGGAAATCTACGGTAAGATCCGTTATAAGAGGGAGCGGCAGGAGCAGGCGCTGTCCGGGAACCGCACGTGGAGCCTCGCTCCGAACCAGATACTGGAAGGCGGGAGTTGCGCCTATGCGGCAGCCGTTCCCTATGAGAAGTGGATGCGCACGGCGTCGCTGGGCATCAAACGCCGGATGGTCGGCTGTGCCTGCGACTGCCATGACGGTGACCAGACCCTGCTGGCGGATGTTCCGGTCTATACACCGCCCGTTCCCGCCGTTGCGGAGATCGCCGCCGATCCGGCTCGGTTCGAGGTTGTGGAGGCACACAGGCGCTGGGCTTTCGACCGCAATGAGATCCGGGTTTTCTTTCCGGTGGCGGATACCGAACTTTATCCCGATAAATTTGGCAACCAGGCTACGCTGGATAAGATCGTCGAAGGCATCCGCAAGATCGGCAGTACGGAAAAACTGCGTCTGGGAGGGGTGGAAATCACGGGTTTCGCGTCTCCCGAAGGCGCCCTCGCACTCAATACCCGGTTGGGCGGCGAGCGTGCCCGAGCCCTCAAAACCTATATTGCAAAGGCAGTCCCGGAGTTGTGCGATGCGGATTTCCAACTGATAAACGGTGTCGAGAACTGGGATGACCTGCGCCGTATGGTCGCTGCTTCGGATATGGAATGCCGTGACGAAGTGCTGGCAGTGTTGGACAACGATGCCGGGAACGACCGGAAGGTTGCCCTTCAGAGGCTGGCAGGCGGTAAGCCTTATCGCTATATGCTGAAAAACTTTTACCCCGAACTGCGCAATGCCTGCTATGTGGCCGTCTATTACGATGTGTTGAACGATGTCGCGGCCGATGCGATCAACGTCGCTAACACGCAGATCCGCGCCGGGAAATACGCCGAGGCACTGGAACTCCTGCGCGAATACGGTGACGATCCCCGTGCCTGGAACCCGATCGGTGTTTGCCACATGATGCTCGAAGAGGAGGACGAAGCTGTCCGGTGGTTCGAAAAGGCCGTCGCTGCGGGGTGCGTAGAAGCGCGGAAAAACATGGAACAGATAAGATAACGATACGAACAAGTCACTTCATTTCATTCTCACTAAATTCTTCAATTCTATGAAATTTTCTAACTTGATTCTTGCAGCTTCAATAGTTGCGATGACTTTCGCTTCCTGCAACAAGGAAGATGAAGCCGGCACGGGAGACAACTCGCTCAAGAGCGTGACCATTTCGCTGGCCAACGTATTGTCGGGCACCCGTTCCGCCATACCTGACGGCGAGGGGGATCTGTCCGAAACCGAAATCAACCTGATCAACTATCAGGTATTCTTTTCCGATGGCACCAACCTCTATCGCGGGAAAAAAGCCGACGACCCGCAGACTGACGCACAGAATTTCTTTGTGGTCGGGGGCGATGTGGGCTTGGAACAATCTTTCCATTTCCTGCCTGCAGGTGTAAACAAGGTAATCGTTATCGGCAATGTTCGGGGTGATGACGGACAGGTGATTAAGACCGGTACGACGGGATTGACGGCTGCTGCCGAAGCCGACCTTGCCGAGCAGTTGGCAATCGACGGGCAGCAGGATGTGGACGAACTCACGCTATACGGCGAATCCGAGGCTTTGACTCTGTCCGCCCAGCATGCAGACCATTCGAACCCTGTTTATGAAGCCACGGTGAATATCGAACCCCTCGTCGCACGTGTCGAGGTGACAGGCATCGAATGTAACTTCGGGGACAGCCCGATTTACAGCGCGATCAAACTCCAGAAATTCGCGATCAACAATTACTACGCCCAGGCCGAGTTGACCGAAGGTACGATGTCGAAGTTGAAGAAAGCCAAAACTGACGAAACAGAGATATTCGACCATTTTGCAACCCTTACGGGAGATCAGTGGTACTATGAAAACCTGAACGGGGCCCTGCTGACACCGGCTGCGAACAAAAACGAAAAGAAATCTTACTACCATTTCTTCACGGCCGGGAGTGAGCTTGTCGATGCTGTCACGTCGGATGGCTATCCCCAGTTGCTCATGCAGGCTACCGGCCATGCCGATGCCTCCGGCAATGATGCCGGCACTCCGCTGTACCTGGCGACCAAAGCACTCAAGAATGCGAGCGGGAACCTTACGAAGTTCGAACGCGGCCATATTTACCGGGTGAATTTCATATTCAACGACAGTGATTTCGAACAGCCTGACAAATGTATTGATGTTACCGTAAAGGTGGCCAAGTGGACGGTACATGCCGACCTCACGCCCGTATTCAACTGATTTATCCTTATTCCGCAGGCGGGATCGACCGGCTCTCCGGCTCCGCCTGCGTTTTTACAACACAAACCGACAGACTTATGAGAACAACGAATATCGCCGGGTGCCTGTTGCTTTTCGCAGGGCTTTGCGCGTCGTGTATCCGCGAAGATCTGGGCGATTGCCATAATACCGATAAGCTGGTGCTGAGCTATAAAGGCGACGGTTCGGCCGAGATTTTCGGGTCGAAAATCTGCCGTGTCGAGATGTATGTCTTCGATGCGGACAACGACTGCGTCGGCTCCGGGGTCTTGTCGGAAGAAGAGGTCGCAAACCGTACGGCCGTGCTGCCGCCGCTCGATCCGGGCGATTACCGGATCGTTTGTTTAGCTAATACGCACCATACGGAAGTCGACAATCTGGACTGTCGCCGGTTCGACCAGATGAGGTTCGCCGCCGGGGATTACCTTGCAGGAAAGGTGGTCGCCGGCAACGATTCGCTCTATTACGCTTCCGCATCCTATACGGCTGAGCCGTACGATGCCGGGCGGGAAGACCGGACGCAGGTCGTCGGTTTTGCCAGTTCGCACTATAAGGTGTCGGTCGAGGTCGCCGGTGTGCCAGCCACCGGGCAGCGTGCAGACGGGACGCTCGTATTGGAACTCTGCAACGTGTCGCCCTGTACCGATTTCGAGAACCGCGCCTGCGGAGAAGCGACCACCTATCGTCTTGAAAGCAAATACGACGTCGGCAGGGCTTTGCTGACCGCCCGTGCCAACATTATGCGCCATAAAAACCACGAGGACGTGGCGCTTTGCGTGCGGCCCGCTTCGGGCGGTGAGCCGTTGGCCGAGGTCAACTTTGCCGAATTCCTCGCGATGCACGAGGATGTCATCGACTGCACCAGGCAAGAGGTGCTGATCCCGATCCGCATCGAGTTCAAGTCGGGGAGCGTGTCGATTACCGTTCCCGAATGGTATGTCGATGAAGTGAAACCTGAATTTTAAGGTATCGAGCCATGAGAAGAAGAACCTGCATATCGTTTTTCGTCCTGAGCGTCCTGTCCGCAGCGCTTTGCATTTCGTCGTGCGACAGGATGGAACTGATGCCGCAAAGGTCGCAGTCGGACGAAGGAAAAACGGTCACCCTGCGCGTGATTGTGCCCGAACCTGTCGTCGTGGATCCCATGACCCGTGCCGGCGCCGGCGATTTCGACAAGATCCGCGATCTGAACATCGTCGCCGCAGATGGCGGAAGCGACGATTCCGCACTGTTCGAGGTCTATTATGCCGACGGATCGCAGAACGGAGATCCGGCCGTCGAGATGGAAGAGGGAAAGGATATAACGATCCACTTTTCCGAAGAGTTTACGGGTCGGTATGGGCTGACCCGAAAAAAATTTTATATCGTCGCCAATTACGGCCGAAAGATCGACAAGGCTGCGGTGACTACCGTCGGGCTTCTGAAAGCTCTGAAACAGGAATCATCCGAGGGTTTCCCCGGCATTCCTGTCAATGGTTGTATGATGTTTGCCGAAGCCGGGCATGCCGGAACCCATACCCATCCGGATACCGGACAGACGGGGTTGTCCCTCTCCGCCGAACTGCGGCGTACGGTAGCCATGATTACGGTAGGTATCGACGGGTCGAGGTTGGCCGCGGGTGTTTCCATCGTCCCGCGCAGGATCAGCCTGCACAGGGTGCCGGTGCAGTGCTATCTTGGCATGGCGAACAAACCCTATGAAGACGAAACCCTCGGCATCGAGGAAATCGGCGAGCAGAAGGGCGACGGCGGCGAGCTGAACTGGCCGATGGTCGTGGGGGACGCAACGCTCTCTTCTGACCAGGGGCAGGCTCCGTCGTGGGCAGCCTCGGCAGAGACTTACGCCGGCGGGCATTACGCCGGCGATGACGAGAGCCTCGATGTTTCCGACCGAACCATCGCCCCGCTTTTCATGTTCGAAAATGACCATGGAGGCGATGCTTTCGGCCACGAGGATGGTATCCGTGATCCACGCCTCAAACGTCCATCTGCGTGCCGGATGGCGGGTGAATGGGGCAACCTGCTCGAGGATCGGTCTACTGCGACCTGCTCCTATCTCGAAGTCGAGGCGTTGTATTTGCGCCGGAATACCGATGGTACAACCCGATACGGGGGAACCGTCAGGTTCCGCTTCTTCTTGGGGGACGATGTCTCCCGGAACTTCGACGTGCTGCGCGACCACTATTATAAGGTCACCTTGCAGCTCGAAGGCAATGCCGTCACGGAAGGCGGCCAGGTCGATGAAAACGGGGATCTGACGGTGGATGGCTCCCAGGTTACGTGGCGCGTGGAAAGCGACCTGAGGAACGTCGTGATCGAGACCGGCGACATTATCGTAGGCGGTTCCGGCGAGTATTATCCCATCGACATCTCGGGGTTGGAGAGTCCCCGTATCTACGTGAAGACGGAAAATTCGTCTGCTGGAACTACAATGTTTGTCCACTATTTCAATGATGCGGGCGACGGTTCGGGCACCTGGGGTTCATTGGGTGGATGGCCTGCCGAAACACAGGTGTCCAAAACCGATGACGGCAGAACTGTTTTGTGGATATTTATCAGTCCATGGGATCCGAACCTGGAGGATATCTATGGTGACCAAGGGTTTAAGGACGGTATACGGAGTGTAGACGTGGTGCTAATGGACGATGACGGATCTAACGCAAAAGAACTCACTCGTTTTAAGATAGTGCAATACCAACCCATCCGGTACGAGGCATACGGAGACTATATCGTAAAAGAATACGGTCATCAACCGATAACGATGTATATCGACCGGGTGGATCGTGAGGCGATGCCGTGGGGGTTCGACGGAGAGGAATTGGATTATAACGCCAATAACGGCTATGCCAATACGTACCATCTTATCAGCGAAGGGCCGTTCGATCCCGACATATACCCCGGGCACGGAGGGAACCACCGGGACGTTGCCGTGAAATACCTTCCCTGGGGTAAACAGCACGGTGGCAGCGCATTGATTTATGCAACGACATTGTGGTACTTGCCGACTTATTTTCAATCTCCTTCGGGCACGATCAACGACCTGCTTAATAATAAGACCTTCCCCGACCATAATTCAGATCCGGGAGCGAACGGAACCGACTTGCATTGGGCCGTTCCGAGCATTATGGGCTGGCAGGTCATAGAGAAAGCCTCGATTGCCGGGGATTTGGATCCGAACCACCCGGTACTGCCCTACATGCAGTACTGGACTTCGAATGCTGTGGTTGCCGATCCGGATGCGGGCGGTGACGGCACCGGGACGAAAGACAGCTATACCTACCAGTTCGGCCGGGGATTGCACAGTTTGACGGAGCTCGATACCTATCCGGCCGATCTGAGACAGGATCGTGCAGTGGCCATGCGCTTCCGGTTGGTCGCTATCCAGGATAACTAAGGTGTGTGGCGATGAAGTTTCCCGTCGTTGGCCTCCTGGGTGCCGTCATTCTCCTGCGGGCCGGGGAGGGGGCATGCGGACAGGAGCCCCTGCGGGCAGCTGCATTCCGCCTGCCGGATGTCCCCGCCGCGCTGACCGAACCTGCCGAGAGGGCCGATTATCTGGCGCTGCATTATTGGGATCGCTTTGATTTTGCGGATACGACGCTTGTTCGCCGTCCGGAGATCACCGAGCAGGCTTTTGCCGACTTTGTCTGCATCCTGCCGTATGCGCCCCGTGCCGGCGCGGCTGTCGATTCGCTTTTTGCCCGTGCCGAAGTGGCGAAGGGGATGTTCTGCCATTTTATGGAGCTCGGTGATAAATACCTTGATGAGCCGGCTTCTCCTTTGTACAACGAGGAGTTGTACGCGTTGTTCCTGCGGGCGCAGCTCGATAGCCCCCTATTGGAGGAGGTGGAGAAAATCGGCCCCCGCACCCGATTGGCGGTGATGTCGAAAAACCGCCCCGGCGACCGTGCCGAAGATTTCACGTTCCGGTGCCGTGACGGCAGCCGCGGGCGTCTGTCGGAGATCGGAGCCGAATATACGCTGCTCTATTTCAATGCTCCCGATTGTGCCGATTGCCGGCGTGCCAAAGCCTATCTGGCCTCGTCTTCGGCTGTGGCCGGTTTGCTGCGGGACAAGCGGCTGGCCGTTGTTTCGGTATGCATCGGAACCGACCCCGAAGTGTGGAAGGAGACGGTCTGCCCGACGGGGTGGATCGACGCTATCGACGAAGAACAAACGCTTATGCACGATGCGGTGTACGATTTGAGGACGGTGCCTGCTATCTATCTGCTCGACAGAAATAAACGGGTGTTGCTGAAGAATGCTGCGCCCGATGAGGTCGGATCCTGGCTTGCCGGCCGGTGAGTTGCCGGGCTGCCGGGCTTGCCCCGTCCTGTCGTTTCGGGGTGTGCTGCCGGGGGGGGCTTGCATCTGCGACCCGGGCGGCTGAAAAGACAAGAACGGAAGAAATCGCACCGCAAAACGATTTTGGCGATTCCTTCCGTTCCTATTTATATTCTATTCCGGCCCTTGCCCGGCAGGTGTTTCAGGGTTTGGCCTGGAATACGGCTTTCAGTTCGCCGTCGCTCAGCAGCAGCAGCATCGGCCCGTCCATATCGTAGTGCGTGGTGGCTTCGAGCGCCTTGGTGAAGGCGTCCTCCTGTTCCATGCCCGGGCAGGCCATCATCGTCGAGGCGATCGGCCCGATCCTGAGCGCGCCCTTGTCTGTGGTTTCGTATTTGCCCATCAGGCGGTTGCAGGCTCCGACCCCCGCAAAGCGGTTCTCTTCGGCGAGGAACGTCAGGTTGAACTTGCCCTCTTGGGGTTTGACCGCCCTGCCGTTCAACTGTACGAGCTGCCATTCGGTGCCGACGAGCGGCCGGCGGTTTTTCTTCTGGTAGGAACGGCATTTGCAGCAACCCGCGGCGAGTGCCGCTACGGCTGCGATAACCGCGATTCTCAGCAAAATCTTCATAGCATATTCTTAAATGTGTTGTGCAAATATACGGAATATATCTTATCTTTGTGTGGAATTTGAAAAACACCCCGCTATGAAGAAGATTATCGCATCGCCCCACGCCCCCAAGGCCGTGGGCCCTTATTCGCAGGCCGTGGAGGCCGGCGGAGCGCTCTATGTTTCGGGACAGCTCCCCATCGACGGAGCGACCCAAAAGATGGCCGAAGGCATCGAGGCCCAGACGCGGCAGTCGCTCACCAACCTGCGCCATATCCTCGAAGAGGCCGGCTATACGCTCGGCGATGTGGTCAAGACGACCGTCCTGTTGCAGGACATCGGCGACTTTGCCGCGATGAATGCCGTTTACGCCGGGTTCTTCACCTCGGGAATGCCCGCGCGCGTATGCTACCAGGTCGCCGCACTCCCGATGGGGGCGCTGGTCGAGATCGACGCCGTCGCGGCGAAATAGCCGTTGCCGGACATCCCGTCCGCAGCAAATGTGCGCCCCATAAATGTGGGGCGCATGTTTTGCCTTTTTGTAAATAATTTGTGGATAAGTTTGGTGCCGTGCATTGGGTTATTCCATAGAAAAGAATGAATTTTGTAGAACCGGGTTTCGCCCGGATCGACGCTAAAAATCTGAAATAAAAGCAATAACAGTTATGTCTAAAGCCGTAAAACCCGAAGCGCCGCAGAAAGTCGATTACAACGATGCGGTTGCCGAGTCGAAAAAGTATTTCGACGGGGACGACCTTGCCGCGACGGTATGGGTCAGCAAATATGCCCTGAAAGACTCTTTCGGCAATATCTATGAAACGTCACCCCGACAGATGCACGAGCGTATCGCAGCCGAGATCGAGCGCATCGAGCGCAAGTATCCCAATCCGATGTCGCGCGAGGAGGTCTTCGGCCTGCTGGATCATTTCCGGTATGTGATCCCCCAGGGTGGCCCGATGACGGGTATCGGCAACAATTTCCAGGTGGCCTCGCTCTCGAACTGTTTCGTGATCGGGCACAAGCATCCGGCCGACTCCTACGGCGGCATCTTCCGCATGGACGAGGAGCAGGTGCAACTGATGAAGCGCCGCGGGGGCGTGGGGCACGACCTCTCGCACATCCGTCCCACGGGCAGCCCGGTGCTCAACTCGGCGCTCACGTCGACGGGTATCGTGCCTTTCATGGAGCGCTATTCCAACTCGACGCGCGAGGTGGCGCAGGACGGCCGCCGCGGTGCGCTGATGCTCTCGCTGTCGATCAAGCACCCCGATGCCGAGCGTTTCATCGACGCCAAGGTCGACACGGGCAAGGTCACGGGCGCCAACGTTTCGATCAAGATCGACGACGAGTTCATGCGTGCCGCCATCGCCGGCAAGAAATACCACCAGCAATTCCCGATCAATTCGGACAACCCCCGATACGAGCAGGATATCGACGCCCGGAAGCTCTGGGACAAGATCATCCACAATGCCTGGAAGTCGGCCGAGCCGGGCGTGCTGTTCTGGGATACGATCATCCGCGAAAGCGTGCCCGACTGCTATGCCGACGAGGGCTTCGTGACGGTTTCGACCAACCCCTGCGGTGAAATCCCGCTCTGCCCCTACGATTCGTGCCGCCTGCTGGCGCTCAATCTGCTGAGCTATGTGGACAACCCGTTCAAGAAGGATGCGAAGTTCAATTTCGACAAGTTCCGGTCGCACGTGGCCATGGCCATGCGCATGATGGACGACATCATCGACCTCGAACTGGAAAAAGTCGAGCAGATCATCGAGAAGATCGCCGCCGACCCCGAGGACGAGGACGTGCGCCGCGTGGAGCTGGAGCTGTGGAAGAAGATCCTCGGCATGGCGCAGAAGGGCCGCCGTACGGGCCTCGGCATCACGGCCGAAGGCGACATGCTCGCCGCACTGGGACTGGTATACGGTTCCGAGGAGGCGATCGCATTCGCCGTCGAGGTGCAGAAGACGCTGGCTGTCGAGGCTTACCGGGCTTCGGTGAAGATGGCCGCCGAGCGCGGTGCCTTCCCGGTCTACGACGCAGCCAAGGAGAAGGACAATCCGATGATCGCCCGCATCCGCGAGGCCGACCCGGAACTCTACGCCGAGATGGAGAAGGTCGGCCGCCGCAACATCGCCATGCTGACCATCGCCCCCACGGGTACCACGTCGCTCATGTCGCAGACCACGTCGGGCATCGAGCCGGTGTTCCGCACGGTCTACAAACGCCGCCGCAAGATCAACCCCTCCGACAAGGACACGCATGTGGACTATGAGGATGAAACGGGCGAAAAGTTCCAGGAATACAACGTCTACCACCACAACTTCGTGAAGTGGCTCGAGGCGAACGGATACGACACGTCGAAGCTCGCGACGATCTCCGACGAGGAGCTCGGGGAGTGGGTGGCCGCTTCGCCCTACCACGGGGCTACGGCCAACGACATCGACTGGGTGGCCAAGGTCAAGATGCAGGGTGCGATCCAGAAATGGGTCGACCACTCGATCTCGGTGACCGTCAACCTGCCGAACAATGTTTCGGAGGGGCTCGTGGCGCAGGTTTACCGCACGGCCTGGGAATGCGGCTGCAAGGGCGTCACGGTCTACCGCGACGGCTGCCGCGACGGTGTGCTGCTCGAAAAGGGCTCCAAAAAGAAGCAGAAGTGCGAGGAGCATCCCGGACAGGTGCCCAAGCGTCCCAAGTCGATCCCGGCCGACATCGTGCGTTTCAAGAACGGCACCGAGGACTGGATCGCCTTCGTGGGCCTGCAAGACGGCCGCCCCTACGAGGTCTTCACCGGTAAGATCGAGGAGGACGCCATGTATATCCCCCGCAAGATCGACAAGGGCTATATTATAAAGGTACGCGAAGAGGACGGCACCAAACGTTACGACTTCCAGTATACCGACCGTTACGGCTATACGAATACCATCGGCGGTATCTCGCGTCTGTTCGACGAGGAGTTCTGGAACTACGCCAAGCTGATCTCGGGTGTCCTGCGCCATGGCATGCCGATCGAGAAGACCGTCTCGCTGATCGAATCGCTCCACCTGAACAGCGAGTCGATCAATACGTGGAAGACGGGCGTCTGCCGCGCCCTGAAGCAGTATATCGTCGACGGCACCAAGTCGAAAGGCAAGTGCCCGAGCTGCGGACAGGAGAATATGGCCTACCAGAATGGCTGTCTTACGTGCATGTCGTGCGGTTATTCGAAGTGTGGTTGATTCCGTAAGGATTTAATCCTGAGCTTAAAAGGCTGGAAACATACGTTTCCAGCCTTTTTTGTGCGGTTTCGGCGCTGTTTTTGTGCTATGGCCTGTCAATTAACGGTTTCGGGAAAAGAGAAACTTTATTATTGGGATTAAATATTATTGACCATGAAAAAACTTATTCTATTGTTGGCAGCCGTGGCATTGGCTACGTCTGTGTGGGCGCAGGATACGCCCAAAAAACCGAGCTTTGCCGGTTTCGTGTCGAACGGTTTCTGGGATAACTGGGAAATTACGCTTGGAGGCGGTGCCGGTACGGCCCTTTCCAACGGTACCAACCAGGGGAGTTTCGGCGACCGTATCAATTTCGAGGCCAACTTCGGCCTTACCAAATGGTTCCATCCGGTGACCGGTATGCGCCTCCAGCTGCAGGGCGGCCGGTTCGCCAATTTCGACGATGTGCTGGGCAAGGCGAAATGGCCCTATTTGTTCGTGCATGCCGATTTCATGCTCAACTTCTCCAACTGGGCAGGGGGTTACCGTGAAGACCGAGCCTACTATGCCGTGCCGTTCGCCGGTTTCGGATATATGGCCTCGAACTTCACCGACAAGAGCCACGAGAACAACGGTTCGGGTACGCACCAGTCGTTCGCGTTCACTTTGGGCTGGCTCAACAAGTTCCGCATTTCGCCGTCGTTCGATTTCAATATCGAACTCAAAGGGCTGATAGCGCCTTCGCGGGTCAGCCCCGTTGCGATGGACGGCTCCTACCTGTTCGGCTTCAGCGCTACGGCAGGTTTCACCTACCGCTTTAACAAGCGCGGCTGGCAGCGCGGTGTTGCGGGCTATACCGTTGCGGACATCCAGGCTTTCCAGGACGCCGTAGCCGCCAGCATGGCCGCTGCCGCCGCCATGGAGGTCGAGAATGCCCAGCTGGCACAGCAGCTTGCCGCCTCGCAGGCCGAGCTCGCCGCCACGGCCGATGCCGCAGCTGCGGCAGCTACTGCCGCCGCGGCCGCTACCGTCGTTGCCGCCGAGGAGCAGGTTGCAGCCGATACTTCGATCATCCTCTTCGATTACAGCATGTCGTGGCTGACCCCGCAGGAGAAGACCCGCCTCGAGCTGGTGGCCGAGAAGATCAAGAACGGCCCGCAGGACATGGTTTACCAGATCGTGGGCCATGCCGACCAGCAGACGGGAACCAAGGCCGGAAACAAGCGCGTCGCCGAGCACCGTGCCAAGCGGGTATTCGACTTCCTCGTATCGAAGGGCGTCAACCCCAAGCAGCTGAATTACGAGGGCAAGGGCAACTCGCCCGATCCGTTCAAGAAGGTCCAGGCCGCCAACCGTGCCGCGATCATCCAGTAATCGGGAGCGAGGCTGCGGGCTTCCCCCGAAGTAGAAAAGAAAAAGGTGCAGGATTGTTCTGCACCTTTTTTTGTCCTGATTTCCGGGGCTGCTGTTTCCGGGGCTTCGCCTGTCGTGGCCGGGGGGGCTTGGCCGGAGATTCACCGGCGTTGGCCGGGGATTTGCCCGCGGCGTCCGGCTCCCGGTTTTCGGCAGCCCTGACTCCGAGGGTACTGATTCGGTGAGCCTGTTTCCGGTGAGCCCTGATTTAAGCAACTCTGTTTCCGACAGCTCTGTTTCCTGCGGCCCGGAGCTCGGCAGCCCTGTATTTGACCGCCCGTCTTGCGGCAGCCCTGTGTTTGCCGGGCGGTGGCGGCTGTGTGTTTTACCGGATGATCACGGCATTGACCAGCCGCACGCCCGAGCGGCGGTTGATCTCCTCCTTGAGCGCCTCGCGCTGGTAGAAAAGCTCCGAGCGGAGCACGCTCGACTGGATGCGGGCATAGAGGATGTGGTTTTCGATTTTCAGCTCGGTCGTAACCTCCGCGGCGCGGTCGCCCACGATCTCGCGCCAGGTGTCGGGCAGTTTCCCTTCGGCGACTTTCGCCGCGACATAGGGGCGTTTGAAAAACTCCTCCAGCAGGTCGCCCATCAGCATGGTCTTCGTCCGTCTCATGGCCGTCCTCCTTCCGATGCTGCATCCCCGGGGCGTGCCCCGTTGCCGTCGGGTTCTGCTGCCGGTTCTTCGGCAGGCTCCGGTGCCGGGGCTGGTTCCGAAGGCCGCGCGGGTTCTCCCGCCGGCGATTCCCCGGTTTGCCCTTCCGTCCGTTCCGCGGCCGCAGACCCGGTTTGTCCCTGTGTCTTATCCTTCGCCGGTTCCGCGGCCTTGTCCGTTGCCGCATTCCCGGGCTGGTTCCCGGCCGATCCTTTGTCCGGGTCAGCCGCGGCAGCCGTTGCCGTTGCATTCCCCTGCGTCACCGCCCCGTTCCCGACCGTGAAAAGCGCATATTCGCCGCCCGCCTTGTCGAGGATCGTACGCAGCCGTGTGGGGTTGCAGTCGGTAATCATGATCTGCCCGAACGAATCTTCGGACACGAGGCGGATCAACTGCTCCACGCGCCCGGCGTCGAGCTTGTCGAAGAGGTCGTCCAGCAGCAGGATCGGTTTTTCGCCCTTTTCCCGGGCGACGATGGTGTATTGCGCCAGTTTGAGGGCTATCAGGAACGATTTCTGCTGCCCCTGCGACCCGTATTTGCGCAGGGGGTAGCCGCCGATTTTCAGCACCAGGTCGTCGCGGTGGATGCCTGCCGTGGTGAATTCGTTGGCGAGGTCTTTCTGCCGTGCCGCGAGGAGCAGTTCGTCGAACGGCCGGTCGTTCAGCTCCGACTTGTAGTGCAGTTCGACCTGCTCGCGGTCGCCCGAGAGGGTGCGGTAATAGTCCGCGACGACGGGTTGCAGCCGTTGCGTGAACTCCCGCCGCAGGGCGTGTATCCGGTTGCCCTGCTCGACGAGTTGCATGTCGTAAATGCGGAGCATCGTTTCGTCGGGCATGTTCTTGAGCAGGCGGTTGCGTTCGGCCAGCACGCCGTTGTAACGCATTACGGCGGCCAGGTAGGTGCGGTCGAGCTGCGAGATGAAGCCGTTGAGGTAGCGGCGGCGTTCGTCCGCGGCGTCGCTGATGAGCGCACTGTCGGCCGGCGACACGATCACGGCCGGAATCAGCCCCACGTGATCCGACAGCCGTTCGTATTCCTTCCCGTTGCGTTTGAGCACCTTGCCGCCCTTGCGCGAGAACGAGCACACGACGCTCTCCGTCTTGCCCGCATCGGTGAGGTACTGTCCTTCGGCGAGGAAGAAATCCGCGCCGTGGCGGACGCTCTGCCCGTCGGTCATCGCCAGCGACGACTTGCACATCGAAAGGTAATAAACCGCGTCGATGATGTTGGTCTTGCCCGCCCCGTTGTCACCCACTAGGCAGTTGATGCCGGGGCACAGGGCGAGTTCCTCCTGTGCGATATTCTTGAAGTTGAGCAGCGATATTTTCTTCAGATACATGGTTCAAAGATAGTGCAAGCCGAGCGCAATGCCAAATTTATTTGGGCATTGCCAAGGCGCCGCCTGTGTTCTGTAAAGATAGTGCAAGCCGGGCGCAATGCCAAATTTATTTGGGCAATGCGGTGCCGCATCTGTCCGATGCTGCAAAAAAACGGGATGCGGCATTGTACATTGTGAATAGTTTTGTATCTTTGCTGCCTAACGTACGGAATTATAAACTAAACAAGATAGATTTTTATGGCAAAACAGCATGTCGCCGAGCAGGAAACCCTCGGCGAAGCAATGAACAAAACTGAGTTTTTCTTCGAGAAGAACGGCCGCATGTTGTCGTATGTTTTCCTCGGCTTGCTGGTGCTCGCAGCCCTCGTTTTCGGCTACCGCGCACTGGTCGTGTCGCCGCGTGCCGAGAAGGCCGCCGAGATGATCGCCGAGGCGCAGTACCGTTTCGAGGATCAGAATGCGGACTATGCGCTGGCACTCGAAGGCGATGCCAACGGTGCTGGCTTCCTCGAAGTGATCGAGAAGTACGGCTCGACCCCTTCGGGCAATCTTGCCAAACACTACGCCGGCATCTGCTACCTGAAGGCCGGCGACCTGGAGAATGCCGCCGAATTCCTGGCCAGGTATTCGCCCGTGAAGGGTATCCCGGGTGCGCTGATCAACGCCCAGAACTACGGGTTGCAGGGTGACATCGCCGTCGAGCAAAAGGACTACGCCAAGGCCGTGAAATTCTACGACAAAGCAGTAGCGGCTGCCGACAACAACCTCACCGCTCCGATGTACCTCCGCAAAGCCGGTCTGGCCGAGCAGGCTCAGGGCAACGGCGCGAAAGCGGCCGCATACTACGAGCGGATCCTGACTTCGTACCCTGCGTCGATGGACGCGCGCGACGCGGAGAAACTTCTCGGCAGCATAAAATAACCGGGGACTATGGCGACCAAGAATCATAACCTTTCCCAATTCGATTCACCCCTGCCTTCGGCCGCCGAGATGCGGTTCGGCATCGTCGTGGCCGAGTGGAACCGCGAGGTCACCGAAGCCCTTCTCGAAGGCGCCGTGCGCACGTTGCGTGCCGCCGGATGCCCCGACCTGAACATCCAGATCAAATATGTCCCCGGGACGTTCGAACTGGCGCTCGGCGCACAGTTTTTCGCCGAATATACCGATGTCGACGCGGTGATTGCGCTCGGGTGTGTCATCCAGGGCGATACGCGCCATTTCGATTTCATTTGCCAGGGCGTGACGCAGGGTATCACCCAGCTGCAGATCCAGTGGAACATGCCGATCGCATTCGGTGTGCTGACCGTCAACGACATGCAGCAGGCGCTCGACCGCTGCGGCGGCCGCCACGGCAACAAGGGCGATGAAGCGGCTGCGACGGCCATCAACATGGTCAAGTTGCAGATCGACATGGAAGCCGCTTCCCCCGACCACGAACCCGACCGGCGGAACATCAACTGACGAACTTTGATACAGACATTTAAGGGAGCCCTCGCACGGCTCCCTTTTTTGCGGCTTTTCCGGTGGTGCGTATCGCTATCGTTTGCGCCCGTGAGCCGTGAACTGCAAATCATGAACTGTGCGCTGTGAATTGTAGACTGTGCGCCGTGTGCTGAGAGACGGTGAGCCTCGTACCGTGAACCGCGTGTGTCCAGCGCCGTACGCTGTGCGCGTTGAACTCGTGTGCCCGTTTCCGTTTCCGTGCATCCCTTCCTGCTGCCCGATATGCCCCGGGTTGCCGCGCACGGCATGGACGGATGGGGATGCGCTTTGGGCCTGATTCACCTTGGGCCTGATGGGCCCGGCCTTCGGCAATGGGCGCCCGGGGCCGGAATAAAAGGACAGGGAGGCCAGAAGGCCTCCCTGTACCCTGTGGAGATTGCCCGGTGTTATTCGACAACCTGAATGACCGGACTGTCGTTGTACCCGTTATCGGCGGAACTTGCCCAGCGGATCGTACCGCCGTTGGGTTCCGTACCGCCCGTGGTATTGGCTTCGCAATAGAACCGGATCTTGACGCTGCCGTCGCTAATGCCGCGTGCGAAGGTCATCGTCACGTCGATCTGCATGTTGGCCGTCGGTACCAGATGCGTGTAGGTGATCTGTTCCCCGTTGACGGTTGCGGTTTGCGTGTCGGTCGCCGGTTTCCAGCTCGTACCGTCCATATATTGCAGGCTCCAGTACTTCTGTCCGGTGCCGGAGATACGTGTGAGACCCGTAAAACGAACCTTCGTTCCCGACTTGAAGTTCTTGACCGGAACTTCGAATAACCAGTAGTCGCCCTTCCATGCTCCCGTGACGTAGGGTTGTCCCGTGCCGCCGATCATGCGCGTGCTGTTGGGGTGCAGGCTGCCGTCGGAGTTGAAGGTGTGGAAGTAGGAGATATAACCTACGCCCGACGAGGCCATGAGCTTGTTGTTCTGCTCGAACTGCTCTTTCGGAACCGTGTAGTCCGTGCCCGATGCACCGTTGAAGAACCACTTTACCGGAGCGTCCAGACCTTCCAGCGGCCCGCCTTCCGCCAGGCTTTCCTGTGTCACGAAGATCTCCTTGACGGCTTTGGTGCCGAGCACCTCGTCCGAGATGATCGAGAACGAAGCGGAGCGTTCGTCGAGCGAGAGGTTGCTGGTCGCTTTCACCGTCATGACATACTCCTTGTCCGCTTCGCCGGCCGAGGGCGTGACCTCGATCCATGCGTTCTCGGCAACCGAAATCGTCCAGTCCCAGTTGGATTTCACCTTGAAGGTGAATGCATTGGGCTGGTAGGCCGGAAACGGGGGCAGTGCAAGGTCGTCGCCGATGTCCTCGCTCGTAATCTCGATCTGCGGCGTGATGTCCTGCAGGATGTTCAGGTCGGCTCTGATGTCCTTGTACTGGCCGCTGCCCTTGAAGGCGATGCTGAAATCACGGCTCAGGGATGCCGGCTGCTCGGGATACTCCTCGATGTCGAGCGTGAAAGTCCCGTTGCCCGTCTCGGTGAAGGTTGCCCATTCGGCTTTTTCGGGTTCGTAGAACGGCGTCACGTTCGACGCGACCTTGATGTCGTAATGGGCGGCATAGCGTCCCGCTACGATCTCGTTCGTCTCGATGTTGTTGACGACGAACCTGATGTAAGGTTTGTTGGCGCTCTGGTTGACGACGAGGGTCGTTTCGGTCTGCCTGCCGTCCGCATAGCGGAATACGACCGTCGCCGAACGCGGGGTGTTGGCATCGTTGTCCTC
Organism: Alistipes onderdonkii; assembly: GCF_025145285.1. Taxonomy (NCBI): domain Bacteria; kingdom Pseudomonadati; phylum Bacteroidota; class Bacteroidia; order Bacteroidales; family Rikenellaceae; genus Alistipes; species Alistipes onderdonkii. Next base: position 2,098,862 of record NZ_CP102251.1, read on the forward strand.
CAGGCAGAAGCGTACCTTGCCGTCGCCCTGGCCTGTCTTGGGGTAGAATTTGATCCAGTCTCCGTCCGTGGAGTTGCATTCGACACTCCAGTTGCAGTTCGAACGGATGTCGTAACGGATCAGTTCGAGCGTGGCGTCGCCGATGATGGCCTCGGCGTCGAAACCCAGGTCGGAGGAGGCGGTCACCAGCTTGCTCGATACGACGGTATTCTCCAGCCGGAAGTAGGGGCTGCCGCCCTCCGTGTCGTCGTCGCTGCACGAGACGAAGGCCGCCGGGATCAGGAGCAGCGCCGACATGGCCAGGCCCCTCATGTTGCGGAATATGTTTTTCGCGTTCATAGTGCGTTCGTTTTTAGATTATAGGTTCTCTTCGGCGATGACATTCTTGCGGAACGAGTGTTCCCACGGCTGCCCGGCATCCTTGGCGACGGCCTGGCCGCTCCACCATATCGGGAAGACCATGGTGTTGTCGTTGATGGTACCGCCCTGTGCCTCGAATGCGGCCGTATAGTTTGCACGGTTGTTGGCGATCGCGATCGACGGATAGGGATAGCGGGCGATGAACTTTCCGCCCGTGGCGTTCAGCTCGATCGTTCCCATGCCGGTCTTGCACTCGGGATACCCCGTGCGGCGCATTTCGTGGTACATCTGGAAGCCGATGACCCAGAACAGCGAGAGCCATTTCTGCTCGGCGAGGCGCTGCTGGGTATTGTTCCATTTTACCTGGTCGCTCGCCAGCAGTGCGGCGATGTTCTTCTGCGTGATGGCTACGGTCTTGAGTTCGATCTTGTTCGACGCGTTGAGTTCGGGGTAGGAAGCGTAAATGCCGTATTCGCCCCATTTCTGGCACGACGCGGTGATCGCCGCTTCGTAATACTCCTTGGCGGAGCCCGATATCCAGCCGTTCATCGCTGCTTCGGCCTTGATGAAGAGCAGCTCGTCGTAGTCGAGCATGTGGTTGGGGCGCGTGTCGCCCACCAGCGTTTCGTAATGCAGGTAGGGTTCGCGTTCGCTGATGGAGGTGATGCCGTTGTAGTTGATCGTACAGCCCGAGACGGCGCCGATCATTTCGCGGATCACGTCGGGCTCGGTCGCACTGGGATACTGGATGTAGCGGGGCTTGATCCAGATGCGCAGGCGCGGGTCGACGAAGCCGTCCGAAGCGTCGTAGAGCAGGTCGAGCAGCTGTGCGGCGATGTGGTGGTCGCTCGACAGGCTCTTGTCGTCGGGGAACGAACTGGAGTTGAAATAGGTCTTGTAATACTCCGCGCTGCCGGAGAACTTCACGGTGGCGTTGTCGTCGTTCGACTCGAAGACGGGGTATTTGCCCGGGTTGGAGATGATCTGGTTGATCTGCTCGCCGACCGTGGGGGTGAAGGCGTTGTTACGGCCGCTCACGCGCATCAGCAGACGCAGGCGCAGCGTGTTGGTGAATTTCTGCCACTTGGCGATGTCGCCGCCGTAGATGCCGTCCTTGGTGGGGTCGTCCAGCCCCAGGCTGGCGTTGTAGAGCGAGTTGGCCAGCTCGAGTTCCTCCAGCATGGCCGTATAGACCTCCTGCTGCGAGTCGATATGCGGGGTGTTGATGCCCTCGCCGCCCTTGAGCGCCTCGCGGTAGGCGATCGAACCGAACATGTCGGTGAGGATCGACATGTTATAGACCTTCAGCGTCAGGCCGATGGCCTGGAAGTTGGGCTGGTTCTGCGCCACGGCCAGGTCGTACATGTGCTTGGCATTGCCGGCCCATTTGTACCCGAGGTTCCAGATGGCCTTGAAATTGCCGTCGGCAAGGTTGTAGCAGTGTTCGCGGCGCGGTGTCGACTTGGCCACGGTGACCTGCGAAATCTCGTTGGCGATGCTCAGCATGTAGGACGAATAGCTGTTCGTGGAGCTGTAAATCAGCGGTTCGAGCAGCGCGATGGGGGCTACCGACCCTTCCGATTGTTTGTTCGGATTGGTGTTGTAATCCTCGAAATCGTTCGTACATGCGCCCGATGCGGCGAGCAGCGCGAGTATCAGGATATATTTTGCGTATTTCATGGCGTTCGCAGTTTTAGAACTGAAGTTTGATGTTGATACCGTAGGTACGCGTCATCGGGAAGGTGACGGTTTCGATACCGGGGTAAATGTTCGTACCGTTGACCAGACCTGCCGCCTCGGGGTCGAACTGCGGCCAGTCGGTGATGCAGAAGAGGTTGGTGGCGAAGAACCCGATCGACGCGCCCTGCAGGAAACGGGTCTTGGCCATCAGGTGCTTCGGCAGCTGGTAGTCGATGCGCAGCTCCTTGAACTTGAGGAAGTCGGTGCTGAACGTGTTTTCACGGCCGTTGTCGCGCACCCATTTGTAGGACTGGTAGTAGGTGTAGATGTTCTCCGTGACGGCGGTGTTCTTCTGGTAGGAAACCGTGCCGTCGCCGTTGTCCACGGCGTTGACGCCCTGCAGAACCAGGCCGTCGTCACGTCCGGCGAGCGAGTTCTTCAGTTTGCCCTGGTACGAGAGTGCGAAGTTGGTCACCGAGTAGGCTACGCCGCCGACCTGCGCCGTGAACTGCGCGCTCAGCGAGAGGTTCTTGTAGCGGAACGTCGTGCCGAAGCCTGCCTTCCAGTCGGGGATTACGCTGCCCAGGTGCTCGAACTTCTTGGAGTCGGTCTCCTTGGTCAGCAGCGGGTAGCCGGTCTTGGCGTTGATGATCTGCATGCCCGAGCAGTCGACCTGGTTACCGTTTTCGTCCGTGTAGGTCGAACCCTCCGGCGCGTACTCGTAGTGGCTGGCCGAATAGAGCTGGTGCATGGACTTGCCCACGTACGAGTAGACGAATATACGGCTGCCGATGGTCGTCGAGGTCGAGGTCTGCAACGGCGTTGCGGGATCCCATCCGTTCTGCAGCTCGTTGAGTTTGTTCTTGTTGAGCGACCAGTTGCCGTTGATCTCCCAGTTGATGTCCTTCGTGCGGACGGGAACCATGCGGAACGTGACCTCGACACCCTTGTTGGTAATCAGGCCGGCGTTCATCTTGCGGGACGTACTGCCGGTTTCGGCGCTCGTTTCGGCGCTGATGATCTGGTTGCGGGTGCTGGTCTTGTAGAGCGCCACGTCGACATTGAGCCGGTTGCCCAGGAACTTGGTTTCCAGGCCGACTTCCCAGCTGCTGGTCTTTTCCGGGAGGATGTACGGGTAGTTGCTGGCCGTAGGCAGCGTGACGCCGCCCGGATAGTCCGTGGTCGAGTAGTCGTCGTAGAGCGAGAAGACCGAAGTGTCGTTACCCACCTGTGCCCACGAACCGCGCAGCTTGATCATGTTGACATGAGGGGAGTTGATCTTGAACGCCTTGTCGAGCAGGATACTGGCCGATACCGACGGGTAGAAATAGCTCCAGTTGGAGGGAGCCAGCGTCGACGACCAGTCGTTGCGGGCCGTGACGTCGAGGAAGTAGGTGTCGTCCCACGACAGGTTGACAAAGCCGTAAAGGCTGTTGGTCTGCCGGTTGCTGCGGTAGGGCGACGTGTCGAGGGCTACCGCGGCGTTGGCGAACGAATACATGCCGGGGCCTTCGCTGCTCAGCTGCGAGGCGGTGATGGTGGTCGAGTAGTATTTATTGCGCAGGACGCTGCCGCCGAATGCCGCCGTGACGCCGAAGCGATCCCACAGCTTGTTGTACTTGAGCAGGAAGTCCGAGTTGTAGTCGTAGCGGCGGATGGTCTTCTCGCGGTACATGCCGTAGCGGTTGTCGAGCGACATGAAGGGTTTCTGCTGCGAGCGCCATTCGATATTGGCATCGAAGCCGCCGCGCAGCGTGAAGGTCAGCTCGGGCAGGATCGTGAAGTCGATGCTCACGTTGCCGAAGAAACGGTCACGATCCAGTTTGTTCAGCTCCTCGTACAGTGTGCGGTAGGGGTTGTGGCCCTCGAGGCTGTTGTAGATAAGCCCCGAAGTGGTGTTGTATTTGTCTTCGCCGCTGCCTGCCAGGTAGTTGGCATAGGTATAACGGCCCTGCATGTACTCGTCGCGGTAAGCCGAGATGGGGTTGGTGTTGTAGCCCCAGATCAGGCCGTACATGGGCGAACCCTGGCTGTAACCCGACATGGGCATGTTGTCGCTGTTCTTGCGGATGTAGTTGACCTTTGCCGCCAGTTTGATGGCCTTGCTGATCTTCTGGTTCAGGGCCAGTGCGAAGGTCTGCTGTTCGTAGCCCGAGTTGGGCGTGATCCAGTCGTTACGCAGGTCGGTGAATGAGAAGCGCGTGCTCGTACCCTTGCCCGTCGAACCGTCGATGGTCACCGAGTTGCTCCACGTAACGCCCGTTTCGAAGAGGCCGGTGAACCAGTCGTCGGCGTATACCCACGGCAGGGGGGTGAACTCCCCGGTTTCCCAGTTCTTCGACATGTAGAGATAGCGCAGCTTGCTGGAGTCGAAATGCTCGCCGTACGTGTAGCGCGAGATCTGCTGGCGGACGGGCTGCCCGTCGTAGGTCATCGTGCCGGGAAGGCCCCATGCCGATGCGACGCGGTTGGTGAGCGACGTGGTGACGGCCGAGGGGCCGTATTCCTCCTGGAATTCGGGCCAGAAGCCTGCGGTCTCGAAGGTCACCGAACCGTTGTAGGTAACGCCGATACCACGCTGTTCGCGGCCCGACTTGGTGGTGATGAGCACCACGCCGTTCTGGCCCATCGAACCGTAAAGCGCGGCTGCGGCGGGGCCCTTGAGGACGGAGACGTTCTCGATGTCGTCGGGGTTGAGGTCGGAGATCGGGTTACCGAAGTCCACCGGGGCGTTGCTGTTGGCATAGTTGGCGCCCGAACCGGAGGCTACCGTGCCGTTGCTCATCGGGATACCGTCGATGACGAACAGCGCTTCGTTGGCGCCGTAGTTGAGCGACGTGTCGCCGCGCAGCGTCACACGTACCGTACCGCCGGGGCCGGTGCCCGCCGAGGACATCGACATACCGGCGACCTTGCCGTTGAGCCCCGTCACCCAGTTGCTCGATATGGATTTGGTGAGTTCGTCGCCCGAGACTTTCGAAACGGCATAGCCGACCGATTTCTCCGAGCGGGTCAGGCCGAGTGCCGTGACGACCACTTCGTCGATCTTCTGCGCCGATTCTTTCAGCGTGACGTTGATCGTGGTGCGGCTTCCGACCGTGACCTCCTGCGGGTCATAACCCAACGACTGGAAGACCAGCACGTCGTTGTCGCTGCCGACATGGATAGTATAGGTTCCGTCTGCGTTCGAAATCGTACCCGTCGCACTCCCCTTCAGGATGACGGTGGCCCCGACGAGCGGGCTTTTGCCGTCCGTATCGAACACGATGCCCGTGATGTTGCGGCTCTGGGCCCAGGCGGCCGAAGCGACCAGCAACATTACCGCGGTTGCCAAAGCATTCCGTATGTATGTTTTAAGCTTCATATTGTTGATTTTTTTGATTCGGGTTTCTGTCGAACGGCTGCGGTCGTCCTGCGGGCGGCCGCAGCCGTCAAGGTCGGTTTAGGGAACAATCTGTATTCTCGGGCTGTCGGCCGTTCCGGCTCCGGCCCAGCGCATCGTCCTGCCGTTGGGCTTGGTGAGTGCGCCCTTGCCGCTGGCCTGCCAGTTGGCCGCGCAGACGAACCGGAATTCGATGTTGCCGCCGGAGATCGCATTGGCATAGGTGACCGTCACGTCGACCGTGATGTTGGTCTTCCCGTCGGCTTTCATGGCGTGGGTGTAGGAGACCTCTTCCCCCGTTTCCGTGGTCGTTTGCAATGCCGCGGCGGGTTTCCAGGTGCCGCCGTCGTTGTACTCCATCCGCCAGAATTTGTGGCCGGTGGCCGAGGTGCGGGTGATCGCCGTGAAGCGGACTTTGGTGCCTGCGTCGAGGTTCGTCACCGGGACGGCGAACGTCCAGTAGTCGCCCGGCCAGCCGCCCGTGATGTACGGATGGCCCGTACTGCCGACGATGCGTTCGCATTTCTTGTCGGGATCGCTCGGTGCCGTGTGTGTATAGGATAGGTACCCCGGCCCCGATTGGGCCAGCACCGTGTTGTACGGGCTGTCGGGCCCGCCCTTGAAGTCCTGGGCGTAGTTGCCCATATCCTCTTCCGAGAACGACCATTGTACGGGAGACGCCAAGTCCCATTTCACCGTTCCGGGCGATACGGGCTGCTGCGAAAGCGCGATCTTCTCGGTAAGGGTTGCATCGCCCTCGGCCGCCGTGATCGTAAACTCGCCGAAGCGGCGGAACGAGAGGTTCTGCTCAAGCGCCTTGACCGTTACCTCCACGTCGGTGTTGGCGGCACCCTGCCCGGGGCTCACCTCGTACCATGCCGCAGCGCCCGATGGGGCGATCGTCCAGGGATAGGGGGCGTTGACCGTGAATTTCACCTCGGCACCCGATTCTGCGGGGTTGTCGCTGAGCTCCAGCGTATTGTCCGTCAGCCCTTCGATGGTGATCTGTGCCCCGGAAGCCTGCGTGACGGCAACCTTCTCGATCTCTGCGCCTTCCGACTTGATGATGATATGGCCCGTGCGGCTTTCGCCTCCGGAGTTCCTGCCTACTTCCACCTTGGTGGTGACGTAGGGCAGCCCCGTGGCCTTGACGGTCGCCACGCCGTTCGAGAGCGATGCGCCGTTGTTCGCGCCCGTTACCGTCGACGGGTCTGCGTCGCCGCAGCGTACGGTGGTGATCGTCAGCCAGTCGCAGTCGGTCTCTGCCGTCCAGGCCTTGTTGACGCGCACCGAGCAGGTCAGCGTGCCGCCTTCGGCGACCACCATGCTGTTGGCATCGAAGAGACTCGGATCGGAAGTGTTGACGATCTCCTTGTCTAACGGGGTGACGAGTGCCTCCGGTGCCGGGGCTTCGGGGTTCTCGTCCTTGGCGCGCGTCACGGTGATGTTGTCCAGGTAGAGGCGGCATTTCACTTCGCGCTCGCTGCCGAAGGTGATGCGGGTTTCGTTCGTAGCGCCGTAGACGATCAGCGAGTAGCGCGTCCACTCCCAGACGTTCTTCACCTCGACCAGCGCGGTGGTTTCCACCAGGTCGCCGATCGTGCCGGGCCCTTTGATCGTGACGTCCATGTGGTCGTCGCCGTTGTCCACCGTGCCGCCTGCCGACGAATAGGCGGCTGCGTCGAACTGCACGAGCAGCGTCGCGGCCTTGCCGGCGTCGATGCCCGTGAGCGCGGGGATCGTGATGGCGCCCATGTTGGCGGTCTTACCCAGCTTGACATGGCCTTCGTAACGGGCATATACCGAGGGCGTGTAGATGTAACCCTTGGCCGCTACGGCCTCTTTCATCCCGTCGGTCGAGAGGGCGAACTCGTTGCCGTTCGTGCCGTCGATCGACACGCTCGGCCAGCCGTACTTGGTGTAGGGGCTCACCCAGTTGTCGGGAATCCACTGGAAGTCGTCGCTGAAGAAGACGTATCCCTCGGTATGCGTGTCCTTGGGCATGTAGGGCGCCTGAACCAGCTCGATGATCTCCTCGGCGGTGTTCTCCCCGAATTCGGCGTCGCCGGCCGTGATCGTTATCTTCGACTCACGGCGTTCGTCGGTGGTGTTGGCCTTGGGCGTGATGGTGACTTCGGCCGCAGAGCCGGCCTTGCCGCTCTTGGGGGCGACCGTCAGCCAGGTCTCGTTCTCCACCGTGAGCGTCCAGTCGTAGGATGCCTCGACGGTGAAGACCACCGGATCCGTATCTTCGGCTTCGAATGCCAGCAGGCGTTCGTCGAGCCCCGTGAGCACGATGCCGGCCGCCAGGTAGGCGTCCTGCGAAAGCGGGATGCTCTTCTGCGTCAGGCAGGGATGGAGGTTGTTGCCGCTGTTGGCGCGGATGGTGAATTCGCCGTCGCGCGCCTCGCCCTGGTTCAGGGTCGGGGTGACGGTGACCTGGATATTCTGGCCCGCCTCGCCCTTGTTCGGGGTGACGACGAACCAGCCTGCGGTCTTGGTGATCTCCCAGGGCGCGTCGACGCTCATGGTAAATGTATGCGGGGTCAGTGCCGAATAGAGGAACTTCAGCCCTGCATCGGGCAGGTTTTCGGTGGAGAGTGCCGGGGGGATGGGGTTCCCCGAATCCCCTTCGGTGTCGTCGTCGCTGCACGCCGCGGCTCCCAGGAGCGTGACGCATAATAACGACCACAACCATTTGTTCATTATACGCTTCATTGTCTTAAGGTTTTTTGAGGGTTATTTGGTCACGTCGGTCGTGAGCGCCTTGGGCCGGGTCATCGACTCCGTGCTGACGTTGCCGAAGCGGTCGGTAACCGAGATCTCCAGCGTGGAAGATGCCGAAGAGGCCGTAACCTCGAACATATGCATGCAGGAGGTCGAGGGGAAGGTGAGCGTGCCGTTGTTGACCGCGCCGCGCGGGATGTCGTACGAAATGCTGTGCAGCGGGTCTTTCTTGCTCCAGACCTGTTTCACGGCGAGCGGCGTTCCGTTTTCCGTCACGGAAACCGTCCAGCCCGGCTCATAGGCCCAGACGTTGATGTAGACGGCATTTTCGCCCACCGTCGAATAATCCTTGTCGCGGTTTCGGAGGTCGTTGCCTGCGGCGAAGGCCTTGAGTGCCGTGGCGTCGGTGGCCCAGTACTCCTTGACCTCGTTCATGTCGTAGGTGATGAACTGCTTTTCGATGGGAAGCCCCGTGGCTTTGTACTGCCATTTAAGGTCGGTTCCGTCGACCGTGAAGATCTTGTAACCCGCGGGCGAACCGTCGGTGCAGACGTTGTTGTTGCCGTACTGCTGCGTCCACCACCAGGTGCCGCAGACCGCCGCGATATTCTGCTCGTAGACGTTCGCATAGGTCGGCGACTGGATATTGCGGTTCACGTGCGTGTGCCCCGTGAGGAAAGTCACGTTGCTGAAGCCGGCGAAGCAGCTCAGGATTTTGTCGATGTCGGCCTGGGTCTGGAGCGCTACGCTCACGCCGCCGCTTCCGCTGTACGAGTAAAGCGGACAGTGGCATCCCACGACGATCGGGGTCGATTTGTCGACATGGGTGAGTTCCTCCTTGAGCCATGCCAGCTGCCGGTCGTCGAAGCGGCGGTTGTAATTGTGCGAACCGACCGTACCCTGCGAGCCGCCCGTGTTGAGGTACTCGGTGTTGTCGAGCATGATGTAGTGTATCCGGCCGATGTTCATGGCGTAGTAAACCGGGCCCATGTGTTGGCGGTAGGGGCCTTCGGCGCCGAAATCGGAGGCTACATAGGGGTCGTTGTCGTGGTTGCCCATCACCGACCACATCTGGAAGTTGAAGTCCTCGACGCTCTGCTTGCATTCGGGCAGCGCCCACTTGTTGTCGTACCAGTAGCCGTCCCACGAGAAGTCGCCCAGGTTGAGGCAGTATACCTTTCCGGGTGCGGCGGAGTTGTAGGCCGATGTCAGCTCCTTGACGAAGCCGTCGGCGAACAGGACGTAATCTTTCGGGGAGTTGCGGTTGGCCAGGTGCATGTCCGTGGCCACGAGCATGGTGTGGGAGTCGTTGTCGGCCCTGAGCAGCTGGAAGTCGAGTTGTTCGACGGTGTTTGCGTCGAGCGTGCAGGGCTGCCAGAACTGGGGCATCGCCTTGACGGTGGGGACGTCATAGCCCGCAGGCAGGATGACGAAGGCGAGTTCGTTGCGTTTTTCGGAATTGAGCCAATAGAAACCGTTGGCGTCGGTCTTGGTGATCAGGTCTCCGTCCGAGACCAGGACGTCGGCGATGCCTTGTCCTGCCAGGTGGACGATACCCTTGATCGTCGCGCCCTCCTTGTCCGGTACGGTGACGCCGCCCAGGGAGAGGTTGAGTTTGGCGGAGCCCAGTGCCTGCTCTTCTGCTCCGCGCTGCAGGGTGAATTCACAGTCGCCGTCGGCGGCGTTCTGGGGAATGGTGAAGGTCAGCGAAGAATCGTCAGCACCCTTGACCGGCGCTTCGAATTTCCCCCCCCCTTGTTCCAGGAAGAGTTTGTCCGTAGCCATGAACCCGCGGCCGCGGATCACGGCGTCGCCGCCCCAGTTGCCCGAGATGGTCTTGCCCAGGTCGACGTCGATGGCCAGTTGTACGGTCATCCTGCTCGATCCGAGCACCTGGTAGTCCTGTGCCCGGTTGAGCACGACCTTATAGACGGTCTGGTCTGCCGCGCCGTCGGGTATGACGAACGTCAGCAGTTTTTCCGATGCTACCGTGGTCGCTGCCGGGAGATCCTCACCGGCGCGTAACGCGATGGCGTCGCCCTGGGCGAAGCCGTAGCCGGAAACGGAAACCTCCATCCCGCGGTAGACGGTCATCGAGGTCGGAATAACTACATCGGTGACCAGCCGGCCATCGTTGTAGATCTCCTTGTCGCTGTCGTCACAACCGGCCAGTCCGACCGGCAGGGTGACGAGCAGCAACCCGGCGATTAAAGTAATCAGTTTTTTCATAGGCTATTGATGATTTTGGTGTTGGTGTCCTGTACGTCAGTCGGTGTGCCCGAGTGCGATGCGCTCCGAGTAGCGGCGGCCGAATCGGTTGGTGGCGACCACCTCCACCTCGCGGGCCGATGCCGAGGGGCGTGCCGTGAAATAGAAGTTCGTCGGGCGTGGGCGCTGGACTTTGGAGATTTTCCTTCCGGCGGCCTTCAGCGAGTCGATGTGCGCGGTATAATCCGGGTCGTCGAGCGTCGTACGCTGCATGGCGCCGCGGTAACGGCCGTCCTCATACCATACGACCGTCCAGTACGAATCCCAGTTCCATATCTTTGCCACGACGCTGGCCGGGTGCTTGGCCACCTGGCCGGGGTGCCATACGCGGATCTGCCGTGCCGGGGACTCGCCGAGGCTCCGGTATTCCCACGAGAATTCCCCGCCGCATTCGCGGAACAGCTGGAAGCCCTTGGGCGTACCGTCCCAGTTGATCGGATCCCACCAGAGGTTGCCGCAGACCTGCGCTACGTTGTGTTCCATGACCCCCTCGCGGATGTCGTAATTCGAGTTGAGGTGCGTATGCCCGGTGATGAAGTGCAGTTCGTGCCCCGCAAAGGCGTCCATCAGCCCTTCGGCCGACTCCATGACGCGGTTCCCGAGCCACGATTTCATGGCCGGGGCATGCATCGCGATGCAGACGCGCGACCCTGCGGGCAGGCGTTCGGCATAGGCGGCTGCCCAGCGCAGTTGCATCGTGTCGATCCGCTCCTCGTATTTCTTCGCGCCGTGGTAAACGATGTCGTCGAGTACGATATAGTGCGTGCGCCCCATGTCGAATGCATAATAGGTGGGGCCGAAATGGCTGCGGTAATTCTCCGTCGCCTCGCGGTCGGTATATTTGTTCAGGTCATGGTCGTGGTTGCCGATCACGCCGTATACGGGTACCCCGAGCTTGGCGAACTCCGCTTTCACGCCTGCGAAGAGTTCCGGGGAGTCCCATACGATGTCCCCGAGCACGATAGCGGCCTGGTTCGAGCCCCGCGTTCTCCCGTTATCGGTTGCCGCCTGCAATGCGGGCATGACCTCGCTCCGCAACCGCCGGAAATGCTCTTCGGTCTTGGGCTGCGGATCGGCGATCGCCAGCAGTTCGTAGCATTCGCCCGAGCCGGGCCACGGTTGCAATTCGAAGTCGTAGCGTTTGGCCGCCGGGTCGTATGTGCGGTAGAATTGCGGGATGCCCCCTTCGAGCGGAGCCAGGTAGCCGGACGGGGTCACCAGGCTGATGAACAGCGCCTGGTCGTCGGCATCGAGCGTGAATATGCCCTGCTCGTCGCTTTGCGCGAACGTATAACCGTCGGTTACAGTCACGCCGCCCATCGGCTTTCCGCCGCATTTGACCGATCCCCGTATCGGGCGGGCGGAGGCTGCGGCACAGAGGCAGCAGGCCAGCAGGAAAAGTAACAGGTTTTTCATGGTCGGGTTTGTGCTGATGGTTTCTTGGTGTTTCTGTCTTTTTATTAAATAGGTGGGAGCCTGTGTCGCTCCGGCTGCAAAAATATTTTAATAATTGGCTTCGTGCGTCGTTGTCACCGGAATGTAATCCTTTTTTCATACCCTGGCAGCCGGCTGCCGCTGCGAAAGCTTGTCCCTGAGGACGGATGCAGGCCGCGGGTGCTGCCCGCGGTTTGCCTTTTACGGCCCGGGAATGAGTCTCGTGCCGTTTTAGGGGGTTTCTTGTTTTGTCAGTTTTGTCCGCGTTTTAATTGTGATGTGTAATATTTTTAATTTCATTATGAAACAAAAATAAATCTTTAATTTTATTTTCCAAAATAAAACACAAAAAAATTGGACGAAATATCTGCTTTTTTGTGAAAGAATGGTTTTGAATCGAAATGCACGGCCTCCCTCCGGCCCCGGCCGCGGAAATAAAAAATCCCCGGACTTGGGAAAGTCCGGGGCCGGGGAAACGCTTGTCGCCTCTTGTCAGAATACCCCGAGGTTGTCGAGGAAGATCAGCAGCAGCACTGCCGGGCAGACGTAGCGCAGCAGGAAGCTGAATAGCCCGTAGATACGGAATTTCAACTCTCCGTTGTTGGTGATCTGCGCCTTGAGGATGTGGTGGTCGAGCTTCCAGCCCACGAAGATGCAGGTGAAAAGCCCGCCTGCCGGCAGCAGGATGTTGGCCGTCAGGAAGTCGAGCGAGTCGAAGAGCGAAAGCCCGCAGACCTTCCAGCTGCCCAGCGCCCCGAGCGACAGCGATGCCAGCGATGCCAGGGCGGCCGTGGCGGCGGTCGTGAGCCATGCGGCGGCCTTGCGGCTCAGGTGCCACTCCTCGTGCAGGTAGACCGTGACCACTTCGTGCAGCGAGATGGTCGAGGTCAGGGCCGCGACGGCCAGCAGCAGGAAGAAGATCGACGACCAGACCATGCTCAGCGGCATACTGTTGAAGATGCTCGGCAGGGTGATGAAGACCAGTGCCCGGCCCGATGTGGGTTCGATACCGGCGCTGAACACGGCCGGGAAGATCACCACGCCGGCCAGTACGGCCACCAGCGTGTCGAGGATCGTGACGTTGAGCGCCGTGTGGCGCAGGTTCGTGTCGGGTTTGAAATACGAGGCGTAGGTCACCATCGTGCCGATGCCGATCGAGAGCGAGAAGAAGGCCTGCCCCAGTGCGACGAGCACCGTCGACGGGGTCACCTTCGAGAAATCCGGGGCGAAGAGGAACTTCAGCCCGGCCTCCCCGCCCGGCATCAGCAGCGAGTGGATCGACAGCACGATCAGGATGAGCAGCAGCAGCGGCATGAGGATCTTGGCCGAGCGTTCGATGCCTTTCTGTACGCCCAAGGCGATTACGAAATGGGTGGCCAGCACGAAGAGGCAGGTATACAATACGGGTCGCCAGGGGTTGCTGATGAACGTTTCGAAAATATCCTTGTACTCCCCGGCGGTCGAGACGCGGGCGAAGCTGCCCGTCACCGAGTGTACCATGTATTCCGCCGTCCAGCCCGAAACCACGAAGTAGAAACCCAGAATCAGGAATGCCGCCAGCACGCCGTTGTATCCCAGGAAGCTCCACCGCGGGTTCAGCGCCCGGTAGGCACCCACGGCGTTGCGGTGCGAGGCACGCCCCACGGTGAATTCCGCGATCATGAGCGGCAGTCCCAGCAGCAGGACACAAAGGACATAGATTATCAGAAATGCCCCGCCGCCGTTCTCCCCGGCTACATAAGGGAAGCGCCAGATGTTGCCCAGCCCGACGGAACTGCCCGCAGCGACCAGCACGGCGCTCAATTTGCCACCCAAGGTGGCGCGACTCTTCTTGTGATGCATAACCTAACCTGTTTATTATCGCAAACGGGTGTGCGCATGCGTGCGCACACCCGTCCTATTTCTCCAGCACGACGCTCACCTTCTCGAGCTTCCCGCCCAGCGGCGGCGCCAGTTTCGAGACGGTGCATTTTACGTGCCGCACCTGCGGGAAGGTGGCATAAACCGCCTCGATGATGTTCGTCGCCACCCGCTCGATGGTGTGCTGCGTGATGCGCATCTGCATCTCGACGACTTCGTAGGCCGTCAGGTAGTTGACCGTCTTGCGCACGTCGTCGTCCGTGGCCGCATGGCCCAGTTCGGCCGTCAGTTCCAGGTCGACCGTGAAGCGGTTGCCCACCTTGCGTTCCAGCTCGTAGCAGCCGTGCAGCGCGTGGAATTCCATGCGCGTCAGAACGATGCGGTATTCCATGCTACTCGGCGATTACGAGGTAGTAATTCTTCTTCCCCTTCTGTACGAGCAGGTATTTGCCGGCGATCAGGTCGGCCTCGCCCACCGTACGTGCCGGGTCGGCGACCTTCTCCTTGTTGAGCGACACGCCGCCGCCCTGCACCATCTTGCGGCATTCGCCCTTCGAGGGGAACACCTGCGTCTTCTCGGCGCACAGATCGACGAACGGCAGTCCCAGCTCGGCGCGGGCGATACGGAACTGCGGCACGCCTTCGAACACCTGCAACAGGGTTCCTTCGTCTATTTTGCGCAGCGCCTCCGACGTCGAGCCGCCGAAGAGGATTGCCGAGGCTTCGACCGCCTTTTCGTACTCCTCCCTGGAGTGGATCATCGTGGTGATCTCCTGTGCCAGCCGCTTCTGCAGGATGCGCAGGTGGGGTGCGGCTTCGTGTTCGGCGGTCAGTGCCTCGACGGTTTCACGGTCTAACAGCGTGAAGATGCGGATGTAACGCTTGGCATCCTCGTCGCTGACGTTGAGCCAGAACTGGTAGAACTTGTAGGGCGAGGTATAGCGCGCATCGAGCCATACGTTGCCGCTCTCGGTCTTGCCGAATTTCGTGCCGTCGGCCTTGGTGATAAGCGGGCAGGTGATGGCGAACGCTTCGGCCTCGTTGCCCAGCTTGCGGCGGATCAGCTCCGTGCCGGTGGTGATGTTGCCCCACTGGTCGGCGCCGCCCAGCTGCACCTTGCAGTTCATCGTCTGGTAGAGGTGCAGGAAGTCGAAGCCCTGTACCAGCTGGTAGGTGAACTCGGTGAACGACATGCCGTCGCCCTCGCCGCTGAACCGTTTCTTGACCGAGTCTTTGGCCATCATGTAGTTGACGGTGATGCACTTGCCGATGTCGCGGATGAATTCCAGGAACGAGATGTCCTTCATCCAGTCGTAGTTGTTCACCAGCACGGCCGCGTTGGGGGCGTCCGACTCGAAGTCGAGCAGTTTGGCCAGCTGGCGTTTGATCGCCTCCTGGTTGTGGCGCAGCGTGGGCTCGTCGAGCAGGTTGCGCTCCTGCGACTTGCCCGAAGGGTCGCCGATCATGCCCGTCGCACCGCCGATGAGTGCCAGCGGACGGTGCCCGCACATCTGGAAATGCTTGAGGATCATTACGCCCACCAGGTGGCCGATATGCAGCGAGTCGGCCGTGGGGTCGATGCCCAGGTAGGCCGTCGTCATCTCTTTTTCGAGTTGTTCCTTCGCGCCGGGCATGATCGTGTGGATCATCCCGCGCCATTCGAGTTCTTCGATGAAATTCTTTGTTGCCATTTTTATTGTTCGTTCTTTTTATTCTACTTCCAAGTCCAATGCTTTGCGGAGCTCCGCGACGAGCGGGTTCTTCTCCGTGATGTAACGGACGCGGTCTTCGAGCTTGATCGGGCGTGCCGCCCGGATCTCTTCGTTCACTGCGACCTCCAGTTCGATCATACCCTCGATGCCCGCCAGTTCGGCGATGCGCATCAGCATCCCGGTCTTGCTGCGCAGGATCTCCTCGCGCAGCTCCGTCGTCGGTACGCTCACCGAGATCGTGTTGTCGCGGAAGGTCATCAACTCGAAGGCCGGCACGAAGCGCGGGCGTTTCTCCTTGATGAGGTTCAGTATCCTGCTGCGGGCGTGCTCCAACTTTTCGGCACAGTCCGGGTCTATGCGCACGGTTTCGGGTTCGTCGGGCGTCTCGCCGTCCGACGGCTCCTCGTCGGGATCGCCGCCTGCCGAGGCGAGCAGCTCCGAGAGCGACGCGCCCGAGATCAGCGGCCGCCGTTTCATCCCCGGCGCAGGCTGTGCCGGGAGTGTTCCCTGTGCAGTCGGGCCGGCGGATGTACCCGCTGCCGGCCTTCCGGCCGGGGACGCGGCAGGCATTGCTGCGGACGTCGCTGCGGAAGGGGGTGCCGTTGCGGCTCCTGCTGCTTGCGCTGCCGGTTGTGCCGTTGCGCTTGCCGGGGCTGCGGGGTTGCCGGAGGCGCTTGTCGCCGGGGCATTCGTTGCCGGATTTCCGGTCGCCGAAACCTCTGCCGCTTGTGCAGTAGCCGTTGCGGCTGCCGGGGCTTCCGGGTTGCCGGAGGCATTTGCCGCCGGGGCGTTCGTTGCCGGATTTCCGGTCGCCGAAACCCCTGCTGGTTGTGCCGTAGCCGTTGCGGCTGCCGGGGCTCCGGGGTTGCCGGAGACAATTGCCGCCGGACGCGGTGCCGGCTGCCCGGCCGCTGCCGGAGCCGCCGCAGGTGCGGAGCCCGCCGTGCGGGGGGTGAGGGTAGGAAGGGGGTATTCCCCGGAAGATGTCAGAGAGTCATTTTTTTTTTGGCCGAGCCCTGCGATCTTCATCAGGCCCAGCTCGACGAGCAACCGCTGGTTGGACGATTGCCGGATCTTCCCGTCGAGCTCCGTCAGGCAGGAGATGGCTCCGAACAGGAACTCGACATCGCAGGCGCCCGCCTGCGTCCGGTATCGTTCGAGCAGCGTCCCGGTCATTTCGATCAGCCGCAGCGTTTCGGGGCGCTTGGCCATCAGCAGGTCGCGCATGTGGCGGTTCAGCCCCGCCATGAAGGTCTGCCCCGAGAAACCCCGCGACAGCACGCTGTCGAACGTCACCAGCGTGTCGACATAGTTGCCCGCGAGCAGCATCTCCGTGACGCCGAAGTAGGTGTCGTAGTCCAGGACGTTGAGCGTCTGGGCGACGTTGCGGTAATCGAGCGCCTTGCCGCAGAACGACACGGCCTTGTCGAACATCGACAGGGCGTCGCGCATGCCCCCGTCGGCTTTCTGGGCGATGAGGTTGAGTGACTCTTCGTCGGCCGCGATGCCTTCCTGCGAGGCGATGTATTTGAGGTATTCGACGCCGTCCTCGACGCGGATGCGGTTGAAATCGTAGATTTGGCACCGCGAGAGGATGGTCGGGATGATCTTGTGTTTTTCGGTCGTTGCGAGGATGAAGATCGCATGTGCGGGCGGCTCTTCGAGCGTTTTGAGGAAGGCGTTGAACGCCGCCGCCGAGAGCATGTGCACCTCGTCGATGATGAATACCGAGTAGCGCCCTACCTGCGGGATGATGCGCACCTGTTCGATCAGTGTGCGGATATCTTCCACCGAGTTGTTTGACGCGGCGTCCAGCTCGTGGATGTTCAACGAGCGCCCTTCGTTGAACGAACGGCACGATTCGCATTCGTTGCAGGCCTCCGATCCGTTGGGGTTCAGGCAGTTGATGGCCTTTGCGAAGATGCGGGCACAAGTGGTCTTGCCTACGCCGCGGGGGCCGCAGAACAGGTAGGCGTGAGCCAACTGCCCGCGCTCGATCGCATTTTTAAGCGTGGAGGTGATATGTTTCTGTCCGACGACCGAGGCGAAGGTCGCGGGGCGGTATTTCCGTGCGCTGACGATAAAATCACTCATAGTAGCGCAAAGATACGAATTAAGAATTAAATTAAAAATGAAACCCGCCTACAAAATGACAGCCCTCTCCCCATACCCGGGCGAAGGGCTGTGCATGGCGGGCCGGGCAGCCTGTTGCAGCCGCCTCTCCGGGCTGCCTGCCGTTTTTATTTGGCGGCGGCCTTCCGCAGTCCGAGGAGCCCGAGCAGTCCCGGGTGCGACGGTTGCGTCCGCTTGGCGGGCGGCAGGGATATTTGCGATCCCATCAATTCCTGAAACTCCTGGCTGAATCCCGTATCCATACCTGCAGATGAGGTGAATGTCAGTTCCCCGAATACGGGGTTGCCGGCGACTTCGTAAAGGTCGACCCGTACTTGGGGGAATCCTGATGAGAGCCGTTTGGCCGCATCGAGCATCCGGTCGAGGGATGCCGGACGCGGGATATCACACTGATGTGGGTCGTAATATTTTCCGGTGACGTAATGACCTATGTTTTTCCATGTCCTGGCATCGTACAATCCTGTTTTGACGTCGGATGGCGATTTACGGTTGTAGCAGACCATGCAACAATAGGGGTTGCCATCGAAACAGTAGAATTTATAGTCGATGAGCGAATTGCCGAATGCTGGTTCTGAGGGAAGGAGGCGTTCGGCGATAATGCGGGGTTTAATACCAAAATAGTGGTGTTCGGCCGTCATGCGGCCGAATTTCTTTCGCAGGGTGTGGTTGAGTGTACGGCGGATCGACCGGATGTCGGCTTTTTGCCTGTCGTTCACGATGATAACTTGTCCGTAGCCGTTATTGGTTTTCAGCACGAACGTGTCGGGGAGATTCCCCCCCCCGCTGAAGTCTATCTCCTCTGCGGATTCCCATACACCGTATAATTCGTTGAGCATCCATCCCAGCCCGCATTGCTCGACATACTCGCGGACGCGGTACTTGTCGGCCAGTTGCGACCAGCGGGTGGTGTCGGCATGGAGCATCATCCAGAGGATTTTTTCGTTGAAGGTTCGGGGGTTTTCGAGGTCGGGGTCGGTGCCGAATCGTTGCCGGTAGCGTATCCTGACCAGCTTTTCCGGATTGCGGTATGCATAATAGCGCATCTGCAACTGCTGCCATTTGCGCAGCAGGAACGGGGGTTTACGATATGTCATGAACGTGAAGAGTGAGAGTTAGGTGTTGCGAAGATAATACATTTCGGGCGATGTTCTGCTGTTTTATGCCGTATTGTGTAACTCTTCTGCAAAACAGCTGCCGTTTTGGCGCCTCGTGTCAGTCCCGGGAGTGACAAAGAATGACACATTGGCCGGAAATCGGGGTTGGCAGGCGTTTTGCGGAGATAATCTGCGAAAGTTAGAAAACAAATTATCAGAGATATGAACATCAATACGTTAACTGTAAAAGCGCAGGAGGCTCTGCAAAGTGCATTGACTCTTGCCCGGGAGCGCGGACAGCAGGCTGTCGAGCCGCTCCATATTCTGAGCGTGCTTGTCCGCGAGGACGATTCGCTCGCTACGTTCCTCCTGGGGCGTGTCGGGGTGAATGTCCGCGGCCTGCGCGACGAGGCCGACCGTGCCGTCGCGTCCCTTCCGAGGGTCGAAGGCGGCGGCGACCAGTTCTTTTCGCAGGACTCCTCGAAGGTGATCCAGCGTGCCGTGGACTTTACCCGGAACTTCGGCGACAAATATGCGTCGGTCGAGCACCTGCTGCTGGGGCTTATCGCCGAGCGCGGGCAGGCCGCCGACATCCTCAAGCGCAGCGGCGCCACCGAGAAGGAACTCCTTGAGGCGATCCGCACCTTCCGCAAGGGCGCTACGGTCGATTCCCAGACCTCCGAGCAGCAGTTCGATGCGCTGGGCAAGTATGCCATCAACCTCAACGAACAGGCCCGTTCGGGCAAGCTCGACCCGGTGATCGGCCGTGACGAGGAGATCCGCCGCGTGTTGCAGATCCTCTCGCGGCGTACCAAGAACAACCCGATCCTCGTGGGTGAGGCTGGTGTCGGCAAGACCGCCATCGCCGAGGGTATCGCACACCGGATCGTCGACGGCGACGTGCCCGAGAACCTGAAGTCGAAGGTGATCTACTCGCTCGACATGGGTGCCCTGATCGCGGGTGCGAAGTACCAGGGTGAATTCGAGGAGCGTCTGAAGGCCGTCGTGCAGGAAGTCGTGGCCAGCGACGGCGACATCCTGCTGTTCATCGACGAGATCCACACCCTCGTGGGCGCCGGCAAGTCGTCGGGTGCGATGGACGCCGCCAACATCCTCAAGCCTGCACTTGCGCGGGGCGAGCTGCGGACGATCGGCGCCACGACGCTCGACGAGTTCCAGAAGTATTTCGAGCAGGACAAGGCCCTCGAACGCCGTTTCCAGAAAGTCATGGTCGACGAACCGAGTCCCGAGGATGCCATTTCGATCCTCCGCGGCCTGAAGGATCGTTACGAAAACCACCATCAGGTGCGGATCAAGGACGAGGCGATCGTGGCCGCCGTCGAGTTGTCGACGCGTTACATCACCTCGCGGTTCCTGCCCGACAAGGCCATCGACCTGGTGGACGAGGCGGCCTCGCGGCTGCGGCTGGAGATGAACTCCGTGCCCGAGGAGATCGACACCCTCGACCGGCGTGTGCGCCAGCTGGAGATCGAACGCGAAGCGATCCGCCGCGAGAAGGACAAGGAGCGCGTCGAGCACCTCACCAAGGAGATCGAGGAGCTCAAGGCCCGTGACGCCGAGATGCGTGCCAAGTGGCAGGGGCAGCGCGACCTTTTGAAAAAGATTCAGTCGAACAAGGACAAAATAGAAGCCCTGAAGATCGAGGCGCAGCAGGCCGAGCGCCAGGGCGATTACGGCAAGGTGGCCGAAATCCGCTACGGCAAGATCCAGGAGGCGGAGAAGGAGATCGCCGCGTTCCAGGAGGAGTACAAACTGGCGTCGGCCAACGGCTCGATGATCAAGGAGGAGGTCGATGCGCAGGACGTCGCCGAGGTGGTGTCGCGCTGGACGGGCATCCCCGTGACGCGCATGCTGGCTTCCGAGCGCGAAAAACTGCTGCACATGGAGGACGAGCTGCACAAGCGCGTCATCGGGCAGGAGCAGGCCATCGCCGCCATTTCCGACGCCGTGCGCCGTTCGCGCGCCGGGCTGAACGACCCCCGCAAACCGATCGGCTCGTTCATCTTCCTCGGCACCACCGGTGTCGGCAAGACCGAGCTGGCCAAGGCGTTGGCCGAGTTCCTCTTCAACGACGACTCGATGATGACGCGTATCGACATGAGCGAATACCAGGAGCGTCACAGCGTGTCGCGTCTGGTCGGGGCGCCTCCGGGATATGTCGGTTACGACGAGGGCGGCCAGCTCACCGAGGCCGTGCGCCGCAAACCCTATTCGGTCGTGCTGCTCGACGAGATTGAGAAGGCCCATCCCGACGTTTTCAACATCCTGTTGCAGGTGCTCGACGACGGCCGTCTGACCGATAACAAGGGCCGTACGGTGGATTTCCGCAATACGATCATCATCATGACCTCGAATATGGGTTCGCAGGTCATCCAGGAGAATTTCGCGGAGGTGTTCAACGGTGAGAAACTCGCCCCCGAAGTGGTCGAGAAGACCCGCCGGGATGTGATCGACCTGCTCAAGCAGCAGCTCAAGCCCGAGTTCCTCAACCGTATCGACGAGATCGTGATGTTCGAGCCGCTGACGCGCAAGGATATCGAACGCATCGTGGACATCCAGCTCGGTGTCGTGCGCAGGATGCTTGCCGAAAACGGCATCCGCCTCGAATACAGCGAGAAGGCACGCGAATGGATCGCTGCCGCCGGTTACGACCCGCTCTACGGTGCGCGTCCCGTGAAGCGTACCATCCAGCGCTATGTGGTCAACGACCTGTCGAAGCGCATCCTTGCGGGCGACGTCAACCGTGAGCAGCCGATCCGCATCGACGCCGACGACAAGGGGCTGACCTTCGCGAACTGATCTGCAACGACCCGGCCCCGTGAGGGGGGGGAGAGGTAAACCGGCACCCGGCTTTACGCATGGACGTAAAGCCGGGTGTTTTTTTAGCGGGTTTCCCACCCGGGAGTGCATGCGACCCGGGTTCCGTCGTCGTAGGTGTGTTCTTCCAGCGAATTTTCCCGGGATTGGATACATATGTAGACCATCTCCTCCTGCGAGGTGTTGCACAAGCCCCTTACCCCTGCCGGCTGCCGTCCCGTCTATTTCACGAACTTGCTGAAAAATTTCCAGAGCTCCTCGCCCGTGTCGATGTCCTGTTCGCCCCACGAATGTTTCCCGCCGACGATCTCGTAGAGCCAGACTTCGCTGCCGCCCGTGCCGCCCGTGAAGCGGTGGGTGATGACCTTGCGGCCGTTTTCCGGCGTGCGCCCGGGAATAGTGTCCGTCTGCATGCCGGTGCATTTGTTCTTGGCTGCCCAGTAATGTACGGCCATCGGCACGGCGACGTAGGCGCCCCAGCCGCCTTTATTGTCGAGGTCGCCCTCCCACGCCGACGTGCGGTCGGCCGTGCCGTGTATTTCGAACAGGGGCACGGGGTGCGTGGAATCGTCGGCCTTGTAAAGCCATTCGAGCATCAGCCCCGATACGGGTGCCACAGCCGCGAACAGGCGGGGGCGCTGCGCCGCGAGCTGGTAACACATTTCCCCGCCGTTCGACATGCCCGTGCAGAATACGTTGCGGCGGCTCAGCCCGTGTCGTTTTTGCAGGTGGCGCACCAGCTGTGCGATGAACTTCACGTCGTCGACGGCCATGTCCGCCTGGAACGGGTAGCCTGCGTTCCAGCATGTCTTGCCCCGGCCGTCCTTCGCGCCCTGCGGGTAGCAGACGGCAAAGCCGTGGCGGTCGGCCGCGGCGTTCAGCCCGAAGCGGCCCGGGTCGTTGTTACCGCCGTAACCGTGCAGGACGACCACCAGCGGGGCGCCTTGGGGCAGCCCCTGGGGCAGGTGGAGCTTGTAGCTGCGTTCGATACCGCCCGAGCGCATCGTGTAGGAAGGGGTGTCCGGATTTGCGGATTGGGGCCGGGCGACGGATGCTGCCAGCAGGAGGAGTGCCGTAAAAAGACCCTTTACGACGGAGGGGTTCGAAAGGTATTTCATGCTGTCGGAATTTTCGGGGCTCAGAGCCCTTTCCGGGCGATGCGCCAGGCCAGGCTGTTGTAAAGCCCGATCAGCGGCCCCCGCCAGCTGCGGGGCAGGGCGTTGAGGATGCGTACCTTGTGCAGCGTGCGGCGGTAAGTCTTCGTGTAGCCGAAGAACCGGATAGCCCTCGCCGCATCCTTCGTGCCCCCCTTTGCACTGATGATGAGCGCTTTTCCCAGGGCTGCGCGGGCCACAAACTCGTTGTATCCGTCTGCCGCCGCCGGGTCGTAAAGCTCCTCGAACGAGTAGCGCGTCCGCTCGGGCGTGTAGATGGCTGACGACCGGTTCGAGGCCACCTTCGAATAGTTTGCCAGCGGCTTGGGCGAAAAGCAGACCTTGTAGCGCCGGGCGATCTTGATCCACATGTAGAGATCCTCGCCGATCTTCATTCCCTCGGGGAATCCGCCCACTGTTTCGAATACCGCGCGCGGGACGACGCTGGCCGACGGGATCGAGATATAACGGTGCGCCGAGTCGCGGAAGAAGTCGGCGACCACGCCGCGCTCCGTGGGGGTGGGGGCGGGGAACCGCCCGTCATGGCTGACGATGTTGAAGGCTGTCGAATAAATCCCGCAGCCCGGGAATTCGGCCGCCATCGAAGCGATCTCCTCCAGGAATCCCGGTTCCCACGTGTCGTCGGCGTCGAGCAGGGCGATCAGGTCGCCCGTCGACTCGGCGATGGCGCGGTTGCGTGCCGCGCAGACCCCGGCGTTCGCTTGCGTGACGAGCTTCACGAGCGGCGATGCGATGGCACGCACGGCGCCGGCACTCCCGTCCGTCGATCCGTCGTCCACGACGACGATCTCCGTGGGCTGCAAAGTCTGTGCGAGCACCGAGCGTAGGGTGTCGCCGATTTCGCGTTGCTTGTTGTAGAGGGGTATGATGACCGAGATGGTTGCCGATGCCATTTGTTACGGTTTGGTTTCTTGCGAAGATACCGATCTTTTGCTACATTTGCAAATAAAACCCTGTTCATGACCGCATCCGAGAAGCTCATCGCATTCATCCGCAATACGTTCGACACGGCGCTTTACTTCGCCGTGATGGCCGTCAAGGAGAATTTCCGCAACTATATCCGCCGTGCGGGCCCGACGGGCGACCCGTCGCGCGGGATGGTCATTCTGGGCAACGGCCCTTCGTTGTCGGACGACCTGCCGCGATTGATCGCGCGCCGCGAATACGAGGCGAAGGATTTCATGGCGGTCAACTTTTTTGCCGAGGACGACCGCTTCGAGGTGGTCAGACCGGGTTATTACGTCCTTTCCGACCCGATGTTCTTCCGCGACAGCGAATGCCGCGACCGCGTGGCCGCGCTCTACCGCACACTCGATAGCAAGGTCACGTGGCCGATGACGCTCTACGTACAGTTCTATAATCCCGAAAAGTTCGACTACCGCGCCGCGCTGCCCAACCCCCGTATCCGCATCGTTCGCTTCCATACGCAGGTCTACCGCGGTTTTGGCAGCGTCGGCTTCTGGCTTTTCCGCCACGGCCTGGGCAGCGCCAATTTCGGCACGGTCGTGCAGGTGGGCGAATACGTCGCCCTGTTACTGGGTTACCGGCGGATCGAGCTCTACGGGGTGGATCATACGTTGCTCGACGGGCTCTGCGTCGACGATGCGAACCGCCTGTGCCGTGCCGACCGCCACTATTACGATACCCTTCCCCCGGCTCCGCAGCCCATCTACATGAAGGTGCCGCACGTGCCCTATACGATGTCGGTATACCTGGCCGAGGTCGCCGAACTCTTCCGCGGGCATGAAGTACTGCGCGACTATGCCGCGTCGCTCGGTGCGCGGATCGTCAACCGCACCCGCGGCTCGATGATCGACGCCTACGAGCGCGGGGCGGAGTAACCCCGCCCCGGCTCTATTTGAATGGTTTCATCCAGATTTCAATACGGAGCTATTGCCCGTATTGTGTTTCCAATAACTTAATCCAGTAGCCTCCGACGACCGAACGAGCGCGGAATCCGCGGTGTTGCGGTTTTTCTGTATAAACCCAATCTGACATTGGGATGCGGTCGGTGGTTTCGTTTGCGAACTTCCATATTGGCGAAATGAGCGCACGGAATGCTTCCTGGTCATCGGCCAGTGTCGCTGTCCATACGATCCAGTCGGTCTTGGTGTAGCTTTCGCGATTGTCCAGCGGAAGGCCGTAACGGTTTTGTTTTGTAAGATAATAGGCGATTTCCTTCTTGCGGACGCTTTCTGGGAAAACTTCCCATTTGAAAAGTTTGTCCCAGACAAGGTTGTATTTCTGGCTCCAGGTGCCCGGTTTGTCGAAAGTGAGGCGGTAGTGGTCGCCATCGTCAGCCATTTCCATCCAGTAACCGGCTAATTCCCTGGCTTTGTCCGTATACTTCCGGGCAGTTTGTGTGTCTCCCAGCATGTGTGCCAGATAACCGTAGGAGGCGATTCCCAGAATGGCTTTGACGGAAAGATTGGCATTGTGTGCGAAATGTCCTGCGAAATCGTCGGTGCAGAGCTGGTTCTCTGGATCCAGTCCTTTCGCTACGAGATAGTTTGTCCAGGTAGTCAGGACGTCCCAATGTTTCTTTGCATAGGCCGCATTTCCTTCGGTATGGGCGATGGCGGCCGTAAGGATGAGCATATTGCCGGCTTCTTCGACAGGCATGTCCCCTACATAGGTTTGTCCGTTGGCCAGTGGATAGGTGCCGATGTCGTGTGACGGGAACGGTTTTGTCCATCGTCCGCTTTCGCTGTAATAGAAAATGTGGTTGAGAAGCCCTTTTGCCAGTTCGGGATTGTAGTAAAGGAAGAGCGGTGCCGACGGATAAGTGATGTCCACAGTGCCGATAGACCCGTTGCTGAAGTTCTCTTTCGAGAGCAGTAGCAGGTCGCCGTTTGGTGCTTCGACGAGTTTATGTGCGGAAATAGCTTGGCGGTATGCCGTAGCGCACAATTCGGCATATTCTCGCCCGCCTGCTTTTATGGCTTCTTCCATCAATCTGCGGTCGAATTCGTCACAGCGGATTTTTAATTCCGGATAGGCTTTCCCTGCTGCCGCAAATGCATCCGTGATCGTAAGGTTTCCTGTGCGATTCCAATATGGACGTAGATTCTCTCCGAAGTACTGGATGGAGTACAGATCGTCGTATCCGACCATTATATATCCCGAAGCTGCTTTTGTGCGTCCCAGGTCACGTGTCAGTCCTAATTTTTGGGTCGTATGCGTGCGCGTTGCGGCCGATGACTCCATATTGCCGGCGAGGAACGCCTTGCGTATCTGTGCTGCTTCGCCTATGCGGTATGCCGTCCGGATGTTGTCTGCGGCGAGGTAGAAATAACCCCAATCGATGGTCACGTGGTCGCCTTTGCGACCCAGTATATGTTGCGATACCGAACCTGTTTTCAGAAAACACAGGTCTTGCCGCACGAACCCCTCGCTGGAAGATTCTGCAGGCTCATGCAGGGCCCATTCGGGCGACGCTTCGAAATAAAGAGCCACGTCATGGGCAGTGCCATCGTTCGATACGACTTCGTAGGTAATGTAATTGACCGGGCGCGACAAAAGATCGAGGTCATCTGTGAGCAAGGGTGCCGTGAATGTCACTTTAAGATCGATACTGCCGCAGCTGAAGGTATAATGAGTTTGTGTGGCTTGTACGTCGACAGATTTTTGCATGGCTGTTTCCGGGAAACAGGCCTTTTCGTCCCGTTCGGTGGCCAATCCGAAATCCAACAGTGCATTCCCGCCCCTGTCGAGGCAATATCCAGCTATGACATTGCGTCCTGGGTGTAGGGTAGCCGCTGCTGTGTCCGGTAATTTTATTTTATTTCGCAAATGGCAATCCGGGGTGTTGACAACTTCGATGCCATTGACGTAGATTACTGCATCGTCATCGTTGGAATATTGCAGGTAGACTGTGTGTTCGGCTATGTCTTCGGGGAGATCTACCGTACGCCGCACCCAGATTTCGCCGCCGCCCCATTCGGTCTGTACCGAAGAAGCGCTTGCGTGGGTGCCGAAGGAAGCCTTGCCCCGGAGCCAGCTGCTGTCATTGAAATCCGATTCCATCCATTTCCCGCTCGGTTGCGTCTTGGTGTAAGCTCCCTCCCATGCCCCCTGTTCGGCTGTCGGGACAAGGATGCTGAAGGCGGGCTCTTCCTGTCCCATGAATCGGTATGGCTGCCCGTCGACTTTTACGACTCCGATCAGTGGGAATTTATCGCCTGTCCAATGGCGGGTTACGTCGTCATAGAGGTTATCCGTGAAAGACCATCCGCTTGTGTATGGGTCGATCGTGATCAAAGGGTAAGCCGATGGGCGGAGCGTGTTGGGAATGCATTCCGATTTTGTCTTGCAACTCCATAGCCCGGCTATGAGGCAAGAACAGACGAGGATTTTTTGAAAGCGAATCATGAGGTTGTAGGTTGTACGGTTGTTCCTTGAGATACCTGTTTGTAGCTGATTATAGTGGGTATTACTCGATTTCTGCGAACCGGCTGGAATCTCTCGGGCATATTTCCCCCTGTAGATTGATGGTCAGTGCCGGTGCGTCGGGCGTTTTCATGCGGCGGAGCATCAGCTCAATGGCGACATCCGTTATTTGTTCGCAAGGCTGGCGGTAGGAGGTCAGTGTATATTTCAGATGCTTGGCATATTTCATGTCATCGAATGCGCAAAGAAGGGCGTCTGACATTATTTTAATGCCACGGGCACCGAGGGATGACATCAGCACGGCAGCGGTTGCATCGTTTGCACATACAATGCCTGTATGTCCGGGACGGATGTCTAATTCACGGACGAAATCCATGTCTTCCGGATTGCCGCAGCATACATTTTCGGAACCGAAATGGAATCCCTGTTTTTGTGCAGCAGCCGAAACTCCGAATTGCCGTATACGCACCGATCCCGCCGAATCCGGCCGGAAGCAGAACAGCAGGTGGTCGCACCCGGCAGAAATCAGATGTTCAGCCATGGTGTAAGCTGCATTGAGGTTGTCGAGGCTGACGAGGTCGAATTCGCTTCTGTCCGGGAACTCTACAATATCCCGGTCGATCAGCACGAGCGGAATGCCAGCTTCGCGGATCCTGCGGCAAATCTCATTATTAAGTTCGTTGCCTTGCGGAATGCGTTCCAGCGGTGCGAAAAAGATCCCGTCGACTTTCTGTTCGATATATTCTTCGCAACTTTTCTCCGTCAGGTCGCGCCTGATTTCCGCATTGCCCGAAGTCGCCCCATTCCAGATGCACTCGAAATCCCCTTTTTGCGACCGTTCCATGAATCGGTCGCTGATCGTTGCGAAAATCTCCGACTCGCCTGGCCCCGGCAATAACAGTCCGAATGTTGTTTTATGGTTTATCCCTTGGTAGATCACCGTAGTCCCGATACCCTGTTTTTTCAAGACATATCCCTCCTTTTGGAGGGTGTTATATACTTTGGCGATCGTTGGTCGTGACACATTGTAGCGTGCCGCAAGTTCAGTTTCAGTCGGCAGAAGGGTGCCTGCCGGCATGTTGTTGCGGATGTCATGGCGGACTGCTTCGAGAATGTTCTTGAAATTTGCTTTTGGTTCCATTCAGATTGTTTTAAAAACTTTACAAAGGTAGTAAAAAAAATGTAAATGAAAAGTTTTGTGATACTTGGGAAGTGGTAAAATGTAATATATATGTAAATAATGTTGATGCGTGTTCCTTGTGTCGCTGTGTTGATGGGATTAGCACTGCGATGATTGATAATGCCATATATGGGCTGTTGTGTGTTAATTACAGGTGTGTTCATAAGGGTGTTTCATATTATTGTAAATTTATTGTTGATGTAATTGTAAAAATAAAACAATCATTTTTATTAGAAATTATTTGCATATATAAATTTAATAATTTACATTTGCCTTAGCAAACTGAAAAAACATATGCCCGAATCAGGAACGATATGTTATCTTGTCGTTTGTGCGGGAAAAACCGAACCTTATATGATACTTTCCGGCAGAGCCGGATTGAATACCAGAACTCCTTTTATTAACCCAACCTAAAACTTCACTTATGAAAAGAACATTTATCTTATTTCTGTTCTTGTTTGGAGGAGGTATACCCGGGACGGTATTTGTCCGGGTATCCGCATCTCCATCCGAATCCTCTGCGTATGAAGTGCAAAATCCTGCGCAGAAAGTTTCGGGGCATGTGTTGACACCGGATGGCCTTCCTGCTGTCGGAGCCAGTATTGTCGTTCGGGGGACGACGCGCGGTACTTTGACGGATTCAGAGGGGAACTTTTCCATTGATGCAGCTCCCCGAGACGTGTTGCAGATCTCTTTCCTGGGATATGAAATGCAGGAATTGGTTGTAGGGGCAAAGACGGATTTTACGATCGAACTTGTCGAGAATAAGACGCTCATCGAAGACGTTGTTATCACCGGATATGGCAATCCGATAAAGAAACAATCGCTGACGGGGGCTATTTCATCGATCGGAGCTTCGAAGCTTGGGCAGAGTGCTGCGACGCATGCGACGACTGCCCTGGCCGGGAAAATTGCCGGGGTGAATTTCAGGCAGACGGACGGGCGTCCCGGACGGGGTACTACGATCGGTATCCGCGGACTGGGAACCCCGTTGTACATTATCGACGGTTTGCATTCTAATGAAGGCGCCTTCAATAATTTGGATTTCAACGATATCGAGTCGATATCCATACTCAAGGACGCTTCAGCTGCCATTTATGGACTCGAGGCCGGAAACGGAGTCGTGGTCGTACAAACCAAGTCTGGAAAGAATGCTACCGATACGCATACCGTATCGTTCAACGGCTATTACGGCAGCAAATCGTGGTTCCGGTTCCCCAAGCCGGCCGATGCCGAAACATTCGTGCGGGCGCATATCCAGTCGGATGTGATCCAGGGACGCACCCCGACCTATACCCTCGAAGACCTGGAGGGATACCGCAACGGTACCAAGCGCAGTTACAACTGGTACGACATGGTGGTGAATAAGCATGCTCCGCAGAATTACGCCGGGGTCAATGTTTCCGGCAAATCGGGGAAGGTGAATTATTATATCGCCCTGAGCCGGACATACGATGAGAATACGATTCATAATTACGGGGAGTTCGAGCGTTACAATGCACAGTTCAATGTCGATATCCAGCTGACTAAGAAATTAAAGGTGGGTGCTCGCTTCAACGGGCGTATTGAGCAGGATAAGCATCCCGGCGTACCGGGGGGCGACGATGTGTGGCAGGCCATTTTTGCCATCTACCGTAATATTCCGACCAAAGGGCCGTATGCGAATGACAATCCCATGTATCCGCAGATCACGTCGAATGTCATGTCATCGAACTTCGCCATTCTCAATTATGATATTTCGGGGTATTATTCGGACAAAGTCCGTGTCGGGCAACTGGCTCTCAACGCCGAGTACGAACTTGTCGACGGGTTGAAACTGACCGGTATGTTGGGGTATTATCTTGGAGATCGCTTCTATAACAATCAGGAGTACCTGTATAAACTCTACTCCTACGATCCGGCGACGAACACTTATCCCGTGGCTTATGAGTTGACGAATCCCTTCCGTGAACGTATCGTCAATATGGAAGAGCAGGTAACAGGACAGGCACAGCTTATCTACGGAAAAACCTTTGGAAAACATACCGTCGGTGGCGTGTTGGTCGGTGAATTTTTCCGGACGGAAAATCCCGGGTTCCTTACATGGTCGCGCCCGGCAGCTAATTCAATTACCTATATAGATTATAATTCGTTGGAAAAATACGACGACTACCGGAAACGGGAAACGGCACGAGTGGGCTTTGCCACGCGGCTCAATTATAACTATGACAATAGGTATCTGTTCGAATTCGCAGGACGTTACGACGGTTCGTGGCGGTTTAAACCGGGCAATCGCTGGGGCTTTTTTCCTTCGGGTTCGTTCGGATGGCACGTTTCCGAGGAGCATTTCTGGAAAAATGCCGGTTTTTCGAAAGTTTTCAGTAACCTCAAATTCCGTGTGTCATACGGCATGGTCGGCCAGGATGACCTGATCGGGCCGTTTGAATACTTGTCCGGCTACAATTACGGTTCGGGCGGTGCTGTTCTCGACGGAGCCAATATCGTCGGTGCGGCCCCGCGCGGATTACCGGTAACCAATATTTCCTGGCTGAAGATCAAGCTCTTCAACGTCGGTGTCGACTTCGGGTTCTTCGACAATCGGCTGAGCGGATCGATCGACTATTTCCAGCGTAAAGCCGACGGTCTGAAAGCGAGCCGCTACGATGTCCTTATTCCCAATGAGGCTGGATTCAGCCTGCCGGAAGAGAATCTCAACTCCGACATGTTCAAAGGTTTCGACGGACAGATTACATGGCACGACAAAGTGCGGGACTTCAATTATTCTATCGGCGCTACCTTTACCTATTCGCGAAAATACGACTGGCATCAATATTTGCCCCGTTTCGGAAACTCCTGGCACGAATACCGCAGTTCGCTCAACGAGCGTTTCGCAAATATTACCTGGGGTTACCTTTCCGATGGGCAGTTCCGTTCGTGGGAAGAGATCGCCGGTTATCCGGTAGACATAGACGGGCAGGGTAATACCACACTGCGCCCGGGCGATATAAAGTACAAAGACCTCAATGGGGACGGCGTAATAAACAATCAGGACGAGCGTCCGATCGGGTATGCCCGCGGGTCGATGCCCAACCTCAATTTCGGATTGAATTTCACAGCTGATTGGAAAGGTATCGACATCGCAATGGATTTTACGGGCGGTGCGTTCGGAACCTATAACATCAATTACGAGCTGAGCCGCCCGTTTTGGGATGGCGGTAACTCCGGGTCGTATATTCTCGGGGATCAATGGCGCTTGTCCGATATCTCGGATCCCGCAAGTCGGCTTATTCCGGGTAAGTATCCTACGGCACTTGAAGGAAACACCAACCACAGCAACTATTGGACGAGTGATTTTTGGTATACGAATGTGGCTTATTTGAAACTCAAAAATTTCGAGCTGGGGTATACTTTTCCCCGAAAATGGTTCCGCAAAGTGGGGATCACTAAGCTCAGAGCCTATTTGTTCGGACAGAATCTTTTCTCGATCGATAACCTCAATGATCTGGATATCGATCCCGAAATTACGAGTGAAGCCGGTTTGAACTATCCGACTAACCGCATGTACGGGGCCGGCATTAAATTAACCTTCTAAACTTGCATTGCTATGAAAAGTATCCATAAATATTTGTCAGTAGCCCTGTCCGTCGTGTTGCTTGTGGGATGTAACGGGTTTCTGGATCGCGAAGCCGAGGGGATTATTCCCAATGACGACGTGTTCAAAGACGATAAAATGACCCTTGCGGCGTTGGCGAACCTGTACGGGCGCGTCAATTGGGGGCCGTCCGTCGATGACGATATGGCCCATATCTATGGGGATGAGGCTTGTTGGTCGAATGGTGCGCCGCAGCAGTGGAACGGGTTCGGCGACGACCATTTCCGGGTCTACGACTATGGCCTGATACGTAACATCAACCAGTTCCTGCAGGGATTGCGTACGACAGCCACCCAAATGGAGGTTGCCGAACGGAATAACCTGGAGGGGGAAGTGCGTTTTCTGCGAGCCTGGACCTATTTCAATATGTGCCGTTGCCTGGGTGGTATGCCGATTGTCGGCGATGAAGTGTTCTCCTATTCATCGGGTATGGATGTCACGGCGTTGCAATATGCCCGTTCGACGGAGGCGGAGCTTTACGATTATATCATCTCCGAATGCGAAGACATTGCCCGGAATTACCTGAAGCCCGAACATACAAAGAATGCCGCACGTGCCTCGAAGTGGACGGCGCTGGCGTTGAAAGCACGTGCCGCCCTCTATGCTGCCTCCATTGCCAAGTATAATGCCTTGAAAACGCCGCAGATAAAAACAGATGGCGGCGAGGTCGGCATTCCGGCTGATAAGGCTTCGTATTATTACGACATAGCCTACAAAACGGCCAAGGAGATTATCGCCGAAGGCGGGT
Source organism: Alistipes onderdonkii (assembly GCF_025145285.1). NCBI lineage: Bacteria > Pseudomonadati > Bacteroidota > Bacteroidia > Bacteroidales > Rikenellaceae > Alistipes > Alistipes onderdonkii. The sequence continues at coordinate 2,131,473 of NZ_CP102251.1, forward strand.
ATGATTTGTATCGGAACAATACCGATAAACAGGCCAACTTCTATGAAGCCCTGACTTCGAAGACGAATAATCCCGAGGTGATCTGGACGCTCGATCATTATTATCCGGGTAATACGACGGCGTTTTCCTACCATAATATCCCGACGTCGGTAGCCGAAGATGAAGAGTCGGCACATCTCACGCCGATCCTGAATTTGGTCGAGGATTACGAATATGTCGATGACCGGGACGGAACCCTTCGTACATCGGATGCGGACGGATATATATTTTACGACCGTGCACAAGATCTTTTCAAGAACAAGGATGCGCGCTTGTGGGGAACGGTAATCTATCCGGGGGCGGAATTCAAGGAGCAGGAGATCGTTTTTCAGGCCGGGCGGATTGCTTTAAGAAACGGCGTCTGGGAAAAGGAAATCGGCGTGTCGGGAAGTAAGGACGATGAGGGTAACCTTATCACCAGTATTAATGGCCCATTGCTCAATAACGACAATCACCGGAACAAATCGGGGTTCGGGATCCGCAAGTTCCTCGACACGAAAAAACAATCTTCGACACGCCAGGGAGGCGATATGTGGTTCGTGCGTTTTCGCTATGCCGAAATATTGCTCATTGCTGCGGAAGCGGGTCTCGAATTACCCGAAGTTTCACGGTCTGAAATACTCGGTTATGTCAATGATCTTCGCGACCGTGCCGGTATTGGCAAGCTCGACCGGTTGACATTCGAGGATATCGTGCATGAACGTCGGGTGGAGCTCGCCTTCGAGAACCATCGATTCTGGGATCTGAAACGCTGGCGAATGGCCCATGAAATCTGGGATGGACAGGCTGATAATCCCCGTGCCGTACATTATGCGTTGTTCCCGTATAAGGTGAACATGCCCGGCGATGCGCGGGACGGCAAATGGGTCTATGAGAAGATCAAATGTGAGATGACCCGTTATCCGCTTTATTTCCAGTTGAAGAATTATTATAATTTCATAGACCAGGGATGGATGAATAACAATCCGAAACTGGTAAAGAATCCCTATCAGTAATTTTAAAGGAAGAATAGTTATGAAAAAAATAATGAAGGCAACCGTATTGCTGGCAGGTGCATGGCTGATGCAAGGCTGCGGGTTGGATAATTACGATGAACCGGAAGCGCAATTTTCCGGACGGGTCACTTATCAGGGGGAACCGCTCCAGTTGCGGCACGGATCCATCAAATTCGACCTGGAGCAGGATAGTTATGAACTGGGTGATAAAATTGAGGTTGCAATTGCGCAGGAAGGTACCTTTGCCGCCCGGATTTTTCCAGGAGAGTACCGGTTCGTACCGCGTCCGGGCAATGGCCCTTGGACCGATGATTGTCAACCCGTGGAATTTACGATTAAGGGTGGTAAGCAGCTCGATTTTGAAGTGGTGCCGTATTACCTGCTCCGGAATTCGAATATCACGCTTTCGGGCAATACGCTCAACGGAGTTTGTTCCGTGAAAAGCATTGCCGGGGGCAAGGCAATTGAGGCGATGACGCTCTTTGTCGGTAAAACCCGTTTCGTAGATGACCGTGGCGGCCGTTCAGTAGTAACTTCCAATTTCGAACAGCCGGCCGAGGGGGTGAACAACATTTCTGTGAATATCAAGGAGATCGTTGACAAGTACCCCGTCCTTTATGCCCGTATCGGACTGAAGATACATGGTGTCGATGAACGTATCTATACAGAAATTGTAAAGATTAAATAGAACATGCCGGAGGCAGGTTTTTGCATACTGCCTCCGGCCTCAATATTTTGATTAATTATGAAACTCATTGGATTTGATATCGGCGGGACAAAATGTGCGACTATCCTGGGCGAAACGGATGCCTCGGGGCAGGTAAACATTGTCGAGAAGATTGTCTTCCCGACAAAAAAGGGCCCGGAAGCCTCCCTTACTGCGATTTATAGCAGTACGGAAGAACTTTTGCACAAAAATGGCTTGCAGCTGTCGCAGATTGCAGGTATAGGTATCAGCTGCGGGGGGCCGCTCGACAGCCGCAACGGCATTATACTTTCACCGCCGAACCTGCCGGGATGGGACAACGTGCCGATTGTCGAAATGACCGAAAAACGTCTGGGAATCAAAGCTTTTGTCCAGAACGACGCGAACGCGTGTGCCATGGCTGAGTGGAAATATGGCGCAGGAAAAGGCTATGATAACGTAGTATTTTTTACCTTTGGTACGGGAATGGGTGCCGGGCTCATCCTCGACGGACGCCTTTATTCGGGTACGTGCGATCTTGCCGGCGAGGTGGGACACCTGCGCCTGTCCGGGCATGGGCCTGTGGGGTTCGGTAAGGAGGGTTCCTTCGAAGGCTGGTGCAGTGGCGGCGGTATTGCGCAGGTGGGGCAGACGATGGCTCGCCAACGTATCCAGATGGGGGCCAAGACCGCATATTGCGGCAGCCTCGACGAGCTGCCCGCCGTGACGGCCAAATCGATCGCCGAGGCTGCCTATGCCGGCGATGAAACCGCACGGGAGGTTTACCGGACGGTGGCCAGCTATCTGGGGCGCGGACTTGCGCTGATTATCGACGTACTGAACCCCGAGGTAATCATTCTGGGCAGTATTTTCGGCCGGTCTCGTGATCTGATCGAGCCTTATATGCTGGAGGTGGTACACCGGGAGGCGATCGGCTTTTCCGCTGCGAAGTGCCGGATTGTGCCGGCCGGACTGGGTGAACATATCGGCGATATGGCGGCTTTGGTATTGGCCGTCGAAGCCTCGAAAAAACCATAAAACTACGACCTAAAATGATTCAGTTAATTGCTATTTTGTGTCTGGCGGTCTACGGAGCGCTTATTTCTCTGCTCGTAGGACTCAAGCACGATATCGCCGAACGCCTGCGGGTGGACGATTCGAAGGCGGGTATTCTCTTTTCGGGCTTCATGTTCGCAGGAGCAGTGGGTGTCATTGTGCTTTCGGCCTCCATAGACCTTCTGGGACATGCTCTGGTCGCCCGCTTCGGGTTTGGGTTTACTGCTGCGGCTCTGTTGCTGCTGGCATTTTGCCGCCGATACGGACAATATCTATCGGTTTACGTCTTGCTGAGTGTGGGGGCCATGTGTATCATCTCGGTTGGCAATACGTTGTTGCCGCTGGTGTTGTTCGGTGGTGGCAACGCCGCTGCTGCGACCAACCTCGGGAACGGATTTTACGGGGTAGGGGCTTTCTTTGTTTCGTTTTTCCTTACCGGCTCGTTGCAGCGTTTCGGTTACAGGGCGACCGTGCTTTTTTTTGCGGGGCTACTGCTGGGGGCTGCTGTATTGGCGAGTCTGGCCGAATATCCCGTCATCGATTCGCATTTCAACTTCGGGGATCTTCCGGCAGTCCTCACCAGTTCGTTTTTTCTCATAGCCTTGGTTACCAACTTTTTCGGGGCTGGCGTCGAAAACGGAGTAAGTGCCTGGGCCAATACCTATATGTCCCGGCTGGGCGCTGCGGATAAACTGGCAAACCGGGTATTATCCCTTTTCTTCATAGCCGTTATGGTCTCGCGTCTGGTGACCGCGACATTCGTCACTCCGGCTAATACCCCGATGGTGTTGTTGATACTGGCTCTTATCGCCATCGTGACATTGGTGGTTATGACCCTTTTGAAGAATCGTATTGTGGCTGCAGTAGGGGTTGTCGTGCTCGGACTTGCAATGGGTTCGGTCTGCCCCAATATTTTCGGCTATATGTTTTCCCGGGTTGATCCCGCATTTCATGGAACGGCCTTCGGGATAACCTTTGCGACCGGATTGTTGGGGGCGAGCGTCTTGCCTTACCTGATCGGCGCCGTGTCGAAGCGAACCTCCTTGCGCCGCGGTTATCTGGTGAACCTCGCGGGTGCCGTCCTGTTCGGATTGTGTGCCGTTATTATGTTGATGATGTAATCATGCTTTAAACCTGAAACGAAAATGATAAAAAGAAACTTCCGTATCACAGTTGTTTTCCTGTTTGGCCTGTGCCTTGGGGGCTGCAACGCTCTGCAAAAATATTCTTCGGCCGATTCCGAAGGCTGGGTCACTCTCTCCTCCCTGATGGATGAAATGGGCGATCCCCAGGCCGATGCGTGTTTCCCGGAGCCTTATTATGAGGCTCGTCAACTGACGAGTTACGATCGCCGGTCACTGCTTCCGGGAACCCCGTGGTGGCATGCCAATGACGACTGGGCCGGATTCGAACGCTATGAAGCCAACGACGGCCGGGTTGAACGCGTGCTTTTCGACGAGCAGGGTCCCGGAGCCATTACACGTATCATTACGACCGGTGGGGCCGGTACGGCTAACCTGCGGTTCTATTTCGACGGGGAGCAGCATCCCAGTATTGTAATCCCAAGTTTCGATATTTCCAAATTCCCCGTGGAAATTCCCTCGGGAATGATCTATATGCACGAGCATTATCCCCGCTTCCAGGGAGCATCCTTCTATTACCCGATCCCCTATGCCAGGCGGTGTAAAATCACGGTCGACGATCTGAACCGCGGCTATGTCTACCATGTCAATTACCGGACTTATGCTCCGGGGACGAAAGTGCGGACATTTACGGTGGAAGAGGCTCGCAAACTCCGGGCGAAAGCAGCCGAAGCCGGCCGGAGGCTGGAGAATCCGGTCAGCTGCGCGGAAAACGGCATCCAGACCGAGGGAACGTTACCTGCGGGTGGAAAATTGGGATTAGACCTTCCCGCAGGCGAAAATGCCGTGCGTACGCTCATGGTCGATATCGGCGGATTTACCCCCGGGACTTACGGGCAGCTTATGCGCGGTATCATCGTGCGGATGGATTTCGACGACACGCAGACCGTCCGGGTTCCGTTGTCCGATCTCTCCGGCGCCGGAATGGGGGCTCCGCGGGTCGATAATTATTATATGGCTGCCGATGGCCAGGGGCGGGTAATCCTCCGTTTCGTGATGCCTTATCGCAGCTCTGCACGCGTCGAACTCGAGAATATCACCTCCTATGATGCAAAAGCGACGCTGTCCGCCAATGTATCCCCGTGGAAGTGGTACGACAATACGCTCTATTTCCATGCTTCGTGGCGGCAGGAAAACGGCCTGGAAACCAACAAAGGGCTCGACTACGACATGGCCTCGTTGTCCGGGCGGGGGGTATTCAAAGGCGATGTGCTTTCGCTTTATAACTGGTGCCCGCGCTGGTACGGCGAAGGCGATGAACATATCTGGGTCGATGGCGAATCGTTCCCCTCGCATTTCGGATGCGGGACGGAGGATTATTACAATACCACCTATGCCCCGATCCATGTGTACCATTTTCCGTTCGGCGGGGCACCCCGTGAGGATGACGAGGCTTCGCGCGGCTATAACACGTTCGTCCGTGTCCGCGGGCTGGATGCGATACCGTTCGATAAGAGTCTGAAATTCGAGTTCGAACTCATCAGCTGGGACGGAGGCAAAGTCGATTACTCGTCAACGGTATTCTGGTATGGGGATCTGACTTCTGCGGCACTCACGGCTTCGGCGGATGAAGCTGCGCTTTATTCGCTTCCGGAACCGATTTACACAAATAATAAATAATGATGGCAATGAAAAAATTATTGGCACTTATTCCGTTGGCTTCACTGCATCTGGCCGTAGCGCAGGTACGCGACTACGACCCCTCGGTGCAGCCTGTCGACCGTATTCAATATTTCAAACCCGCGGAATCCCACCTTTTTGTCGGCGATTGCATGCCTTTCGATTATCGCGGTACATTTTATCTTTATTGGCTTATCGATGAAGGCCATCATGCCGGACTTGGCGGTTTGGGCGGACATCAGTGGGCGCTGAGTACATCGGAAGATATGGTGCATTGGAAACATTATCCCGTGGCCTTGGGGATTGACAACGACTGGGAAAAGTCGATTTGCACGGGATCTGTCATAGACGTTGACAGCGCGGTTTATGCATTCTATTCTACGCGTGTGAAAGATGATGCGGGTGTGCACGAGCAATTGAGCTTCGCAGTCAGCCATGACGGGGGATTCAACTTTGAAAAGCAAACTCCCAATCCGTTTTTCATTACGCCGGAACGGTATGAATCCCGGAATTTCCGTGATCCCAAGGTATTTCGCGGGGAAGACGGAGCCTATCACCTTTTCATTTCGAGTTATGAAAAGAATATTCCGTTGTCCGGGTTCGGAGGATGTTTGGTGCATCTCGTTTCGGAAGACCTGAAAACATGGCGTGAGGTGGATCCTGTACTTACCGGACAGGTCGGAGTGCCCGAATGCAGCGATTATTTCCTTTGGAAGGGGTGGTATTATCTCCTGTATAGCGTCGGGGGCGATACCTATTATGTCCGTTCGAAAAAACCGTTCGGCCCGTGGGAATACCCATCTTCCCAGGCTTTCGTAGAGGGATGGGCCAATGTATACAAAACGGCACCGTTGAAGGACGGGCGCCGGGTCGCCGCAGCTTTCATACCCTGGCGTGGGGACGGTCGGGATCACGGGGGGCGGAATTTCGGTGGCAACCTGTTGCTCCGCGAAGTTTTCCAAGGGCGCGACGGGATGCTCTATACGCGGTTCCTCGAAGAGGCGCTCCCGTCTGCCGAACCGATACCTGTTTCCCTGTTCCGCTCTTTCGGGGATCGTACTCCTATCCTGAAAGACGATGCATTCGAACTGGCTGCGCCGGATGGAACACAAAGTGCTTTCCTTACGGATCTTCCCGCGAGCTACCGGTTGACGATGACTGTGGATCCCCGGTCATCGTACGATGAAGCCGGACTTTTTATCCGGGCCAAAGACAATGCGGATCGGGGTTATAAACTGGAACTGAATGCATTGAAACGTATGGTGCTGTTGCATAATCTGCGGATCGAAGGCGTGACGGGGCTAGATAAGAAGCTTTCACTCGATATCGTCGTCCGCGAAGACATGATCGACGTCTGCATCGGCGGCCGCCGGTGCGTGGTCAACCGGTTGCCCGAATCCAAGGGACGGGACGTGTTCTTTTTCGTGAAAAACGGGACGGTCGAATTCCGGGACTTGCATTTGAAGAAACTGAACTGAGAAATAAGATAGAACAAAACCGGGAGAATTTACCTCTCTTTAGAAAATATGAAAGCGACCTCTTTTCGGGTCGCTTTCATTATCCGGGAAATAAGTTGTCACAGGTCTTAAATTATATTTTCTTTGTCGCGAATAGCCGGACGCCGCATAATCACCCAGATTGCAGCATTTCCGTTTCTCGATCCGTGTTTTCGGACGCTGCAAATTTCTTTTTCGCTTGCCATCCGCTCCCGTCACCCCAGCCGCCGGCTTGCCGCGATGATCTCGGCCATCGTGAAATCCTCGGGGTTGTCGATGTCCAACCCTTCGATGCGGTCGACGACGGCCATGTAGGGCTTCTCCCCGATGCGGCGCCCGCGGCCGCACCAGAGCGTGCGCGGGAAAATGAAAAATGCGCTGGTTTCTATATAGACCGGCTCTATGGTCTGCGTGCGGGGGATGTCGTCCAGCGCATAGTTGAGCGGCCGGCCTTCGAACCAGGCGAAGGTCTGTATCTTCTCGGCGCTGAACGCCGAATCGTATTCCCCCGACCGCACGTGCCGCAGGGCGTCCGCCACGGTCTGCGCGCGGATGAACGGCGAGGTGGCGTGCGCCAGCACGTAGAGGTCGGCCTCGACGTCGGCCGTGAAACTGTCGTAGATCTCCCGCCCGAGCGTCGTATCACGGTCGAGGCCGGGGCTGCGGCGCAGGAAACGCACGCCTCGGGGCAGGTATTCGCAGATGCGTTCGTCGCTGCAATAGGCGTACACCTCGTTGATCTCCCCGATGTCGGCGAGCGTCCGCAGGATATGGCACATCAGCGGTTCGCCGCCCAGCAGGCGGAGGTTTTTGCCCGCTACCCGCTGGCTGTTGAGGCGTAAGGGGACGAATGCTACTGTTTTCATCGCTATCTCTCTTTTTTGTCGGTCTGTGTCAATGCCCTTCCCCCTCTTGTCGGTCGCTGCTGCCGGAGTCCCGCGAAGGACACCGGCCCGCGGACTGTGGCCGGGAGCTTTGCATGTAAATTATTGCACCAGCAGGTTGCAACCCCTGATGTCGCTGTGGTCGATGCGTCCTTCTACCTCGAACGCTCCGTCGGCAGCCACGCGCCCTACGTCCTGGGTCTGGATGAAGGCGCATGACCACCACGAAGCCAGGTCGGCGATGTCCAGCCCGCCGCGGGAGCCTGCCGGCAGGCGGTCGAACGGATCGTTCACGTCGCGTGCCGCGACCCGCATCCAGGCCGGGCAGCGGAAGATGTTCCCGCCCTGCGAGTAGGCCTGCGATGTGAGTTCCGCCATGCCGTATTCGGAGTGTATCCTGTCTACTCCGAATGCGTCGCACAGGATTTTGTGGAATTCCGCTTTGGGGATCTCCTCGCGGTATCCCTTCATGCCGCCCGTCTCCATGACGACCGTGTCGTCCAGCTTCGGGGCGTAACGCTCCGCCAAATCCCAGAGCGCATAGCTTACGCCCAGCAGGATCTTGGGCTTGGGGTCGCGGCGCATCGCCTCCAGCAGGGCTTCGTAGTCGTCGAGGTAAAAGCCGCCCGAGCCGCAGTCGGCGATCAGCCGGTCGGCCATGTAGACCAGCGACGAGCCTTTGCGCCGCAGGTAGTTGGGCAGCAGTGCATAGAGGCTCCACCGTGCAGGTTCGCCGTAGAACGTCCGGAACGAAGCGCGGAACGCCTGTTCGTAGAGCGCCAGCGAGCGCATCGGGTGGCGCGACGAGGTCATGCCGGTGGTGGCCGACGAGGTGAAGACCGCTTCGGGCTCCGTGCCGCCGCAATACACTTCGTGGGTCTTGAACAGCCCGATCGGCAGGTAGGGGATCGCATCCGCCGTCCGCACCTCCCCGGGCTGTACGCCGATCAGGGACAGATACTCGCGGTAGGGCGCGCATTCCGCAGCCTGGCGCCGGAATACCTCCAGCGCCGCCGCTTCGAAAGCCGCTTCATCCGTGATGCGGAATATGTCGTCGGGAGTTATCATCCCTGCAAAGGTACGCAAAATCGGCGTTCCGGTCAAAATAATTTTCGGCACTGCCGTCCCCGTCGTCCTCCTGTCCCCTATCATCCCTCCGAGCCATCCCTGGCAGCCGCTTCCTCACCCGCTTCCCCATGCTGTCCAGCCCTGCGATGAAACAAAAAATCCATAACCGGAGCCTTTTCCGGGCTCCGATTACGGATCGTTATGAATTCTGCGCGGCGGTGTCCGGCCGCCGCCAAGACCTTACTTCTTGCTTTTCGGCGCAAGCATCATGTTCATCTTCTTGCCGTCGAGCTTGGGCATCATCTCCACTTTGGCCACCTCCTCGAGGTCGGTTGCGAAGCGCAGCAGCAGGATTTCGCCCTGCTCCTTGAAGACGATCGAACGGCCGCGGAAGAAGACGTAAGCCTTGACTTTGGCCCCCTCCTTGAGGAAGTTCTGCGCGTGCTTGAGTTTGAAATTGTAGTCGTGGTCGTCGGTCTGGGGCCCGAAGCGGATCTCCTTCACGACCACTTTCGTCTGATTGGCCTTCAGTTCCTTGGCTTTCTTCTTTTGCTGGTAAAGGAATTTCTGGTAATCGTCGATGCGGCATACGGGGGGCTCGGCCTTCGGAGAGATCTCGATCAGGTCGAGTTCCAGTTCGTCGGCGAGTTTGAGCGCATCGCGGATCGGCAGAACCTGCGGCTGGCCGACGTTGTCGCCGACCACACGCACTTCCGGAGCCGTGATCTCGTTGTTGATCCGGTGGGGGTTCTCCTTGACGGGCGGACGGCGCCCGAAGCGGTTGTTGGCATTGGCTGCCGGTTTCGGTCTGTTATTCCCGGGGGTAAACGGCCTCGGCGGGAATGGTTTCGGTGCTGCGATAGTTGTACGTATTAGTTAAGTTAATAATGTGTTCTTTTATTTCTTTTCCAGTTTGTTGGCGTCGATCTCCTCTTTGACCAGCCCGGTGATCAGGTCGCGGAACGCTTCCATCGTCATCTGGCCCTTGTCGCCCTCGCCTTGTGCACGGACGGATACGAGGCCCTCGGCCTCCTCCTTCTCGCCGACGATCAGCAGGTAGGGGACGCGTTTCAGTTCGTTGTCGCGGATTTTGCGGCCGATTTTCTCGTTGCGGTCGTCGACTTCGGTGCGGACGTCGTTGCGGTTCAGGTATTCGGCCACCTTCTGCGCATAATCGTTGAACTTCTCCGAGATCGGGAGTACCACGACCTGCTGGGGCGAGAGCCACAGCGGGAACTTACCGCCCGTGTGCTCGAGCAGCACGGCCACGAAACGCTCCATCGAGCCGAACGGCGCACGGTGGATCATGATCGGGCGGTGCAGTTTGTCGTCGGCGCCCTTGTACGTCAGGTCGAAACGCTCCGGCAGGTTGTAGTCCACCTGGATGGTGCCCAGCTGCCATTTGCGGCCGATGGCATCCTTGACCATGAAGTCCAGCTTCGGGCCGTAGAATGCGGCTTCGCCCAGCTCCACGACGGTCGTGAGCCCTTTCTCCCTGGCTGCCTGCATGATGGCGCTTTCAGCCTTCTCCCAGTTCTCGTCCGAACCGATGTACTTCTCCTTGTTATTGGGGTCGCGGAGCGAAATCTGTGCCGTATAGTTGTCGAACTTCAGCGTCTTGAAGATGTAAAGCACGATGTCGATCACGCGCTCGAACTCTTCGAGCAGCTGGTCGGGACGTACGAACAGGTGCGCGTCGTCCTGCGTGAACCCGCGCACGCGCGTCAGCCCGTGCAGCTCGCCCGACTGCTCGTAGCGGTAGACGGTCCCGAACTCCGCCAGGCGGACGGGCAGCTCCTTGTACGAGCGGGGCTTCGAACGGTAGATCTCGCAGTGGTGCGGGCAGTTCATCGGCTTGAGCAGGTATTCCTCGCCTTCGATCGGAGTGTGGATAGGCTGGAACGAGTCCTTGCCGTATTTGGCGTAGTGGCCCGAGGTCACGTACAATTCCTTGTTGCCGATATGCGGGGTAATCACCTGCTGGTAGCCGTATTCCTTCTGCACGCCCCGCAGGAACTGCTCCAGACGGTCGCGCAGTGCGGCGCCCTTGGGCAGCCACAGGGGCAGGCCCTGTCCCACGCGCTGCGAGAAACAGAACAGTTCGAGGTCTTTGCCCAGCTTGCGGTGGTCGCGCTTCTTGGCCTCCTCCATCATCACGAGGTATTCGTCGAGCATCGACTTCTTGGGGAACGAGATGCCGTAGATGCGGGTCAGCATCTTGTTCTTCTCGTTGCCGCGCCAGTATGCCCCGGCTACCGAAGTCAGTTTCAGGGCCTTGATGTAGCCCGTGTTGGGGATGTGCGGCCCCCGGCAGAGGTCGGTGAACGCACCGTTGGTATAGAATGAGATGGTGCCGTCCTGCAAGTCCGTAATCAGTTCTACCTTGTACTGGTCGCCCTTCTCGGTGAAGGTCTTGAGTGCTTCGGCCTTGGGGACTTCGCGGCGGACGAGCTGCTCCTTGTTGCGGGAAAGCTCCTGCATCTTCTGCTCGATTTTGGGCAGGTCGGCCTCGGTGATCGGCGTCGGCGAATCGACGTCGTAGTAGAAGCCGTTTTCGATGGCCGGGCCGATACCGAACTTGATGCCCGGGTAGAGTGCCTCGAGGGCTTCGGCCAGCAGGTGGGACGAGGTGTGCCAGAAGGCGTGCTTGCCCTCTTCGTCCTCCCATTTGTAGAATTTGACCGAGGCGTCCTCCTCGATCGGGCGCATCATGTCCACGGTTGCGCCGTTTACCGAGGCCGCCAGGGAGTCAGCAGCTAAACGAGGGCTGATGCTCTCTGCGATTTGGAAGGCAGTCGTCCCTTTGGCGAACTCCCTCACCGAACCGTCGGGAAAAGTGATTTTGATCATAAAAAAATTATAAAGTTAAGTTTTCGGGGCCTTCGGCGCTTCCACAATTACGAGACGGAATACGCTTCCGGGTTGTCCGGTGTTTATCGTTTTTTCTCTTCCGGCTGCCGCGCTGTGCGTGCTGCCGTGCCTTTGCCCGTCGTGTTTCCGGCCTGTGTTTCTCCGGCCTGTGTTTCTCCGACCGCCGGCCCTGCAATCCCCGCGTCTTTGGCCGCCGTGTTCCCGGTCTGTGTCTCTCCGGTTCGTGTTTCTTCGGCCGCCTGTTTCCCGGCTCCCGCATCTTTGGCCGCAGCGTTTACAGCCTCCTGCCCGCGGCGCCCTTCCCGGATCATCGCCGTCCCGGCGCCGATACCCAGCAGTACGGTCAGTTCCCCGGATGCCAGCTTCCAGAACTCCGTGTCGCCGAAAAAGTAATCGCAGAGCCATGCTCCTCCGAGCAATACCCATATGGCCACGAACCCGACCCCGATGCGGATCTTTTTTTGCGGCGTCATACTAATCCTCCCGTTCGGTCTGCGGCAGGTCTTTGACCGAGATGTCGCGTCCGCCTTTCTCGCGTTCGGCGCGCTGCAACGGGTTGCGGCTCCATTCCGTCCAGGCGCGGCGGTGCTCCACGATGTCGATGGCGGCGTAGATCGCCGACCTCATCGACTGCGCATCGGCCTTGTCCTGCCCCGCGATGTCGTAGGCCGTGCCGTGGTCGGGCGACGTGCGTACCTTGGCGAGCCCCGCCGTGAAGTTCACGCCATCGGGCGAGAGCGTCTTGAAGGGCGCCAGCCCCTGGTCGTGGTACATGGCCAGGATGCCGTCGTACTTGGCGTATCCGCCCCCGGCGAACAGCCCGTCGGCCGCAAAGGGGCCGAATGCCAGCACGCCTTGTCTGAATGCCTCGACGATGGCCGGGCGGATGATCTCCTGTTCCTCGTGTCCGAGCAGCCCGCCGTCCCCGGCGTGGGGGTTGAGCGCCATCACGGCGATGCGCGGCTCGACGATGCCGAAATCCTCGATGAGCGAGCGGCGCAGCGTGTGCAGGTCGCGCACGATCTTCTCCTTGGAAATGCTGCGGCTGATCTCCGACACGGGGATGTGCTTGGTGACCAGCCCCACGCGCAGCACGTCGCTGCACAGGATCATCATCGGCTCCCCGCCCAGCTCCGCCCCGAAGAATTCGGTGTGGCCCGTGTAGCTGAAATCCTCGCCCTGTACGCTCTCCTTGTTGAAGGGTGCCGTGACGATGGCGTCGAGCGTCCCTTCCTTCAAATCCTGCGTCGCCGTGCGCAGCGCTTCGACCGCAGCGCGTCCGGCCTGGGGCGATGCCTTGCCCGGCTCCGGCTGCCCGGCCTCCCCGCATACGATGAGGTTGGCCTTGCCGCGGCGGGCGTCGCGTGCCGCGGGCACGGTGTTGAACGCCACCGGTTCGGTGTCGCCCAGCGTATTTCGGTAATAGGCCGCCGCCGCTGGCGAACCGTAGACGACGGGCGTGAAGAGCTCCGTCATGCGCGGGTCGGAAAGGGCCTTGAGGATCACCTCCCAGCCGATGCCGTTCGGGTCTCCCTGCGTGATGCCTATTTTGAGTTTGTATTCAGACATAGATACATATATTTCAACTTACAAAGATACATATTATTCAGAATTGGCAATGCGCCGGATCGAATTTAAATGAAATTTTGCATTCCTGCGGCCCGGAATGTTTTGCGGATGGGCTTATTTTTCCTACCTTTGTCTTATGCAGCCTGTTAGGGTTGCCGACATATTCGGATAAAGGCGCATCGGCTTTTTTCTTACCATCGGAAATTGGACACTTTCGTGTAGCGTAAGGAACGAAGGTTGATGCTCTCGCTGTTTTTCGGCGTGGGCATTGGCCGCATTCTACGTTACAGGTCGTCCAATACCTCGATGGTGGATTCGGTATCTTTGCCCGCGCTTTTTTCCGGAGCAACAGCTCTGAAAGATGGAACCTTGCGCAAAAAAAATTACGCGGAAAAACAACCCGGCCCTGGTCGCCGCGGTTTTCCGGCTGATGTTCGAGACCCTTTGGATTCCGCCCTACGACCGCCGCAAATGCAATGCCCTGGTCGTGGATTTCGAACTCTGCGCCCGCTCCGCGGTGACACGGCTGGCTGCTACCGACCTTGCGGCCGCCTCGGGGGTCGAGCTGGACGAAATGCGCTATGCCGTGGAGTGCCTCCTGCGGAGCATCGAACGGCTCGATGCGGCGCGACTCCTGCCGCCCGAGCGGTGTGCCGAAGCTCTGGAAGCCGTACGCAGCATGGTTGCCGGCCTGCGCGAACGGTGTGCCGACCCGGTGTGAGTGCGGCGACCTCCTGCCCGTTGCTTCCGGTGCCATGCTCCGATAAGCGGGTGTAATCGACTTTATTCGGCGGATAACAGCTGAAATACGATGATGAAACCGGGCTGGCACGCCTTCCCGCCGCCTGTTTGCGGCTTCTCCCTGCCTATTTTTTACTCCTCCGCGCCTGTCCCGGGCCCCCGGTGCCTGCCTGCCGCCGGAATTCGGCGCAGACGATCCCCGTCGCCATCGCCACATTGAGCGATTCCGAACCCCGCCGGTCGGCCGGGTAAGGCGGGATGAACAATTTGCGGGTGACGGTCGCGGCCGCGGCGTCCGAAATGCCGCGCCCCTCGTTGCCCATGACGACGATCCCCGCCTCCGGGAGCGATGCCCCGTAGATGTTCTCCCCCTCCAGGAAAGTCCCGCACACCGGCAGCCCGGCGTCCGCGGCTCGGCGCAGGAACCCTCCCAGGTCGGTGTAGTGCACCCTGACGCGGAGTATGGCGCCCATCGTGGCCTGCACGACCTTGGGGTTGAAACAGTCGGCCGAGGCCTCCGAGCAGACGATGTCCGTGATGCCGAACCAGTCGGCCAGCCGGACGATCGTGCCCAGGTTGCCCGGGTTCTGGACGTCGTCGAGCGCCAGCGTCAGCCGTCCCGCGAGAGCCCGCATATCCAGTCCGTAATGCGGTATTTCGACCAGCGCCAGCGAGTTGGAGGCTGTTTTCAGCAGCGACAGCCGCTCCATCTCCTTCGTGCCGACGACCTCGACTTCCGGCCCTGCGAACAGGCCCTCCAGGGCGAATATCTTGCGTACCCCGAGGTGCGACGTGCGCAGCTCGCCGATGAGTTTCTCCCCTTCGGCGACGAACAGTCCGTGCTCCGTGCGCCCGCGTTTGCCGGCCAGCGCGCGGACGAGTTGTATGTCGGCTTTTGTCATCGTTGTTTTTCTAAGGTGAACGTCACCCCTTCGGTGGCGGGGTAGGTTTCGGGGAAGATCGCACGGGCCTCTTCGACCAGCATGTTTTCATCCTTGTAGCGCGACGAGTAATGCCCGATCACCAGCCGCTTCGCCCCGGCTTTCAGGGCTGCCTTGGCCGCGTCGGCCGTCGTCGAGTGTCCGCGCTCCCGGGCCGCCTTCTGCTCCGCCGCGGCGTAGGTCGCCTCGTGGTACATCAGATCGGCGCCTGCGGCCAGCGCTGCGGCCTTGGCCGAAAAGTTGGTGTCCGACAGGTAGGCGTACGACCGGGGGGCGTAGGGACGGTAGGTCAGTTCCCCGTTGGGGATCACCTCCCCCGTGGAGAGCGTGACGTCCTCGCCCCGCTTTGCGGCGGTGATCTGTGCGACCGAAAGCCCGTATTTCGTAATCTTGAACTTGTCGACGTTCAGCGCCGGCTCCTTTTCGCGGAAAAGGAACCCCGCCGTCGGCACGCGGTGGCGCAGCGGTATGCTCCACACCTCCAGCGTACGGTTTTCCATCAGCAGCGCATGCTTGGTCGTGTCGACCTCCGTCCATACGACCGGGTAGGGCAGTTCGCTGTCGAAATATTTGAGGTGGCAGGCCAGAATCTCGCCCATCGGTGCCGGTGCGAATACCCGCAGCGGGGTCTTGCGGCCGTAGAGCGCCAGCGTCGAGATCAGCGGGAACAGCCCGAATACATGGTCGCCGTGCAGGTGCGAGATGAACACGGCACGCAGCCTGAGCGGGTTGATGCCGTAACGGATCAACTGTTGCTGTACCCCTTCGCCCGCATCGACCAGGTAGTACTGCTCGTGCACGTTGACCACCTGCGCCGACGGGTGCCGGCTCAGGGTGGGCTTCGCGGAGGAAGACCCCAGTATGGTGACGCTGAAACTCATGCGTTTTTAGTTGGCCCGGCTTAACAGGAAACGCTCGCAGTCGATGGCCGCGATGCAGCCCGAAGCGGCCGCCGTGACGGCCTGCCGGTAGTGCGGGTCGCGGACGTCGCCCGCGGCGAAGACGCCTTCGATGTTGGTTATCGACGTGCCCGGTTCGACCTTGATGTAGCCTTCGGCGTCGAGCTGCAACTGGTCGCGGAACAACTCCGTGTTGGGGTGGTGCCCAATGGCCAGGAAGAAGCCCGAGATGTCGATCTTCACCTCCTTGCCGTCGTTGCAGCGCAGCAGTGCGCCCGTCACGCCCGACTCGTCGCCCAATACCTCGGCGGTGTTGTGGTTGAATATCACCTCGATGTTGGGGGTGCTGAACACCCGCTGCTGCATCGCCTTCGAGGCGCGCAGGTGGGGTTTGCGCACGATCATGTAGACCTTGCGGCAGATCGAGGCGAGGTAGGTGGCCTCCTCGCAGGCGGTGTCGCCGCCGCCGACCACGGCTACGTCCTTTTTGCGGTAGAAGAAGCCGTCGCAGGTGGCGCAGGCGCTCACGCCCATGCCGCGGAATTTCGTCTCCGAGGGGAGCCCCAGGTATCTGGCCGAGGCGCCCGTGGCGATGATCAGGGTTTCGGCCCTGATCTCCGTCTGGCCGTCGATCACCACGTGGAACGGCCGCGACGAGAGGTCTACGCGCGTGGCGGTGCCCGTGCGGATCTCGGCGCCGAAGCGCTCGGCCTGGCGCCGCATGTCGGCCATCATCTGCTGGCCGCTGACCCCGTCGGGGTAGCCCGGGAAATTCTCCACGTCGGTCGTCGTCGTGAGCTGCCCGCCCGGTTCGATGCCCTCGTAGAGTACGGGCCGGAGGTTTGCACGCGACGTATAGATGGCGGCCGTGTATCCTGCGGGGCCGCTGCCGATAATCAGGCATTTGATCGTTTCTTCCATGACTTGTAATTTTTTGTATTTGTTATTGTGATTATATGCTCCGAAGTCCCGCCGGTCGCCTTTTCCGGTTGTGCCGGGCAGCGCCCCTCTGGGCCGGGTTTGCCAATGCAGCCGGAAGGCGCCGATAACAGCGAAATATCTAATATTGCCGTTGTCACCTGCAAATTTCAGGCCCGCAGGGCTCCGGGACTTCCGTCCGGAACTCCGTGAGGCGGCGTCCCAGGTAGTCGAACAGCGCCCAGTGCCCGTTGTTGCGCACATGCACCACGCTGGCGGCGGGGTCGTAGTCGACGATTTCGTATTCGGGAGGTATGACGTAACAGCCCCGGCGGTCGATCAGCCCCATCCCCGTCTGCGTCTGTACCTCGGCGCGGCCTTCGCGGAAATCGCCCGCCCAGACGAACTGCGCCGGGATCACCGGGTTGTTGTCCGTATCCACGAACCCGAATCCGTTGTCGTCCTCCACGCACACCAGCCCTTCGAATACGTGGCTCGTCCAGCGGTGCCCGGTCAGGCTGCGCAGCGGGTTGTAGGGTGCTGTGACGTCGTTGGCCGTCTGGCGGGGCGCGGGTGCCTCGGCGATCCTGTGCCGGAGTGCGGCGAATGCCTCCCTGTCACCCGTGCCGAGCTCCGCCGTGCCGATGCGGGCATCGTAATAGCGTATCGGGACGAACCGTCCCCGGTGCCAGCGGAGGTTCGTTTCCTTGAGGTTGTTGTGTGTGAATTCCAGCTCCCCGAGCGCCGCCTGCAATGTGTCGAGCGCCGCGAGCAGCGTCGCCTTGTCCTCGGCGAGCAGCGCTTCGGCGAACTCCCACCCCGCAGGCAGGTGCTGCAACACCAGGTCTGTGTGCCGTTCCGCGCCCGTGGCGTCGTGCCAGCGCATTTCGCCCGGCAGTATGCGGCATTCCGCCAAGTAGCCGGTGTTGAGTTTGCGCAGCGCCGAGACCGTGCGTTCGATCCGGGGCATGGCCGACGGGTTCAGGGGCATGGCGACGAGCCACCGCTCGCCCCGCCATTCGACTTCCGCCTCGGCGAAACGCGTCGTGCGCACCAGGCGCGGTATGCCGTTGGGTTCCGTAACGGGGCGGGCGTCGGCGAGCGTCGCCAGCGACAGGTCGGGCGTCAGCAGTGCCCGGGAGAAATGTTGCAGGGTCACTATCATCTCTATTCGGTTTTGACGCTGATGGAACCTATGTTGAGCATGGCGACCAGCTGGGCCGCCGAGGCGTTGTAGCTCATGCCGCGGAAGGGCGGGATCGCACCCGGGCCCTTGGCTTCGCGGATGGCCTCGTTGAAGACCGCGGGCATTTCGCTCGAACAGTCGTAGAGCAGCGAGGCATACCGGTTGGTGTACCGGGCTTCGTGCGCCTCGGGGAAGAATACCGGACGTTCGGTATCCCCGGCGGCGATATGGATATTGATCAACAGAACATTGCCGTCGACGGTGCCCAG
Organism: Alistipes onderdonkii; assembly: GCF_025145285.1. Taxonomy (NCBI): domain Bacteria; kingdom Pseudomonadati; phylum Bacteroidota; class Bacteroidia; order Bacteroidales; family Rikenellaceae; genus Alistipes; species Alistipes onderdonkii. The sequence continues at coordinate 2,149,852 of NZ_CP102251.1, forward strand.
CGCCTTGATCTGGTCGCAGACCGTGCGCAGCTCCTCGTTGTCGCAGTCCGTGGCCTCGCCGTCGGTGATGTTGAAGACCACGGGAGGGAAACTTTCGGCGTTGGCCGTGCGGGAAGTCCATCCGGCGGCTATGTCCCTCACGCGGCGCAGTGCCTCGCACATCGGCGTCTGCCCGGCCGACAGGGGCTTGATCCACGCCGGTGCGGGAATCTCCCGCAGGGCGATGCTGCCGTCGGGAAGCCGGTGTTCGACCACCTCCGTGTGCACCGGCATCTCCTGTGCCGCGAGGGCGCTGACAGGCACCAGATCCTCGCCTCCGGGCAGCAGCGAGCGTACCTCGTCGTCACCCGAATAACCGACCACGGCGATGTCGTAATAGTCGCGTACGCCGTCGCTGCGGCGTGCCCGTTCGACAAGCTCGAACAGCAGGTCGTTGGTGATGGTTGCAACCGCTTCGGCCTTGGTCATGCAGCGTCCCCGGAAGAGGATGCTTTCGGCCATCGACCCCGAGCCGTCTATGGCCAGGATGAATGCCGTGCGGTGGTTGCGTGTGATGCTCTGTGTATACATGTTGCGTCTATTTAAGTCCCCGGACGGAGTAGTAGTCGTCGCGCACTTCCCCTTCGTCGTCGCTGTCGAGGCCGTAGCTGACCGCCATGTCGAGCGAGCAGTCGCGGTCGCGGTCGGCGTCGGTCGTACGGCGCATCGTCGCGCGGGCGTTGCGCCCCGCCGCGATGGCCTCTTCTATCTCCGCCACGGTCGGGATGTGTCCCAGCAGCGATGCGTAGACCCCTTCGGCCCAGCTGTGGGCGTAGTCGTCGTAGTGGACGGAAAAGACCCTGAAACGGTTGTCCACCTCTTCGGGCGAGGCCAGTTCGCCGTGGTCTATGGCATCGAGGATGGCCTCGACTTCGCGTTTGGTGATATACTGCCCGGCGATGTCGAGCCAGCGGCCGCTGCCGTCGTAGCGTTCCGCCGATTCTCCCCGGTCGAGCATCGCGCCCAGCGCCGCCACGATGAAGCGGTTGTAGAGTCCGATGCCCCGTTTGAGGGCCGCCGCGCGGATGATCGCCTTCTGGTGGACGTACGTCGGGGCGTCGGGGTCTTCCTCTGCGATCGCGTGGAGCGTATCCACGGCCCTGAGCATTCCCGAGGTGATATAAGGGTTGTATTCTTCGAAGTTGATGACGTCGCGCCGTATGGTGCGGCGGTCGCGTGCCGGCCATTTCTCGATGTCGCGCACGGCGCCGTAGCTGGTGAGGTTCGCCCCGGGCATGAGCACCGAACGCCCCTCCTTTTCGATCAGGTATGAGTAGGGGAAGGCCGACGTGTCGTGGTGGAACGAGTGGTGCCCCATGATCATCGTGAAAGCCCCTTCCAGCGCAGGGGACATGATGTAGGCGCCGCTGGCGAACTTGCAGCCCCTGAGGTGCACTGCCTGGTGCACGGCGCCGCTCTTGAACAGGTGGTTGCTCTGGTTCGAGCCGCTGCCCGCGTTGAAAAACGAGAACATGCCCGCGATGAGCAGCGACGACTTGTGGTGCGAGACGGTGTAGGGCCCCGCGAAGATCGAGGCGGCCTCGCCGTTCTCGCAGTGCGAATTGGCGAAAAACAGCGATTCGGCCGCCGTGAAGGCCTTGTCCAGCCGGCAGCTTTCGCCCACGAAACAGCGTTCGACGATCGAGCCGTTGTCGATCCGGGCGTTTTCCGCGGCGATGAAGTCGTAGGCCTTGACATCCACGCCGATGTGCGCACCGTCGCAGACCGTGCCGTTTTCGAGCAGGGAGGCGCCGTCGACGGTGACGTTGTCGCCGATGCGGACTTCGCGGATGAACCTGGCGCCGACGATGCGGCTGTCCTTGCCGACGCTCCCCGTCTGCGAGGCGCGGGTTTCGGCATAGTCGTCGACCATCTTTTCCAGGGCCGCCATGGTCTGCGGGCGGTGCCGGTAGACGGCCATCAGATAGGCTGCCTGCGCCGAAAGGCGGTCGTAAATCTTCACCGTGCGCCCGCCGCATTCGTTCATCGTCGCCACGCCCACGCCGTTCCCGAACGTGCTCCTGCGGCGGCATTCGAGTGCCGTGACCCCTTCGACGAGCGCCCCTTCGCCGAGGTGGTAGTTGCACACCCGTGAGCGGATGATGCGTGCTCCGGAGCCGATCACGACCTTGCCTTCCAGGTGGCTTTGCAGCAACTGGAAGGGGGTGAAATCGTCGGTGACCGACACTTGCGACCACGCTTCGGCCGAGGAGCCGAGCGACTCGACCGCGGCGATTTCCGCCGGTGTCAAATTTCTGAATTGGGGCATTACAATCGTATTAAGCAGATGCAAATATAACGAATTGTCCGCAAAAAACATATATCCCGCTGTTTTTCGCATGCCGGGCGATGCGCGCCCTTCCCCGGAGCCTCCCGATGAAAAATCCGGCTGCCTGGGAAAGCAGCCGGATTTTTTTTGATTTTTTATGGGTCAGAGGTCGAAATGCCGCAGGCCGACGCCGTTGTCCGGTATCCGCGTGCGGGGTTTGCAGAGCTCTTCGCGGGATGCCGTCGCGGACTGTTTCTTCGTCATGGGACTGCCGGTTCCGGGCATTTTCGCCCCAATGCCTTCACCGGCATTTTTTGCGGGTGCCGATCTGGTCAGGTCGTTGACTTTCAGTGCCCCGGTGTAGCTGATGTCGATGTCCGTCAGCGGGCATGAACCCTTGAACGAGATCGTATATTCGTCCCCGTTGCGCGCGACGGTCATCTGCCCGCTTTCTATGGTGCATAGCTGCTTGCTGGCGAATTCCACCTTGGTGTCCTTGTTGCTGCGGATGCCCAGTCCTGTCGCGACCACATCATAAGTTCCTTCGGGCAGTCCGCCTGCGGCCGAGGGAGATGTCTCGGTCGAAACATAAAGATCGAACGTAAGCCGGTAACTGCTGCTGCCCTCCAGCGGATAATCATAGAGGTTGATGAACCAGTTGCCCCCGCCGTAGAAGGAGACCTGTGCCGAGACGATCTGCCCGATGGCAGGATAGGCTGCATAGTCGGTTGCGGCGACGCTGCCCCGGAAGCTGCCTTTGACGTTGTTCCCTTCGCTGTCGGTGATGTCGGCCGCGATGATGCAGGCAGAACCTTCATAGGCGACGGTCAGTTTACCTGATTTTACGGCACTGCTGCTTTGGTCGCTTTTGTTGGTGACGTTCGATCCGTCGGGCAGGATCGAGAAGGCTCCCTGCGCCCCGTCGGCCGAGAACGTGTATTCTCCGGCCGGGATGCCGGCGGCGGCGCCCGTCACGGCGTCGGCGAGACAGTTGAGCGAGAGCGTATAAGACTTGTCGGCGGCGACGAGCGCCAGACGCCAGTTGTCCTTGCCCGTCTGGTACCGGTCGCCGTAATATCCGGATGTACATTCGCCGAAATCCTGTCCGTACTGGGATGCGGGTGTGCTGAACGGTTCCGAACGGAATAGTCCGGTCGTGATGTAAGAGATATATCCGAATGCCAGGGCGACGTATTCCGTATCGGGGTCGAGGTAGCTTCTCATGTCGTTCTCGTAATCGTCATACGTGGTGTAGAACCCGATATAGCTGCCTGCGAGTTCGATTCGTTTGGCCATGATCTGCTCGTCGGTAAGTCCTTCGAGCTCTTTGCTCTCGGCGATATCGTAGAAGTAACGGTCGTTTTTTACGGAAGGGATGTATTTGATCACGGCACCCGTAGGCGAAAGGTCGCTGACCTGGAATTCGAAGGTCATGTCCGATTTCCGGGGATCGGCCGTCCGGACTTCCCGGCTGGCGCATTCCGTAATTACATAGCCTTCGGAATTGATGCCTGCTGCGATCAGCAGGAAATCTACTGCCGGGGCGAGTTTGTTCTGGCTGAATTCGCTGACGCCGCTTTCCGACATCGCCTCGATGGCATCTTCTAATGTGACTCCCAGCCCTGTGGCATAGGCGATCAGTTCCTGGTTCGTTTTGTCGACATAGGCTTCGGGAGAGAGCCCCGTAGCGTCGAACTCCTCTTTTTCGACCAGATAGGTGACGTACCGCAGTTCCGGGTCGGCCGATGAGACCGTGGCTTTTACCGAAAGGTCGGTCGGGGTGATGTCCGAAAACGTGAATTCGTTTTTGATGAGGGGCAGCGTTTCGAATTCGCTGTATTCCACTTCGGTCGTCGTCCCGGGTTCCGCAGTAGTGATGCCTGCCGCCAGGATGTAGTATTTGGTATTGTCTCCCAGCCATTGGTAGGTATAGGAGGCGTCGCCGGTGCTGCTTATAGCCGTCAGCACCTCTTCGGGCGTGAGGGTTGCCGCATAGCGGTCTATGTATTGTTGCAGGCCGCTTTTGAAACAGGCCTCGAAGTCCCCGCCGTAATTTTCCCGGAGCACCTTATCGGAAACGACGTCGAAATAGTAGGCTCCTGTCTGGTTTTTGGGCGAGACGGATACCGTGGCTCCGCGCGGGGTGATTGCAGTTGCAGTGATTGTAAACTCGGTCTGGGGCGGGTTATCTCCGCCTGAGGGATCTTTGTCGTCGCAGGCGGCCAGTGCCAGCAGGCCGCATCCTGCGATGAACTTCAGCAGAACAGGAAAATTTTTCATAAATACGCAAATGGTTTGTAAGGGTTAACTCATGGCAAATATAGGTTTTTTCGCGTAAGGTTGTATCTGCCGCTGAAATGCCTCGAAATCACGAAATAACGGTTTCCACTGCGGATTATCGACGGATTGTTCGCCCCGGATATGGTCGCGATGCCGGATTGTAATTGAAATTCTCGTTTTTCTGCAAAAATGAAAAATTTTTTTTTATCTGGAATGGATTTTTGCCCGGTCGGGTGAACTGCAGCGAAACCTTCCGGCGGCCGTGTGTCTGCGCATGCCTGTCGGGGCCGTGTGCGATGGTATGCAAATGCCTTGTCCGTAATTATATGCTGCGGCATGCTGAAACCGCCGAACCGGATTCCTGTTCGCGCCCTGCGCGGTCGATTTCCAGCCGCCTGCCGTCACGGATGACCTCCGCACGGCCGTTGCGGAAGGGCTTTACGGCTTCGCACCCCGGGCATCGAATCCGGGTATGCCCTTCGGTGTCGATATAATGCCAGGTTTTGCCCAGCCTGACGGCGGCAAGCCCTTCGGTAAAGTCGAACCCGCAGTCGTAGAGCGGAGGTATGACGATCTGCTCCGGTGTCCTGTAACCCCACAGGCCGTTCCCGACGAACAGTTCCGGGAAAGTTTCCGTGCCGTCGTTCCGTGCGCCGCCGCCCATGTCCGCAAACGACTCACCGCCGGTCTTCCCGCCCAGGCGTTTGTCCGTGCCGCGCCCTGTATTCCGAACAAGATCCCTGCCTGTGACGCCGTCCGTGCCGCCGCTTTTGTCCCCGCATGTATTTCCGGTTGTCTCTGCGCCTTCGTTCCCGCCGGACGGCGGCCCGCCAGCCCGTGCTGCGCATGCCAGCAACTCCGGCAGCCCGAACAAACGGGGCGTGGGTGCATACAGCAACCGCGCGATGCGGTACTGCACGGCCAGCCCCTCGCCTTCGAAAAGCGCGATGGCCTCGCGGAGCGCCTCGTCGGTGCGGATCTGCTGCGGCGAGAAGAGCAGCCCGTCGGCATCGGGGTAGCGTACGTACAGGGCAGGGTCGAGCGCCAGCGCATGGAGGGCCGTCGAGATCAGCGCCGCGGGATAGTCGTCGAGCGAGGCATTGAAGTCGCGGATCGTCCGTGCGGGGTGTTGGAAGGCCGCGGTACCCAGTTCGGGGCTCGCCTCTCCGGCGAATGCCGGCAGGTACATGGCATCGAGGTCGATCAGGTGCAGCCTCCCCGAGGGATCCACGACGATATTTTCGGGCTTGAGGTCTCCGTGCGCCCAGTCGTCCGACGTAAGCCCTGCGGCCAGGCGGTCGAACGCCGCGGCCAGTTGCCGCAGCCGTGCTGTGTCTTCTGCCGCGGCCGCTTCTGCGACTGCTTCGTGGAGCGTCGTTCCCTCGATCCAGTCGCCCAGCACGACGTCGACCCAAACCCCGCTCCGGGGCGAATCGTAGAGGTACAGCTCCTGGGGCAGCAGCCGCTCGCCGTAAATTTCCGCCAGGTGGCGCGGCGGGTGCATGTAGCAGCGCAGCGAGCGGATGCGTCCTTCGTGGCGGACACGGAAGACGATGGCGCTGTTGCCTACGGTGTAACACATGCGGCCCCGGCTGTCACGGCATACCTCCATGCCGCCCAGGGTTTTTGTCAATCCGTGGGTGTCGGCCAGTGTCGTGAGGTATTGTCGCAGCGTAAACACGGGTTATTGGTTGCGGATGGGGTTGCCGGGGATAGGGACGGGGATGCCGGAGGGCAGGATACGGCGGCAAAGGCGAAGCCGCGAGCCGGCTTCGCCTGAGGTTGCGTTCCGCAGGCAGCTTTTGAAATCGACGTTTTCCACCTTCCGCCCCGACAGGTCGTGGACGGTGCCGCTGCCGATCATCGTCGTAAGTTGGGTCAGGGTCATAGCCGTACAGGATCAGGGTTTAAAAAAGCGGGGCTTTCCAGTCCCGCTTCGTGTTCGTCAGTGGCAGTCGCAGTGGCCGTTTCCGTGGTCGCAACCGCCGCCGCAGTCGTCTCCGCAGTCGCCGCATGAACAGCCGCCCTGCAGGTCTTCGGGCGTTACGTCGCGTACCGACACGACTTCGACGTCGAAATTGAGCGTCTTGCCCGCCATCGGGTGGTTGAAGTCCATCTTCACGGTTTCGTCACCGACTTCCTTGACGATACCCATCATGCGGTTGCCCTGGTTGTCGCTCATCGGCACCTGCGAACCCACGAAGAGGATGTCTTCGGCCAGTTTGCCGTCGACCATGAATATATTTTTCGGCAGGTCTACGATGGCATCGGCGATCACCTCGCCGTAGCCGTCCTTGGGCTCGAGGGTGAACGAGACGGCCTCGCCGATCTCCTTGCCCAGGATTGCTTCCTCGAATTTGGGAAGCAGCATGCCTGTCCCGAAGATGAATTCGAGCGGCTGTCCCGGACGCGACTGGTCTGCGATTTGTCCGTCGACGGTGAGCTTGTAGTCCACGCCGACCATTTTGTTCTGTTCTACTTTCATGTTGTAATATTATGAGTTGATAAATAATCGTTTGCAGCGCGATTCCTTCTTTCGCGGAGAATTGGACAAAGATACGCACTTCGGGACGAGTTGCCAAATAATCGTATGAAATAATTGTGCCGCAAGGCTGGAAAACGGATCTGAAAAGGGATAAATCCGCCTCTTCGGGCCCGAAACCGGGTTCCGGGAAAGGGGCCGAAAAGAGGGGAAGGCTTAGCCCCCCCCCTCGAATGCGGATCTGTCAGTAGCGATATTCTTCCGGTGCTGTGCTGTTCCATCCGGCCCGGAACCCCTTTTGGAAATCGGGGTCTCTGTACAAGGCCGAGATGCTTCCGCACGACGTCATAAGTGCGGCCAGCACCGCCAGCAGGACGGCGATCCGTGCCGTCTTCGAAATTTTCAGGTTCATATCGACTTCGGCTGGTTTCTATTGACAGGTCGCGCTGGAAATAGCCAGTTGGTAGGTCTTGTTGGGTTCTATACCGTTATTGTCACGGGTCATGGAAAAGCCGGCGTATGATGCTCCGGCGGGGATTGTTACTGTCGTTCGTCCTATGTCCCGGTTTCCGTCCCAGACTTCCACGATGATCGTGATGTCCTCGGACTCTGTTTTTGTCAGCTGGACTTGTCCGCCGAGAACGGCGCGCGAGTCGGAAGTGACATTTGTCCGTGTCAATGTGGCGACCGTATTGTTTTTGCTGCCGTAAACGCGGCATGCGGGATTTCCTGCCAATACCGAGAACGAACCGAACAGCAGCAGGAGAAATAAGAATTTTTTCATGGGTTTCTTTTTTTTATTTGGTTGATTTGTCCTCGTTTCCGGTTCCGTACGTACATAAAAAAAGCGCGGACAAAACTGTGTTATCGGTTCATGAGGTCTTCGACTACCTAACCACCAAATAAACAAGTAAAGCCCACGCCGTGAAACGTGAGCGTTTATTGCTTTACTCTGGGTGGTTTGTGAAAGTGTCGAAGTTTCATGAACCAGATGCAAGCTAAACGCTTTTTCCGAATATGTCTAAAATGTGCGCACTCGATGCGTGCTTTTAATTCATAGGCAGACGATTAAACGATATGGAACAAAGATATAATATTTTTTTGAAAAAACGATGCCGGGTTTACATACGCCATCCCTCCGGGGCTTGTGCCGGTATGAAACAGGCAGGGCGGAGCACCTTACTCCGCCCTGTTTTGTCTCTTATTCGCAGTTGCGGCAGCAGAGGTTGCGGTCGCCGTAGCCGTTGTCGATCTTGGTCACGTAGGGGAAGAACTTCGCTTCGCGCACCCATGCGAGCGGGAATGCCGCCTCGGCGCGGGTGTAGGGATGCGTCCATTCGCCGGCGATCTCGACGGCGGTGTGCGGCGCGTTGGCGACCACGTTGTCGGCCTGCCCCGCGGCGGCTTCGCATTCGCGCTTGATGCTCACCAGCGCTTCGATGAAGCGATCCATCTCGGCCTTCGGTTCCGATTCGGTCGGTTCGACCATCAGCGTCTCGTGCACGGGGAACGAGAGCGTCGGGGCATGGAAGCCGTAGTCCATCAGGCGGTGGGCGATGTCGCCGCAGTCGATGTTGTAGTCCTTCTTGAAAGAGGTCAGGTCGAGGATCATCTCGTGTCCCACGCGGCCGGTCTCGCCCGAATAATAGGTGCGGTATTCCGGTGCCAGCGCCGAGGACATGTAGTTGGCATTGACGATCGCCATTTCGGTGGCGCGGCGCAGCCCGTTTCCACCCAGCATCTTGATATAACCGTAGGTTATGGGCAGCAGCATGGCGGAGCCCCAGGGGGCCGACGCCACGGCCGTGATGCCCTCGTCGCCGCCCGTCGGCATAACCGGATGCGAGGGGAGGAATGCCCTGAGGTGCTCGGCGACGCAGATCGGGCCCACGCCCGGGCCGCCGCCCCCGTGGGGCATGGCGAAGGTCTTGTGCAGGTTGAGGTGGCAGACGTCGGCGCCGATGTAGCCGGGGTTGGTCAGCCCCACCTGTGCGTTCATGTTGGCGCCGTCCATGTAGACCTGCCCGCCTGCGTCGTGCACGGCGTCCACGATCTCGCGGATGCGGCTCTCGAACACGCCGTGCGTCGAGGGGTAGGTGACCATCAGCCCGCACAGCTCCGAACTGTATTCCCCGGCCTTGGCCTTGAGGTCTTCGACGTCGATGTTGCCCTTGTCGTCACAGGCCACCGTGACGATCTTCATGCCGGCCATGGCGGCCGACGCGGGGTTGGTGCCGTGGGCCGAGGCCGGGATCAGCACCACGTTGCGGTAGCCCTGTCCGCGGCTCTGGTGGTAGGCGCGGATCACCATCAGCCCGGCGTATTCGCCCGCAGCGCCCGAGTTGGGTTGCAGGGAGCAGGCCGCGAAGCCCGTGATCGTCGCCAGGTCGTTTTCCAACTCCGTGATTAACTGCATGTAACCTTCGGCCTGGTCGGCCGGGGCGAAGGGGTGCATCATCTGGAAGCCCGCCAGCGAGAGCGGCTGCATGAGCGCCGCGGCGTTGAGCTTCATGGTGCACGAACCTAAAGAGATCATCGAATTGGCGAGCGAGATGTCCCTCAGTTCGAGCTTCTTGATGTAGCGCATCAGGTCGCTTTCCGAGCGGTAGGTGTTGAAGACCGCCTCCGAGAGGTAGGCCGTGCGGCGGCGCAGGGCGGCCGGCACGCGGCTTTCGGTGACGGGCTTTACGGCCTTGGCTTTCCTGCCTTTGGCGGCGGCGAAGATGCGTATTACCTCGGCGACCTCTTCGGGGGTGGTCACCTCGTCGAACGACATGCGCACTGAGCCTTCGGTGGGGTAGTAGAAGTTGATGCCGCTTTCGAGTGCCAGCGACTGCACGACGGCGGCTTCGGCCGAGACTTCGAGCGTGTCGAAGAAGTCTGCGGCGGCGAGTTTGTAATCCATCGCCTGGAGTGCGTCGGCGACCGTTGCGGCGGCCAGGTGGGCCGTGTCGGCGGCGCGTTTCAGCCCCTCGGGGCCGTTGTAGACGCAGTAGAAGCCTACCATCGAGGCCATCAGCGCCGAGGCGGTGCAAATGTTCGACGTGGCGCGTTCGCGCTTGATGTGCTGTTCGCGCATCTGGAGCGCCATGCGCAGCGCCTTGTTGCCGAGGCGGTCGACCGAGACGCCGATGATGCGGCCGGGCATGTTGCGCTTGTAGGCCTCGCGCGTGGCCATGTAGCCTGCGCCGGGGCCGCCGAAGCCCATCGGGGTGCCCAGGCGTTGCGTCGAGCCGACGGCGATGTCGGCACCCCACTCGCCGGGGGATTTGAGCAGCGCCAGCGAAAGCAGGTCGGCGGCAGCCGTGACCAGCACGCCCTTGGCATGTGCCGCGGCCGTGAAGTCCGTATAGTCGCGCACGGCGCCGTTGGCGGCCGGGTACTGGACGATGGCGCCGAACTCCTTGCCCGTGAAGCTGTATTCGTCGTATTCGTCGACGATCAGTTCGATGCCGAACGGTTCGCTGCGCGTGAGCAGCACGTCGAGCGTCTGCGGGAAGATGTTGCGGTCGACGAAGAGCTGGTTGCGACCTTCCCTGACCGCTTCGCGCGAGCGCAGCGCGAACATCATCAGCATGGCTTCGGCGGCGGCCGTGCCCTCGTCCAGGAGCGAGCAGTTGCCGATCTCCATGCCCGTGAGCGAGATCACGGCGGTTTGGAAGTTCAGCAGCGCCTCGAGGCGGCCCTGCGAGATCTCGGCCTGGTAGGGCGTGTAGGAGGTGTACCAGGCGGGGTTCTCGAAGACGTTGCGCACGATGGCGGCCGGGACGGCACAGGGGTAGTAGCCCATGCCGATGAACGATCTGAGGCAACGGTTGCGGTCGGCCAGCGAGCGGATGTGGGCGGCGAATTCGTATTCGCTCATCCCTTCGGCCGGCAGTGCGAGCGGCTTCTTGAGCCGGATGGACTGGGGAATGACCTGCGAGATCAGTTCGTCGACCGACTTTGCGCCGATCACTTCGAGCATGGCTTTGAGGTCTTTTTCGTTGCTGACGCCGATGTGGCGTTCGGAAAACTTGTCGAACATAGTTATCATCAATTGGTTATTGTCGTCGGATGCGCCGGGCGGCGCGTAATTCCCATGCAAAAATACTATTTTTACGAAGACCGCAAGCGCCTGCCGGGCTTATATTTTCCGCCGCAGGCCGCATGCGGCGCCGCATCCTGCCGGGCGGTGTCCCGGCATCGGCGGGGTACGGGGCGGGGAGTCCGGCGGGGCTTTCCGGGGTCAGTACTTGAAACTGCTGCCGCCGATGAATTCCCGGATGATCGACGTGGGCGGGATCTCGTCGGGCGGGATGGGGGTGAAGTTTTTCAGGAACTTCAGCATGCGCCGCGCCTCGTCGTACTCGGGTACCGTGTCGGGAACTTCGCGGAGGATCTTTTCAGCATAGGGGCGCAACACCGAGATTTCGTAGAAAAGCGACGAGTTGAGCATGACGTCGGCGTTTTCCTGATAGGGGAAGATGTGCTTCTCCTCGCCGCGGCGGACGGAGCCCCAGCGCGAAAGCGTCGCCACGGCATCTGCGCCGCGTTGCGTATAGTCGCGCGTGAGGCGGCGCAGCAGGCGGTTGTCGGTCGTGGCGATGCGCGAGAGGTTGTCCATCGCCACCGACGTGAAGCACGAGATGTAGATGCGGAATTTCTGCGCTTCGGGGACGCTCGGGGTGAGGCGCGGGTTGAGCCCGTGGATGCCCTCGACGATCAGGATCGAACGCTCGTCGAGCGTCAGCGGGTTGTTGTGCCACGTGCGGCGACCCGTGATGAAGTCGTAGCGCGGGATGTCGACGCTTTCGCCGCGCATCAGGCGGCAGAGGTGGTCGTTGAACAGGTCGAGGTCGATGGCTTCGAGCGCCTCGTAGTCGTAATCGCCGTCGGCGTCGCGCGGGGTCTTTTCGCGGTCGACGAAATAGTCGTCGAGCGAGATCAGCACCGGCTGCAGCCCCAGTACCCCGAGCTGGATGCCCAGCCGTTTGGCCGAGGTGGTCTTGCCGCTCGACGAGGGGCCCGAGATCAGCACCATGCGTACGCCGCGCGAGATGTTGGCGTCGTAGATCGTGTCGGCGACCCATGCGAACTTGCGTTCGTGGAACGCTTCGGCCAGTTTGATCATGCCGCCCGCGTCGCCCGCGAGCACCTTGGAGTTGACGGCGCCCACGGTGGGCACGCCCATGATCCGCACCCAGGACTGGTATTCCTGGAAGATGCCGAACATCTTTTCCTGTTCGACGTTGGTGTTGAGCCGGTCGGGCGCCGTGCGCAGCGGCAGGGCGAGGTAGAACCCGTTGTAGTAGGGTTCGATGCCGAACAGGTCGACGAACCCTGTCGAGGGCGCCAGCGCGCCGTAGAAATAACCGTCGGTGTCGCCGAGCGTATAGAGGTCGCTGTAAAGCCGCGGGCGGGTGTCCAGCAGGGCGATCTTGTCGGTGAGGCCCTGGGCTGCATAGCGGGCGCGGACTTCGCTCGTGAGGATCTTCATGCGGCTGATCGGCAGGTCTTGCGCCACCAGGTCGCGCATGTGCCCTTCGAGTGCCTCGGCCAGCCCGGGCGTGAATTCGTCGATGCCCTCGATCTCGCAGTAAAAGCCGTTCTGCCCCATCGAATGGCGGATGTGGAGCGTCTTGCCCGGAAAGAGGTCGCGGGCGGCTTTCTGCAGGATGAACCACGACGTGCGCTGGTAGACGCGGATGCCGGCGAAGGAGGTGATGTCCACGAAACGGACGGTCACCGGGGTATATATTTTGTAATACAGTTCCTTGATGCGGTTGTTGACCAGGGCGGCAAGGAACGGGTAGGGCCCCGGCGCGACCCGCTTTGCGACCTCGGAAAGCGGGGTGCCCATCGGCACCTCGACCGTGCCGCCGAGGTTTTCGCATATGATTTCGATGATATTTGTCATAAGATTTTCAGGCTTGAAAACATGTAAAGATATGAATAATTTATAACTTTGACAAACTAAAACCTGTGTTATGAAAGGAATACTGAGGATGGGGCTGGTCGCCGTTGCGGCGCTCGCCGCGGCCTGCGCACCCCGCGAAAGGACGCTCGTATTGCTGTCGACGAACGACATGCACGCAAAGATACAGAATTTCCCGCGGCTGGCGTCGGCCGTCGAGGCGTGCCGCGATACGGCCCAACTGGTGGTGCTGGTCGATGCCGGCGACCGCTGGACGGGGAATGCCTATGTGGACATGGCGCCGACGCCCGGTATGCCGATGATCGCCCTGATGAACGAACTGGGGTATGACGTGGCGACGCTGGGCAACCATGAATTCGACCACGGGCAGGCGTTCCTGGGGCGGATGATCGACAGCATGGACTTCGAGGTGGTCTGCGCCAACGTGGTGAGCGACACCTGCACATTTCCCCGGCTGCCGCCCTATACGGTCATCGACCGGGACGGGATCCGGATCGGGTTCGTCGGTGTGGTGACCAACTACGAGGGGCCGGGGCATCCGGCGGGCAATGAATCGAGTTTCGCGGGGCTGGAGTTTCCCGACCCGCAGGCGATGGCCCTCGAATATGCCGCGGAGCTGCGGCCGGAGTGCGACGTGCTGGTGCTCGTGTCGCATATGGGCGACGACCGCGATGCGGAACTGCTGGGCCGTGGCCCGTCGCAGTACGACGTGGTGATCGGCGGGCATACGCATGAGGAGGTCGATACGCTGATCGGCGGCACGCTGCTGACCCAGACGGGCAAAGACCTGCGGAACATCGGCGTGACGACCGTACGGATGAAGGGGAATAAGGTCGCAGGGGTCGATTACCGGATCGTCCCGCTCGCCGATTACGAGCCGGATATCCTCTACCAGAAACAGGTCGAGGCTTACTATGCCGACCCGGAGCTGAACAGACCCGTCGGGCGGTTCGGCAATGCCGCCGACAAGTGGGGGCTTGCCAACTGGATGGCTGCGGCGGTAGCCGACGAGGCCGATGCCGACGTCGGTTTCTACCACATCGGCGGCGTGCGCCTCGATTCGATCCCCGCGGGCGGGGTGAGCGCGGCGAAGGTATACGGGCTGGAGCCGTTCGGAACGCTGGTCGCCGAGATGGAGATGACGCCCGCCCAGATGCGCCGCATGATCGTGTCGAAGTACAACGACCCGGTGAACGCCAAGGAGGCGCACCGCATCGACCTGATTTCGACCACGCCCTATGTGATCGTCACCGATGCGGCGGACAACGCCCTTGACGTGCAGTTCCCGAAGCTGCGCGAGGGGCGGAAGTACAAGGTCGCCGTGAGCGACTATATCTACCGGAATTACAAGGATATGGAATATACCGGCGGGGAAATCACCGACGAGAAGGTGGCCGACATCCTGCTCGAAGGGCTCAGGGACGACAGCCCGCTGAAGATCGACAACACCCCGCGGCAGCGGGTGGTGCGCAAATAGGCGCCGCGGACGACGCCCGGAGGCTTCCGCGGGACGCAAATAACCGCCTGATTTTTTGCAGATTCGCAAAAAACCGTTACCTTTGTAGCCCTCACGTATGCGCATAAGGCGCGTAGGCGGGGGCTACGAGTTTAATTATTAATCATTTAACGAGCGATTGTATCGCAAAAAGAATTTCCATCATGGAAGAAACGAAAAATGTAGTCACGAACGAGAATTTCGACTGGAACGCGTATGAAAACGACCTGGGAGTCTATGACCATCCCAAGGAGGAGATCGCAGAGGCTTACGACAAGACGCTTTCGAACGTCAACGTCGGCGAGGTCGTGGAAGGTACCGTTACGGGCATTACCAAGCGCGAGGTTCTCGTGAACATCGGCTACAAGAGCGAGGGCGTCATTCCCGTTTCCGAGTTCCGTTACAACCCCGACCTGAAGGTCGGCGACAAGATCGAGGTCTATGTCGAGTCGGCCGAGGACAAGGGCGGACAGCTGGTTCTTTCGCACAAGAAGGCACGTCAGCTCAAATCGTGGGATCGTGTGAACGAGGCCCTCGAGAAGGACGAAATCATCAAGGGTTACATCAAGTGCCGCACCAAGGGCGGTATGATCGTCGACGTATTCGGCATCGAGGCGTTCCTGCCCGGTTCGCAGATCGACGTGAAGCCCATCCGCGACTACGATGTATACGTGGACAAGACCATGGAGTTCAAGGTGGTGAAAATCAACCAGGAGTTCCGCAACGTGGTCGTTTCGCACAAGGCGCTCATCGAGGCCGAACTCGAAGCGCAGAAGCAGGTTATCATGTCGAAACTCGAGAAGGGCCAGATCCTCGAGGGTACCGTCAAGAACATCACCTCGTACGGCGTATTCGTCGACCTGGGCGGTGTGGACGGCCTGATCCATATCACCGACCTCTCGTGGGGCCGCGTGAACCACCCCGAAGAGATCGTGGCGCTCGACCAGAAGATCCAGGTCGTTATTCTCGATTTCGACGACGCCAAGAAGCGTATCGCACTGGGCCTGAAGCAGCTCACCCCGCATCCGTGGGAGGCGCTCGACCAGAACCTCAAGGTCGGCGACAAGGTCAAGGGCCGCGTGGTCGTGATGGCCGACTACGGCGCATTCGTGGAGATCGCCCCCGGTGTTGAGGGACTGATCCACGTGTCGGAGATGTCGTGGAGCCAGCACCTGCGCTCGGCGCAGGAGTTCATGAAGGTCGGCGACGAAGTCGAGGCCGTCATCCTGACGCTCGACCGCGAGGAGCGCAAGATGTCGCTGGGCATCAAGCAGCTTACGCCCGATCCCTGGGAAAATATCGAAACCAAGTATCCCGTCGGCACGAAGTGCACGGCCAAGGTGCGCAACTTTACCAACTTCGGTATCTTCGTTGAGATCGAGGAGGGTATCGACGGCCTGATCCACATTTCCGACCTGAGCTGGACGAAGAAGGTAAAGCACCCCGGCGAATTCACGTCGGTGGGCGCTGACATCGACGTCGTGGTGCTCGAGATCGACAAGGAGAACCGCCGTCTGTCGCTGGGCCACAAGCAGCTTGAGGAGAACCCCTGGAACGAGTTCGAGAACCAGTTCTCGGTAGACAGCATCCACGAGGGTACGATCACCGAGATGACCGACAAGGGCGCAGTCGTCGCACTGGGCGAGAACGTGGAGGGCTTCTGCCCCGCACGCCAGCTCACCAAAGAGGATGGCACGACGCCGAAGGTGGGCGACAAGCTCGACTTCAAGGTGCTCGAGTTCTCGAAGGCTACCAAGCGCATCACCCTTTCGCACCTGCGTACGTATGAGGAGGCCAAGCGTGCCGAAGTGGCAGCCGAGAAGGCTGAGAAGCGTGCCGCCGCCGATGCTACGAAGTCGACCGTGAAGAAGATCAACGCTTCGGTCGAGAAGACGACGCTGGGCGACATCGCAGGTCTGGCCGCGCTGAAGAGCGCCATGGAGGCTGCCGAGGCGAAGAACGCCAAGAAGGCTGCCAAGGAAGAGAAGGCCGAGGAGTAATTCCCGCACGGAGGGACGGTGCAGCCGTCCGCCGATATATCGAAAGAACCGCAGGCATTGCGCCTGCGGTTCTTTTTTTGTGGGCGCGGGGAAAGGTGGGGCAGTTGGTCGCGGTTGGGAAAAGGATTGCGGGGCGGGGTGCGGATAGACTTGGGCGAAGGATAGGCCGGGAGCGGTGAAGGACTGCGGCGGAAAATGTGGGAGAGGAGGAGCGGCGGTAGGCAGGGAAAGGAGATGGGCGGGGCCGGGGCAAGGTAAGGAGATTGGGAAAAGGCTGTGCTGAAATCGGAGGCAGGACGGGTGCAGGACGGGGAAAAGCGGGACGGAATCGGAGATGGGTCGGGAACGGGATAGGGAACGGCGGGACGGGAAACGGCGGCATGACGGGAGAGGAACAGGGTAAGGGGGACAGTATTGGAGTGACGGGAATGAGACGGTGAGAGGCGGGACGGAATCGGTGGCAGGACGGGAGCGGTAAACAATATGGGAGCAGGTGCGGCGGGTTGAGACGGAGGGCTGGGCTTTTCGCCTCACCCCGGGAAAGTTTACCGCCGATTTCCTGGATGCGGGGCAATAACTCGGTAAATTTCGCGTCTTTTAATAAATCAATACCCGCGCCTGATGAAAAAGCTGATTTTATCCCTGTTTTCGTTGTTTGCCGTTTTCGCGGGTGTTCCGCATAGCCTGGGGAACCCTGCTCCCGAGGAGGTTCGGGCGTCGCAGCCCGGCCGGGAGAGACGGCACGGGGGTTACTCGAAGGACAACTGGACGGTGTATTACGAGGGCCGGAAGGTGAAGGGTGCTTCGGCATCGTCGTTCACGGATCTCGGCGGCGGGTACGGTAAGGACAACTGGACGGTGTTTTTCCGCGGCCGGAAGGTCGAAGGGGCATCGGCTTCGTCGTTCGAGAGCCTCGGGAACGGGATAGGGAAAGACATCTGGCATACCTACCACTACGGGGAGCGGGATGACGGGAGCGCGTTGTCGGGCGAAAGGTTGGGCGGCGGTTACTCGAAGGACAGCTGGACGGTGTATTACCGTGGCCGGAAGGTGGACGGGGCGTCGGCGATGACCTTCGAGAGTCTCGGAGACGGGTATGGAAAGGATGCCTGGAAGGTATTTTACATGGGCGGGGAGGTGAAGGGCGCCTCGGCACAAACGTTCGAAGAACTCGGGGAAGGATACGGGAAAGACGCATGGAAAGTCTATTACCGGGGGAAAGAGCTGCCGGGGGCATCGCCCGGTTCGTTCGAAGTGCCGCGCGACAGCTGGTGAGAAATGGCCGCCACCGGTATAATGACAGTGCCCTTCCGAACGGAAAGGCACTGTTTTTGTTTTCCGCAGGGTAAACCCCGAGACGGAATGAGCAGATTCAAACCCCACATCGCCCTGCTGATATGCAATATCGTATGGGCCATGGACTACCCGTTTTACAACATCGTATTGCCGCACTATGTCCACCCGATGGCCATGGTGGCGGGATCGCTGGTCGTCACGGCGCTTTTTTCGCTCGTGCCGCTGCTGTGGCAGAAGGCCGAACGGGTCTCGCGCGCCGACATCCGCAAGCTGATCGGCGCCGCGCTGCTGATCGGAGTGCTGCGCAAGGTATTCATCATGTACGGACTTTCGATGACTTCGCCCATCGACGGATCGATCATCGACACCATCGTCCCGCTGCTGGTGCTGCTGCTCTCCGTATTGCTGGGCATGGATCGCTTCACGAAGCTCAAGGTCTCGGGGCTGGTGCTCGGCATGGCCGGCGCCGTGGCCGTGGTGCTGACGGGTGCGTCGTCGTCGCACCAGCATTCGCATGTCTGGGGCAACGTGATGATCATGCTGTGCGCCTGCGCCACGTCGCTGTACATGGTGTGGTTCAAAGCCCTGGTTGCCAGGTACCGCATCACCACCGTGCTGCGCTGGGTATACTGCGTGGCGGCCGTCGTTGCGCTGCCCTTCGGGCTGAAGGAGATCATCCACACCGACTATGCCGCCATAGCCGGCCATGCGCTTTTCCCGACGCTCTTCGTGCTGACGGTGCCGACCTATCTGCCGAACCTGATGCTGAACTATGCGCTCAAGAGCGTACCGGCCACGGTGTCGAGCATCTACACCTACCTGCAGCCCGTGCTGGCGATCGCCATTTCGGTCGGGATGGGGCTGGACAAGCTGCATGCCGATACGGTGGTCTTCGCGTTGGTGATCTTTGTCGGCGTGGCGCTCGTGCTGCGTTCCTACTCCGTGCCGCCGACACAAAAGGGTGCCGCAGTTTTGGAGAGGAAGTAATACAAAGAGAGCGGATTGCTCTCTTTGTTGTTTATGTCTATATGTCGATCCCGAGTGGCCGTGGTTTATTTCGCGACTCTTATTGGGTGATTCCCGGCCAATCATCCGTACGGAATGGCCCGGCAGGAAGTCCGGCAGCGTTGAACAGGTTGGACTGTGGGTTATTGGCCCATGCATAGCGTAACGCTACGGGCACGGTGACGGCATCGCTTTTTACGATGACCTTGCCATCTTCGATCCATGCTTTAGCCCAATGGAAGATGCGATCTTCCCCAGCCACAGCGAAGCCTCGGATGTACCCATATTTGTCGCGTACGATCAGCTTGGAGGCCGGGGTGTCAAACGTCACCTCGGTATGCCCGTCTACGAAGCGTGCCGAAATGAATGTCGGACCCGAGCACACCGTCCCCGTGTGGCCATACTCCTCATGCAATGCCTGGAGTGCGAGCCGTAATCCGACATCCTGCTTGTTGCGCGGGTGTATGTCGTTGGCATTGCCGATGTCGATGATCACGGCCTGCCCGGTACGGGGTTGCGAGAGAGTCATAGTTTGCGCTTCGCGCAGTTCGGCCCACTGGCTTTCGGCCGGGAGAGTGTCTTCTGCCATGAAATCGGCCAGTTGCACCCAATAAAACGGGAAATCGTAGCCCCATTTGTTACGCCAGTTCCGGATCAGGTTGGGAAACAGGGTGCGGTAGCTGAGCGCATTCCAGACATTGTTTTCGCCCTGATACCAGATCGTACCTTTGATGCGGAATCCGACGAGAGGATTTATCATTGAGTTGTAGAGTGTTGAATAGTAGACATTGGGATTGTGGGCGACGATTCCGTAGTCGGTATTGAGGACGGAGCCTTTGTATTGCCACTCTCCGGCCAGTGGGTAGGATTTCCCCGCGACATGCAGGGAAAGTTCTTCCGGGTCACTCCAGAAGCCGCCACCACCGCCGATATCAGTTATTCGGACAGTGAGCGTGTTATGGCCGCCTTTCAGGATGCCCTCGCCGATGTCATAGTTGCGCAGGTAGGTATGACCGTTGATGCGCCCGACCTCGACGCCATTGACCCAAGTGATGTCGTTGTCGTCGATCATACCCAGTGATAGTTTCGCAGGTTTGCCTGCTGCCTCTTCGGGGAGGTTGAGTTCGTAACGGAACCATACGTGCCCGTCGGACATACCGAGCGGCGTGGTAACCCACTCTTGAGGGACGGCCATCGTTGACCATTGCGACAGGTCACCCGGGTCGTCGTACCATCGGGCTGCAAGTGCCGGGTCGTTGTTGAATGCTGAGGCATACTCCGCCTGCCTTGGCTCGCCCGTAACACGTGTCATGTCGCGCAATACCCGTTTGAAAGCAGGGTTATACCCGCGGGTTGCGACTTTGCCTTCGAGGGCTTCGTAGGATTCTGGGCTTGTCCAGACCTCAATATCAGTCCCGCCCCATGACGAATTGATGATGCCGATGGGGATACCCAATTCCTGCCATAACTTGCGAGCGAAGAAATAGCCTACGGCGGTGAAATGAGGAACGGTTTCTGGTGAGCAGACTTCCCATTTCCCGGAAAGATCCTCCTGTGGGTCGGCCGACATCGCCTTCTTGACGGTGAAACTACGTATTTGGGGGTAGTCGGCTGCAGTGACCTCTTGTTGGAGGTTGTCGAGACCTTGTGCCGGTGTCCACTCCATGTTGGACTGTCCGCTGCAGAGCCAGACCTCGCCGACAAGCACGTTACTGTATTCGAGGGTGTTGTCTTTTCCGCGAATCGTCATGGTGTAGGGGCCGCCGGCTTCCATCGGCGCTAGTGTTACGCTCCACCTGCCGTTTTTGTCCGCCTTCGTGCCGAGGCTTTGACCGTTAAAAAGTAGAAGTACCTTTTCATTGCGCGTGGCGGTGCCCCATACTTTGACGGGTTCACCACGCTGAAGTACCATGTTGGAGCCAAAAATGGTGGCGGGTTTGATTTCTGCATGCAATGGGAATACAATTGCCAGAAGCAGTGTCAAAAGGGATAAAATTTGAATTTCATGGGCTTAAAATTAGTAAAAATTGATTCGGTTGAGGATGACGGGAACCGGAGTTCGCCGGGGCTGATGGATTTTTACTGGGCATGCGGCAGCGGCCTGGTGATAACTAACGTTCGGTATAGTGGTGGTAGCCGGGGTTTTCCCTTATAAACTGGGCGTATTCATCCCACAATTCTTGGATAGTAGTATCCTTGCCGAAGACGGCTTTGACCCCTGCGTCGAAACTCCACGGGTATAGAGTGCGCATCGTATCGTGGAACTTGCGCAGAGCATCGGGGTCTTTTGTCCGAAACCATTGTAGGAAAAAACCAGTGGTCGTGTAGCCCTGCATCCAATTCCCGTCGGGGTCGGGGCGACGCTGCTTGTGGAAGCCTGCGTCGATCCTCACGGCATCGGCCATGCCTTCGATGGCGGCCCAGTACTCCGATTGTCCGTCATATCTCCCGCACCCTTTGGGTTGATGCTGATAACCGTGGGTGAGTTCGTGGTAGAGGATACCTCTGGTTTCGTCGCAAAATTCGAGGATTGAATTCCGGGCGGTGCGTTCGATGTACCGAGTGCTGAAGCTGATGAATATGTCGGGTGCCTCGCCACTTTTGGCAGAGATGCCGTCGTAGTCCTTCAGTTCATAAGTTATTCGGTCGATTCTGTTTCGGTTTTCCGGGTTGTCGTCCGTCCAGAAGAGGATTTCACAAACTTTGCGGGCATGATAGCGGATATAGGATTCTGGATCGGTTATCGTTTCCCGATAAATGCGCGAACCGTCCGTATGGGGTGAGCTGTAATGAAACACCACGTCAGGATATGTGAAATCCTCCCATCCTTCGTGGGGATTGCTGTCGAAAAACCGGAATCCGTGTGATCCCCGCGTGGTGAGTGTGTCTCCCGAGACGGTTTCGATGATGAATGCGTATTTACTGTATTTCCCGGGGAGCTGAACTGCATATTCCCTTTCCGTGTAGCGTGCCCAGAAGGTTTGGTCGAGGCGTTGGTCGATCTTGACCCATTTTTTCTCGTTGTCCGAACCCCAGAGCGACCAATTGCGGGGATCGTCTTCGGGATGAGCCGTATTCACGAGCCAGTAGCCTCGGACGGCATTCCCGGACGGCGCGTCGAAAACAATCTTTTTACAGCCGTCAAGCGATCTT
The DNA here is from genome assembly GCF_025145285.1 of Alistipes onderdonkii. NCBI lineage: Bacteria > Pseudomonadati > Bacteroidota > Bacteroidia > Bacteroidales > Rikenellaceae > Alistipes > Alistipes onderdonkii. The sequence goes on from NZ_CP102251.1 coordinate 2,171,788, forward strand.
TTCTCCGGTTCGAAGGATATGCTCGGGTGGGTACCCGCGATGTGACAGTTTGTGCCCAGAGCCATGGCCACCAAAACGGTGGAAAGCAGGTATGTCTTTCGCATGCTCTATAATGTTTTTATGCGTTTTACGGAATTTTCGTGTTTGTTTTGATCTGTTTGTCGCCATCGGTCAATAGCGGATGTTCCCGATTACGACGGGGCCCACCAGTCCTGACGGCGGAAGGTTCGAATCCGGGCCCCATTGGTTGATAAAAGTCCAGGTCGTCCGTTCCGCTTCTGGTAGCTGGGCGTCGCCGATCAGACGGTTGACCCACGTATTGACCACTTCGACTTCGACCCTGTTGACACCTTTGTGTATCAGGTCGGTTATGTCTATGCGGTAGGGCGGAGTCCAAACCCCACCGGCATATTTGCCGTTGATCCATACCTTGGCCATGACGTGTATTTCGTGTATGTCGAGGTAGATACGACCCGGAGGTATTTTATTCAGGCTGAACCCCGAACGGTAAGTGATTTTGCCTGAATAGTGGCGTACGTCGGAGTGCGGCGATTTGGAGAGATCGATTGGTGTTCTCAGGGTCAGCTGCTCCGGCCCGTGATGCTCCTTTTCGAAATGTACTGTCCACGGGATATCCGGTTCGGCGATCGCCTGCAGTTTCGGGTAGTTTGCCTCAACTCTTTGCTCTCCGTTTCTGGTCGTTTTATTACGGAAAACAATGAAAACGCTTTCGTTGGGAGCCAGTTGCAGCGGAACGATGGTGCCGATACCAGTTTGGGTGTAGGCGGCGAGTTTTCGGGTGATTCCCGATACAGGTTCCCACAATTCCGGTTGCTTCGACCTTACTCGGAACTCGGGTGATATGGTTATCTGCCGATCGCTTTGGTTAGTCAGGAAATAGATTTCCGTTTGTCCCGCCGTGCGGTGCCCGTACAGCACAGGATCGCTGTCTGCAATCTTGCAGTCAGGGGGGCAACCCGTCAGCGCAAAGGCTTCGGTGAGGCTCATGCCATTGATCACCATTCCTTTGCCGACACGTTTGTATTTTACATTTTTACCGTCGATGCCACTCCACAGTCGCTCTGCAAGCTGTGCGACCTCGTGGTCGGCATGTGGGTAATTTTCGTAGCTGGGCGAGCGTTCGGGCGCAGGGCCTAACACGATGGCTCCCTCTTCTACCAGTGATGCGATCTTGGCAAGAAGTTCTGGACGCATGGTCTTTACCGGAGGCAGGACGAGAATCTTGTATTGCGTGCCGTCCGGCAAGGTCAGCATATTGTCTCGTACGGACAGACGTGTTTTGATAACTTCGGCATTAATGTAGTCGAACTGGTATCCGGTCGGTAGTTCTGGCTCGTTTATGCCTGTCATCTTTGGGGTGTCTTCGCCGATGAAATAGGCGACGTCAGCAATGTTCACTCCCTGTTGGAGCATGAAATTCACTCGCTTGAGATAAGCCGAGAACAGATCCATATGCGAGAACCAGATGTTATTACGGTTGAATTCGGTGCCGAACCATGCATTGAGGCCGGGTTTTTTCTCATAGGGTTGGTGGATATAGACGTGTAGCAGGGAATTGTTCACACCCTCGGAGAAGAAGCGGTCTGCGCGTCGTTTGATGCCGGCCGGATGTCTTGCAAAGGGATTCCAGCTCGAGGTGAATGATTCTGATGAGACCTTAGTCTTACCGTATATATGGGCGCACGACGATGCGGCGCGGTTCTCGATGCTGCCGAGATGTCCTTCGGCCCAGAACTCGCCGCCCACTTCGTCAGATTGTCCGCCGTATTGCAGAAATTCTGCAGGGAATCCCCAGTGTCCGTAGTTTTCGAGCCAGGTGGTCAATCCGTACTTGTGGCTGATTTCACGCATGCCGCCTACGTAATCGTAAGCAACTTTGTCCGCAATGAGTCGGCGTAGATCCCACAGGAACCTGTTAGAGATATCTTCGTTTTCTACGACAATACCTTGGTAGACCGGCAGGAATGGTACGGGATCGTAGCCGTAACGCATCCTGAATTCTTCGATGAATTCGTCGGTGAAATTCTGCCCGCCGGTTTCATAGCTGTCTTGTACGATGACTTTCCATGTCTTCCGGTCTTCGGCAGGAATGCGTCGGTGTATTTCTGCCATGTAAGACTCGAAATGCGAGGCGACATGTTGCTTACTCATCTTATCCACTTCGAGCCCGGAGCCTTCGGGACTGGATGCGGAGTTTTTCACCCCAGTGGGCATCATGCCGGTGCGCATGATCGTCCAGTTCCCCGCTGGGGCATTCCAGACCAGCCTATCACCGTTCAAGCAGCCGGATATGTCCAAAACCTGACTGGCTGGGACGCAGGCGGTTGAATCCTTGGCATACGGCTGTTCCCGCCACATGTAATCGTGCCAGTAGGGCAAGGGTTGCTGGTACATTTTTGCTAGCGATTTTTCCGGGTACCTTTCCACTAGGGGCACTGATGAGAGGGCTATATCTTTGAAACCGACATTCGGACTTGCTTGGGAAATCACGATCCGGAATTCCGTGGCGGTTGTTTCAGGTACAGCGATTGCTATGGGGGCGAATGGGTCGAACCCAACGATGTTCTCGGAGTTGTAACGGTCGACCTGCGTCTCGGCCAGCGGGCGGTAATCGCCGCCTTCCTTCACCTCGATTCGGACTGGGACGTTCATGTGCCGATGTACAGGAAAAAGTTTTATGGAGCGGATTGTGAAAGGCTTGTCTGCTGTAAAGTTTATGCTGACTTCCCGCTGCTCATCGGAGACGAGCATAGCTTCGGTGGTCATATCCCCGTCGATCAAGTACGTAGCGTCACTTATCCCAGGGGTGGCGGTGACCGTGCAGTTGGTGCTATTCAGTAGCTCGCCACGGTCGGTCGGATCGGGGAAGGCGATTACTTTCACATCACGGAAATTGTCCCCCGGTTTCGGCAGTTCGAGTTCGACCCTTTTCCCTCCCGTCACTTTTGCGGTGACGGAAGCCAAATAACGCATTGCCTCGTCGGGTATAACCCAGGGGCCTCCGGCCTGGCTCCAACCCGGCCCATTGAAGATACCTATTTCGATGTCGAGTTTGGATGCAGTTTTGAGCGCCGTATGCAGCGCCTTCCACCATGCTTCTGTCCTGAATTTTACTTGTCCGCCCGGAAGCGGAACCTCTTTATATCCGATGTTACCGATGAAAGCTCGGTTGATCCCAGCCTTTTTCATGGCATACAGATCTTTGATGATGCCTTCTTCTGAGATGTGGTCTGCGACCCAGTACCAATACACCGTTGTTTGGATTGAAGGAGGCGGTATCCGGAAGCCTGCGGACAGCTTCTTGCCGGTGAGAGAACCCCGGGAAAAGGTTGTGCAAGGTACTATCGTGATGGCCGCCAGCAGGCATAGCCCGTAAAAATGTTTTTTCATAGCGTGGTTTGGTTAAGCCGCTGCCTTTCTGTCGAGCATGTCGATGGGAAGGACGGTATTAATCGGTGATCTCTATTTTAAGCTGTTTGTCCTTTACCTTCACATAGTAGTCGCCTGATTCCAGGAACTGGTTGCCCTGCCCGTCGACGAAACTCAGGTCGCGCAGAGGGTCAATCTCGAAACGGAAGGTTTTTGTCTCCCCGGTGCGGATCAGCTGTTTGTCGAAGTATTTAAGTTCTTTTACTGGGCGCGTGACCGAACAGACGGGATCCATGATGAACCAATGTACGGTTTCGTATCCGTCGCGGCTGCCCGTGTTCGAAACCTCGATCTCGACGGTCAACTTCTCCGTGCGTTTTACGGCGTGGCGGCCTGTGGGGATCGTCGGTTCGCTGTAGGTGAATTCTGTATAACTCAGCCCGTGGCCGAAGGCGTAAAGCGGCTCTGCAGGGATGTCTTGGTATTGCCCTTGGTTGGGACGCGCGCTTGGCCGTCGGTTGTAATAGATCGGGATTTGCCCCGTGCTGTAAGGGAAGGTCATGGCAAGTTTGCCAGAAGGGTTCACCCGTCCCGAAAGGATGCCGGCAAGGGCATTACCTCCGCGCAGCCCTGGTTGCCACATCTCGACAATGGCTTGGCAGGCGGGTTCCAATCGGCGCAGTTCGAGCGGTCGGCCGTTGGAGAGTATCAGTACGATCGGTTTGCCGGTCTTTGCCAGCTCGGATACGAGTTCTTCCTGCACGGAGGGTAGCGCCAGCGAAGATCGTGATGCGTTTTCGCCGCTCCACTGCCGTTTCTCACCGAGACAGACTAGTACGATGTCTGCTTCAGAGGCACGTGCCACAGCTTCGGCATAACCTGAAGTGTCTCCGTTCTCGAAATCGCAGCCTCGTGCGTACAGCAGTTCGGCCTTGTCCGCAAACTCCTTTTCAAGCCCTTCGTAGATGCTTACGACGTGCTCGCCAGAACCGTGGCCAGGCCAGGAGCCCAGCAAATCCCATTTTTCACGAGCCATAGGCCCCACGACGGCGATTCGTGCCGCATCTTGCAGTGGTAATATCTCGCCTTCATTTTTAAGTAATACCATTGACTCCTCGGCCAGCCGTTCTGCTGTCGCTAGGCTTGTGGGCAGCATAAAGCGTTCTTCGTCCGTGGTGACGGGAATGTAGGGGTTTTCAAACAACCCAAGCCGGAACTTTATGCGCAGTACACGTGCCACTGCGTCGTTGAGCCGTTGCATGGAGATTTTGCCTTCGTTGATCAGTTCGAGCAGATGGCTGTCGTAGCAACTGTTGCCGAGATCTAGCTCGACGCCTGCATTAAAAGCTTTTAGGGTTGCATCCTTTTTGTCTGATGCGTAGCCTTGCGGAACCAACTGCGTGATGGCTGCCCAATCGGAAACGACGAACCCGTCGTGGCCCCACCTTTTTTTCAGGATGTCGGTCAGCAGATAACGATTGCCTGTGCCCGGGATTCCACTGACGTTGTTGAAGCAGCTCATCAGGGTCGCGGCGCCCGCTTTTACTCCGGCCTCGTAAGGAGGCATGTAGGTATCCCACAGGGTCTGCGGCGAGATTTCGGTATAGACGTAGTCACGGCCTCCCTCCGAGGCACCATACCCGACATAGTGCTTCAGGCAGGCGGCGATCTGATGTCCGTCGGCCATGTTGTCGCCTTGGTAGCCTCGCACCGATGCCACGGTAAAAATGGCGTTAGTGTAAGGGTCTTCACCATAGCCTTCTGCTACCCGTCCCCAGCGTCCGTCGCGCGACACATCGATCATGGGTGAAAAAGTCCAGTCGACACCCGACATCCTGGCTTCCTGGGCGGCTATGGCGCAGGCTTGACTGACCAGTGTCGGGTTCCAGGAACATGCCTGTGCCAGCGAAATCGGGTAGATGGTACGGAATCCGTGTATGACATCGTAGCCGAAGATCATTGGTATGCCGAGGCGTGACTCCTCCATTGCCCGGCGCTGTATCCGGTTGCGGACGGCAGGAGTGGTGTTTAGGTACAGAATGGCACCCAGTTCTGCCGGGATGTTTTTTACGACGTCGATAATATTGTTGTCGTTGTCGTTGATTCCTACAGGGTATTGGCTCAACTGCCAGACTTTCTCTTCGACGGTCATGCGCGATATTAGGTCTTTGATCCGTTCTTCGATAGGCTGGCCGGGGTCTTTGTAGACCGGGGAATTGGTTTGTTTAGCTTCGGCTGCGCCCGACAGGATGAGGCACGCCAGGAGACAGTAGACGAGAGCCATTTTTTGCTTCATGCGGAATTTGTATTTTAGGGTATAAAGTTACAGGGAAACAGGGAATTTGCCAAGCCAAGTTCGCAAGAAACGGGCGTTTGTTCCCTGCGGACTTGGTTTGACTGGTGTTACAGGTCGTAGGGGTAGCTGTACCCGTCGATGACGCCGATGCCGAATTCCGAGACTACTTCGCCTGGTTCGAATATCCAAACGTTGGTTTGTGCTGTGAGCACCGTATTGCCGGAGGGCATAGTTAGTAGTCCGTCGGCATCACCGTTGCCCCACGGATTGCGCATAGCGAAGAGTGCGGTAGGATCGGTCGAGTGCATGAAGGCGAATGCATGGCCGGTTATCGATACGCCACCACCCAGCGGAATGTTGGGCACCCAGAATCCGCCTACCAAATAATGCCCCTCGATGAGCAATACTTGAACCAGCCTGTGCCAGTCTTCGGGTGTCAGCACCGCCGAGTTGAAATTGTAGGCGTAGCCATATCCACAACCCGTGAAGGGAGGTGCGACATCGGGCGTGCCGATGCCGCCCAGATTCGGGTTGCCGTAGTAGACTTCGCGGTATTTCATCAGTGCTTTTTCAAGCACGGTGGCCCAAGTGGCTTGGGTAGCTCCCTTGCCGGCTGCAGCGGAGAGGTAGCTTGGGTCGCCTGCCCAGAATTTATTGCTCACACATACGTCGATACGCTCCCGGTTGGGATCATACATCTTTACGGTATAGGTGTCGTCACCATTGTCAGTGATGATGCTCTGAATGAAGTCGGGATAGCAGTAGGCCAGCGCCGAAAAGGTTGCGATGGCGCAGCAGTCACCGATGCCACGCTGGTTGGCATCGGCCATCATCGGTTTCCCGAATGGGTAGAGGTCGACTTCGAAATTGATCAGGGGCGGGTAGTCGTTCGGGACGTTGCATCGCTCACCGGTTGGTTCCTGTGCGGGGTCGCCCAACCAAGCCCGCTCTTCGGCGGTGGTGGGGGTATTTGCTCGGAAATTGAAGAAATGTCCCATCGCCGTGAGCGCTCCTTCGCTGGTATGGGCCTTAGCCTTCGCCAGGATCAATGAAATGTCCATGTCGATGTTCAGAAGTTGCATTTCAGCTATTTCGGTGAAACCTCCGCCGTTGTTTGCCTCGATGCTTAGCTTGTAGTATTTGTAAGCGGTCGTGTTGTCTAGCCGGAACCATTTTTTCTGTTTCCGGGCGATGAATGTGTAATTCTTCTGGGTATGGAGTGCCGTCCACGCCTCGCCGTCGATGGAACCGTAAAGTGTCCATGATTTGGGGTCGTTCTCCGGTTTGTTAACTGACGACATCAGGGAGTAAACCGTTACCGCCGTTTCCGCGTCGCCCGTCCATGTGATGTCGAATTCATCATGGTAAGTGAGGAAGCTGGTCGATTTCATGTCGTCGATTAGCTTATCCAGGCTGTGGGCTTCAGGGGCGTCGGAATAAGCGACGGAGAGTTGTCCTGAACCAGGCATGTTTTTGTTCGAATTGACGGTAATGCTGGTGGGGCTATTGATGTCCGCCAAGTAACGGATGCCCCATTCGGCAATTTGGGTGTTAGCACTCCCGTTATTGGATACTATTTCCAGTTTGTAGTATATGTAGGCCGTATCATCCTCTGGTATCGGGAATTCAAGCGTGGTTTTTCTTTCAGTGAATGTCTGATCTGTTCGGGTATCCAGTACGATCCACGAGGTGCCATCTATGGAGGCTGAGAGCGTCCATGTTTTGGGGTCACTTTGCGGTGAATCGTCGGCGGAAGTCAGGTAGTAGCTGTTGGCTACAAAGCCGCTGTCACCTTTCCACAAGATGTAAAACTTGTCGTGCGGAAGGATCAGCTTCGTGCCGAGATTGTTGTCGACGGCGCGATTAAGGTCTCCTCCCGAAAGGAAATCGGAATATTCCAATGTGAGCGTTCCCGGGCCAGGCAGGTTTTGGTTCGATGCGCCGATTCTCACCGAATATGTCCCCGAAGGAGGTGTTGGTTTATCGGTTTCGGGCGGGGTGTCGGAGTCCTTTTCGCACCCCTGAAAGACTCCTAGCGGTAGAATGAGGAGTAACAGGGCAACTTTTCTCAGGAGTCCGCCTACGGATTGCAGGCGGGTAGGCGTTGCGGCGAATTTGTAGGTAGTCATAGGCAGATGGCGTAATTGGAATTTATTAAGGTTTGTCGTGCGGATTCGCACCGGCGGATATTCACAGGGAATACCCGCCGGCTCGAATGCATTGAAATAGAAAGGGCCGTTTAATATACCCAGCCGGTCAGTGAGATCTCCTCAATGTCAAACGTGTAGGTCTGACCGTCCCAGTTACCGAGGTTCTTGATCCGGATGTAGCGTACCTTGGGCTGTTCGCCTGTGAACTCGAAGTCGAATCCAGCTACTCCCTTGGCTCGATCCTCCTCAGTCTCGACCCCAACGGGTGATCCCGAAGGCTTGGTGACTATAAAGTCGCCAAGCAACGTCCAGCTGTCCCAACTGCCGTCGGCCTTCGGTTCGCGCGAACCCCATATTTGGAAGTGCTGCATGTGTATTGGGGCGTAGTGTAATCGGACGCCGGGCGTCGTGCCGTCGTCGCCGTAATTCCAAAGTTTGAGCGAGGTCAGTTTGACCGTTTGTCCCGTGTCGAAGGTTACCCACTGTGGTGTTGCAGGGTCGGTGCCGTTCGAGACGAAACGCTGCGTCCAATCTTCCTGCGTGATGCCGTCCCAGATCTTTTCGAGGCCGAGAACTCCGGCAGCCGGTGTGGCGTCGCCGGGTAGCGTCAGGACGGAGAACATCGTTTTGTCCAGTTCCTTCAGCTCTGCTTCAGGGGCTACGGCCACATAAGTAGTGCTCGGCGAATAAAAGATGTCTAGGCAATCTGTGGTGGGTTTGTAGAGGGATATGTGGGTAATATCCGTACCGCTTTTATAGCGAGGAAGCGTGGTGGTGGTTTCTGTTACAGGAACGCTGACGGTATGGCTGATGCCATCGGTATCGGTGTAAGTTACCTCTGACGCATAGACGCCCCGGGATGTGTCGATGGCCCGCCATTCGATGACGGCGTTGACCGTACCGTCGTCGGCCTCCTCCTCCTTGGCCGAATTGATCAGCCGGTTAGAGAGGCTCGATTTGTAGGAATCGCCGTAGGAAGAGCCCGTCGCAGTTACCGGGATGGAGCTATTGCCCAGCTTGTCGTAGGTCATGATCTCGAAACTGTAACTGTTCTCTGGCAGTTCGATTATTTTATATAGCTGGTTGCTCTGGCTCAAATCGACCGGTACCTCGACCCAGTCGGCACGCAGGTTCCAGTATATGCGGCAATTCACTACCTTGGGGTCGGAACCAAACCTGCCCGTCACGGCAACACGTCCGTCACCGGCCAACACAGCTACAGTGTCTATTTTACCCGTGTATTCGATCTCACCGCCTTCCAGGAATTTGGTATATTCGTTCATATCCGTGCAGCCCGCCGATACCATAATGGTAAACGCGGATAGAAATAATAGCTTGTATATCAGATGTATTTTCATTTTAATTGGTCGTTTTTGTCAGTTAATTAATCAACGCGGATCGCCGTATAGGGAAATCTCTTTGATCTCGAACCAGTAGGTGCCTTCCCAGTTCTCAAGGTTCTTTATCCGAATGTACCTGACTTGGGGGCCGTAGTCGAAGTTAAAATCGAAGCCTGCAACCCCGGCCTCAAAGTCTTCGTTCGACTCCTCGCCCGCAGGTAGCCCCGAGGGTTTTACGACTTCGAAATCGCCGAGTAACGTCCAGTTATCCCAACTGCCGTCGGGGTTGGGCTCGAGGGTGCCCCACACCTGGAAATAACGCATGTGGCCCTGATAGTAGAACCACCGCACTCCGTTGGGATCGGCGCCGTAGTTCCAGAGTTTCAGACGGCTTAGCCGGGCGGTCTGCCCCATGTCGAACGTAATCCATTGTGGGGAGTCGCTGGCCTGCGTTACTAGACGGTACGGAGCGGTATAGCTGGCGTCGCCGTCCCATATCTTGCCGACATTGAGCAGGTTTTGTGGATCCTGGATGGCGGCATCGCCAGGCATTGTACGTTCCGAGAATTTTGATTTATCGAGCAGTTGCTCGTAAAGCGGCACGATGTCGGTATACAAGGTGTCGGTATAGTTCAAGAAGCGATCTCGAACGGTGGCTCCTACTTTGTATTGCAATGTATCCAGCCCTCGCTGCGTGCGGTTGATCTTGGCCGCGGAGGAGTGGATGCTTTCGAGTTGGCGCCACTTGCCAGTGGTGTCCTGGATGATCAGTTCGATGGACACCTCATACCGGTCGGGATTGTTGGCCTGGATATTGACCCCGGAGAAGTCGCCTGAGATCTCCATCGACCGGCGTACGCCCCAAATCGGGTTTTCGAGAGGATAAACTTTTACCGTTACGGGGTTTGAAGCGACTTCGCTCCGGTTGACGGCGTAGAGCTGTATTTCATACTCCTTGGCATCCCGGAATCCGTCAAGTACCATCCGGTCGGTGTAGTATGAGGCTTTGACCTCGCGTGTGGCTCCCGAATGGAGCTGGTAGACGGCCTTGACATAAAGCAGATCCTGGTCTTTGGGCAGGGTGTAGGATATAGCGACCTTGCCGGCCATGTTCTCAACCAGCACGTTGCTCACCTCGCCCGGCTGGGTCGTGTTGTTTTCCATCGGCCCAGTCTTGTCGTCTGCGCAGGCAGATAAGAAGGCGGGAAGAAGGAATATGATGCAGTATGTTATGATCTTTTTCATGATAAAACGTATTTTGATGTTTTTTACCATCCTGGATTCTGGCGCAAGGCGGGGTTGACGGTCAGCTGGTAATCTTTGATTGGCCAGAGGTAGTCGCGGGGAATGACGAATTTCTGCTGGAAAAGGGTGCGAACTTGATAGTAGTCGATCGCCTCCGTCTGGTTGATGTCCCAGCCGGTGATCGGATTGTTCAATTCAGTCGCTGCGGTTTTCCATCGCCGGAGATCCCACAGGCGGCTGCCCTCGAAACATAGCTCGTTGAGACGCTCGCGGCGGATAATCTCACGCATGCCTTCTTTGGTGGTCGGCTTGGCCGGGTTCTTGGAGAAGTTCGTCCAGGAATAGGCTACGGACTCCAGACCGGCGCGTTTGCGGACACGGTTGACGTATTCGTGTACGTCGTCTACGGGGCCCTGCCATTCGTTCAGCGCCTCGGCGTACATCAGGTATACGTCGGCCAGGCGGATCGCTGGCCACGGGTACTCTTTGATGGCATTGTTCGTGTTGGTGAATGAAGAGTCCCAATGTACCAGTTTCTTGATGAAATAGCCCGACTCAGAGTGGAGTCCCAGGGGATTGCCTGCCGCAAGCTGGTTCTTTTTTGCCTTGACCACATAGGCCTCGGCGTCGTTTCGGGATGCGATGTCGGACATCAGCCATTTGCCGCCGTCGAAACCCATGCAGGCATAGAAACGGTTTTCCCGGTCGAAATTCAGACGGGCTGTTTCAAAACGTACATCAAAATTGTAAACCTCGTCGTCGGTGGCTGTCCGCAGTTCGTTGATAGTTGAAAAATCGAGTGTCTTGTCCTCCTCGATGGGCACGCCGTTCTTGGTGTAAAACTGTTGGGCGATCTTGAGGGTAGGGGCCAATGCCGCATAGCAGAGGGTCAGTGTCATTTCATTTGTCAGGCGCGGCATGCAATAATTCTGCATGGTGGTCGCACGGCTGTCGGACAGTCCCCAGACGATCTCCTTGTTCCACCTTTCGCAGACCGCATGCCGGATGCTCATCTGAATAAGGCTTGTTTCTGAGAGTTTGAACCCAGACATTGACTGGTCGAAGTAGAATAAGTCGTGGCTAGCGTTGGTAGCATCGTCGATGGCCTGTTTGGCCGCTTCAGCTGCTTTTTCCCATTTTGTGGCGTCTTCGACAGGATTGAAATAGGGATTACCTTCTTCGTCCTTGAAGTTGGCGTAGTCCGGGTTGCCGTTGAACAACGGGCTTGCGGCCATCAGTAATAACTTTGCCTTTAATGCGCGGTTGATTGCCTTGTCGATTCGCCCATACTCACCCTTCACGCGGATGGAGGTCGGCAGGTCTGCATAGGATTCGTCGAGTAGATCCGATATGTATTGCACACACTCGTCGACGGGTTGGCGCTTGATCTGCATTTCTTCGGCCGTGGCCGAGATGGGGAGGTTCTTGTCGACGATGGGAATGGGGCCATACATGCGCAACAAGAAGAAGTGATAGTAGGCTTTCAGGAATTTAACCTCAGCCAGCCAGCGACTGCGCTTGTCCAGCGTTAAGTCTTTGACCTTGCTCATGTCCGACACGTTTTCGAGGAAAGTGTTGCATTCGCGAATCGCCATGAAGTAGGGTTGTCCCTCCATCGATCCGTCCCAATAGTTGGCTATGGGGTCGTTGGAATTTTGCATGTTGCGTGCGATGTAATCCCATGTGTATGCCTGGGGTTGTAAACGGGGATATGCCATCCATATCTCGTCGCCCGCTACGAGGGACGGGTTGGCCGCCAGATTTGCAAGGTCGGGCAGGAAGGAGTAGCAGGTATACAGGTATTTTTCCGCTTCGATCTCGCTCGCGAAAGCGTGGTCTATCGTGGCTACGTCGTCGGGCACAATGTCCAGATAATTACAGGACGAGAACAGCGATCCTACAGTTAGTAGAACCGTGATGGAAATAATTTTTATATTCGATATTTGTTTCATATTCGGATTGATCTTGATACGGTTAACTTATTCTTAAAGGGTAATGTTCAAACCGATATTGTAAGTTCTCTGTACTGGGTAGCCAAGGCCACTTCCGCCCATTTCGGGATCCCAAAGTTTGAACTGGCTGATCGAAAACAGGTTCGAACAGTTTGCATATACGCGCAGGCCTTTCAGGCCGATCTTGAGGGCAACCTTATCGGGCAGATTGTAGCCAATTTCAATTGATTTGAGACGGAGGAATGCTCCGTTTCTCATCCACCAGGTAGAGGTTTGGTTATTGTTGGCCCGCGTTTTATCACTCAAGCGTGGCCAGAATGCATAGGAATTGCGATTATCTTCGGACCAATGGTCGTTGGCGATAACTTTCAGCAGGCCGCTCTGCAGACCATTGCCCCGGTCGATGAAGGGTGCGCAGGCATCTGCGTCGATGAAGATCGAAGAGCGACCGGATCCCTGGAAATAGAAACTGAAATCGAATCCCTTGTACCCCATGGTCGCACCGAATCCATAGTTGATTTCGGGTGTGGTGGGGTGTCCGATAGGTACTTTGTCAGCTTCGGTGATTTGTCCGTCGCCGTTGATGTCGCGGTATTTGATATCGCCAGCCTCGTATTCTCCGAAAGTTTGCAGCGGCGAGTTGGCCACCTCGTCATCGTCGATGAAGAGGCGCTCGGCAATATAGCCATAGGGCTGACCGATGCGTTGCCCCACGACGCTTCGGTAGTACTCGTTGGCTGCATAGGCGGGTTCATCGTATCTCGTTATCTTGCTCGTGGCGAAGGTAAAGGTGCCCCTTACCTGTGTCCAAAAGCCGTTACTGAAGAATTTGGCGTAATCAAGCGAAATGTCGATGCCCTTGGTCTCGGCTTTACCTACGTTTGCCGAACCGTTGGTTTGCAGACCCATCGTGCTGGGGACATAGGAGCGCGTGAGCAGGATGTTCGAGCGTTTTTGCTGGTAGACGTCCACCATAAGAGTCAGATCCCAGAGCCCTACGTCCAGGCCGACGTTCAGCTGGCGCGATTCTTCCCAGCCGATCTTGTAGTTTGCGTAACGTGAGATCGATACGCCTGGTTTAGTCGTGTAAGGAGAATTGTCGCCGAAAGAATGTCCCCGGTTCGAATCGTTGAGATTCACGTTTGACATGTAGAAAAAGCGGTCGTTCACATCGCCGATCTGATCGTTGCCGACCAGGCCGTAGGAAGCCCTGATCTTGAGGTTTCTCACTATGTCTTTGGCAGATTCGAAAAATGGTTCGTTGGAGATTGTCCAGCCGGCCCCGACCGAAGGGAAGAAGCCCCAGCGGTTATGCTGGGCGAAACGCTCCGAACCGTTGTATCCGAAGTTGAATTCCAAGAAGTATCTCGAATCGTACGCATAGGAGAAGCGCCCGGAAAGGCCTAGGTTACGTGAGGGCAGCGAAGCCTCCAATGTGGCTGCGTCGCCCGTGACGGAGTGTCGTATCGTACCGATGAGCATGCCCCCAACCGCGTGTTTTTCAGCGAAGGTGCGGTTGTAGTTGATTGCAGCTTCCCCATAAAAAACCGTGTTCAGTTTTTTCTCTCCCGGAGTATAGTTTAGGTATTCGGTGCCAGTGGTTCCGATGGATCCGTCGCCGCCCGGGTTGAGGCACCTTAATTGGACACCGTCGTCGGTGGCGGTTGCCTGATAGTAAAACGGGTTGTATTGGCGGCTGGAGGAGAAATAGCTGTAACGTTGGGTGTAGCCCATAACCCGCGCCGAGAGACCCTCGGTCAGGAAACTGAAATCCTGTTCCAACTCAAGCTGCGCCATAATCGTCGAACTACTGTATGTTTGGTAGCCGGAAATCATTTGTGCATAAGGGTTGACATAGAGGGTATTTGTGGAATTGGGAACTAGCGCGCTACCGAACATGATGTGCGAGGTGTTGGGCGAATAGCTCGACGGGTAGTAGGCAGGAAAAGCCACGGGGTTGGCTAGGAGGGCTGAGTTGAAGATCTGGGATCCTCCTCCGATTGGCCCTGTGTAGTCATCGAACTGGCCGTATACGCGCACCTTTGCTACGGTCGATTTCGTGAGGTTGATGTCGGTATTACTGCGGATGGAGTAATTCTTCAGTTTGACATTGTTGTTGAAGTTGTTGGCATCGTTGTTTCTGAGTACACCATTGTCGATGTTGAAGGTGCCCGATATGTAATACCTGGCGACTTTACCGCCGCCTGCCAGACTGGCATTAAAACGCTGGTTCATCGTGTAATCCTTGATCATTTGTTTGATCCAGTTGTTGTTGGGATAAAGAATCGGGTTTGCTCCTTTGCGGGTGTTTTCGATCTTGCTCAGTGAATAGGTCAGCGGCGAAAGGGGGTTGCGGGTGAACGCAGCCTCGTTGGCCAGTTCCATGTAGGTGATGTTATCTGCAAGCCTGAAATTGCGGGTGTTGGACGAGATGGAGTTTTCGGCGCGGAAGGTGAAGCGCGTAGCTCCCTCCTCGCCGCTCTTCGTGTTGACGAGGACTACCCCATTGGCACCGCGGGCTCCGTATACGGCGGCGGCGGTGGCATCCTTGAGGATTGAGAATGTGGCGATATCGTCGGGTTGCAGGCGTGCCAAGTCGGTCGATGACGATTCGATGCCGTCAATCAGGATCAATGGGTCGACCTTACCGGTGCCGAATGAACCGATACCGCGGATGAAGAACTGTGCGTTGTCCTGGCCGGGTTCGCCGCTGCGCTGGTAGGAGATCATGCCCGGGATGCGGCCGGCGAGCATGGTGGTGAGATTGCTGGTGGGGCCTTTCAGTTCTTTAGGGCTGATGGTGGTGATGGAACTCACGAGACTTTCTTTCTTTTGGGTGCCGAATCCGACTACTACTACATCGTCGATGTTGGTCGCTGCTTCATAGAGGGTGACGAACCGCAGTTGGGCTGGGGCATCGGCTGAGAACTTTTTTGTTTCGTAGCCCAATAGTGAGAAGGTTACGACGCTCCCGGCAGGGACACTCAATGTATAATCCCCGTCGAGCCCTGTGGTGGTGCCCAAGACAGTGCCTTCCACGATGACGGTTACACCGACCAGGGGCTGGTTGTCCGACGACATGACGTTACCGCTGATTTTGACCATTTTCTTGCTTTGGATGTCGGTTCGGACAGCTGTAGCAGTGCCTGCAGACTGTTTGTTGGTTTCATTTGCAAAAGCTTCCGATATTCCCATTGTACTGGTAAGTCCCAGTGCAATCAGGGAATGCAAAGACCTGGAAAGAGCGGTTCTCCCACTCTTTTGGGTAGATCTCTTGAACATAGGCATTTTGATTTGGTGGTTAGTAAAAGGTTTATAATTAGGTGACTCAAGTTTTTCCGGCCAGAAGGTCGAGGTGCCGGGCAGGTAAGTTCCCGGAACTTGTTTTTGATCAACTTTCTAGTGTAGTTTTGTTTTGATTCTCAATACACCTCGAATTCATAGATTCTGGCGGTATTTCCTTCGCTTTGGTCAGGTTTTGAGACCACGAGCCTCACGTATCGGGCGGTTACGGGCTGCGGAAGAACCCTGTCGGTTTCGAGGGCCGTGTTGTCGTAAACCGTGTCCACCGTTTTCCACTCTTCGCCGGGGCTCCGGCGCACCTGCAGGGAGTACTCCTTTGTGATGTAGTCCAGGGCTTCGAGCGCAGCGTGCATGACATACCAACCCCGGATCGTGGTCTCCCGTCCGAGATCCACCCCCAGCAGCTTGGGTTTAGCATCGCTGTAATCGCACCACTTGGTGGATACGTCCTCGTCGGTGGCGCACTCGGCCCTCTCGGAGGCGTTGACCTCCCCCGACCTTTCCACGACGGGTTTGCCGTAGAGCAGGTTTCGCCGCCCGGCCTGCGAGGCGTCGGCGCCTTTCACGGGCAGCTGCACGCGCAGCAGGTCGCAGGCCGCACCGATACCTCCGGCGGGGTCTTCGGCCACCGTCGCCGCGAACACCACGATGCGCGGGTCGTCGGGCAGTACCAGCTGCCGTGCCCCCTCGGGGATGTCGAGGCCGATGCGGAACATGTAGGTGAATTCGTAGGGCCTGTCCTCGTTGCGGATCATATCATGCTTGTGCGTGCCCACGAAGGCCACCTGCGCATCCTTGAGGTAGGGCTCGGTATGCCCCGTATGGCCCCACTGTCCGATGAAGCCGCCATAATAGGGTACCAGTGCCGTGTGCTCCTTTCCGTCGACGGTGAATACGGCCTGCGTGTCGTTCATGGTCGAGGCGGCCAGCAGGTAGAGCTTGCCATAGCGCCCGCGGGGCAGGTCGATGGTGTCGCGGCGGCATTTGACGCCGTTCTCCGCGGCGGGATCCCCCATCTCGAAGCCGACACCCCCGTACACGATGCGGGACGGCAGCAGCTCGGCGGCGTAGGAGCAGCCCTTGCCGTCGAAGTTGGCGTCCGAGCGGAACGGGTTGTAAGAGGCCGTTTTGACGTTGTAAGGCAGCTCCACCGCCGCCTCCGCGGCGGGCGTGAGCGCCCGGACGGGCTTGGCGAGTTTCACGCGGAAAGTCTTCATGCCGAAGGGCCCGACCTCGAAGCGCAGCTCGCGGCCGCAGAACTCCGCGTCGCCCACGACATCCTCCACGCCGTTGAGCTCCCGGGCGTCGACGATCTGCGCCGCGAAGCCCACCACGGCCTGCTGCGACCCGAGACCCGAGGTCTCGTAGAAACGAACCACATATTCGTCCGAATCCTCGGCCTGTTTGAGCGCCCGCAGCGCCACATTGGGGTTCTGCGAGGAGGCCAGCGAGAAGCTGCGGCCCAGCACCCCGCCATGGCGAGGCGCGACGAATGCCCGAAGCGGCTGGTTGAGCACCTCGGCCTTGCGCACGGCACCTCCCGCGCGGTAATCGCCCGCGTGCCCTACGATCGAGTAGGTGAACGTATGGTGTCCGAAGTCCTGCTTGTTCTGGTAGGCGTAGCCGCCCTTGGTCGCAGGCGTATGCAGCAGCGTAAGGCGCAGCGTGTTGTCCGCGGGTTTGTCCCAGCCGTACTTGCTGTCGTTGAGCACCGAGACCCCGTAGCTGCCGTCCGCGTCGGTGAGGTCGGCCCACTGCTGCGCATAGACCTCGTAGGCGGTCGCGGTGTTGTTGCCCCGCGCCACGGAGCCCACGCCAAGGTCATAGACCGCCTCGGGGTTCGAGACCGAAAGCGGGAACTCGGCCTTCAGCAGCGCATTGGACGACTGCCAGTCGATGTCGTTCACAAGGTCGATCCTGTCGGCCTGGGCGCCTTCGCGCAGCGTGATCCACTGCCGGAAGCGGGAATCCCCCAGCGTGCGTTCCACGCATACCGAGGCGCGCAGGGGCCCCTCTTCGGCCACGGTGACCTTCACCTCGCCCGTGATGGCCTGCGGCGATGCGTCCACGGTCTTCTTGAGGATCTCCCAGGCCGGCCAGCTGTAAGACTCGTTCTGCGGGAAGAACGCAAGGCGGATGGACTTGCCGGCGGCCACCAGTTCGCGGCCATGACGCTTGTCGACGATCGACGAGATGTCGCCGTTGGCGTCCAGCGTAAGTTTATAGACGCTGTTCTCCAGCCCCCATGCGCCGGCCTTTATCGCCGGGGCCTTCGGCTGCCCGCCCTTGCGGATGTCGTAGACGGCATACCCCGCAGCCGGGACGGTGGCCTCGACCAGCAGCCGCGTCTGCCCCTGCTGCGTGCCCAGCACCTGCGAGGGAACCCGGACGCCCTTGTCGTCGTAGACCGTGAACTTGCTGCCTTCGAGCGGAAGCGTAACCTCCACCACGTCCGAGACCTCGAACCCCGCAGCGTTGTAGAGCACCACGGGGAGCCCTTTGACATCGGTATCCAGACCCCGCGAAACCGCGCCAACCGAGGTCGTGAGTACGTCCCCGAACTGTTTGAGCGAGATCAGCTCGTCGTTCCACGAGAACTCGTAGGCACGGGGGAGGCTCGTACCCGTAAGGTCGTCGTGAAACTGGTGCCAGATAAAGCGTTTCCAGGCCTCGGTGAGAACCTCGCGCGGGTAGGGCACGGCCCCGAGCCAGTCGGCGGCAACGGCGCTGCGCTCGGCAGCGTCCGCAAGCTGCTCGTTACGGCGGTTGTAGAGCTTCATCGCGGCCTGCGAGGTATAGCAACCCGTGGCATGCACGTCCATCAGCAACTCCCCGTTCCACACCGGAAGCTCCGGGTGGGAGGAATAGGGAAGATAGTCCTTGTAAAGGCGGTCGCTCGTGGCGCTGATGATCTCCACCGGCCCGTCGCCCTGCAGTCCCAGTTCCAAAGCCCGAACCGACTCGATGGTCGGGGCGCCGCCCGTGTCCCCCGTACCATAGTAATGGTAAACGGCATTCAGAGGGTTGCTCTGGGCGATGTCCTGCAGGTACTTGCTGTGGCTGAGGTCTTCGTAACGCCACTTGGTCGTATAGTTGTGCGCGTCCATCACGGCCATGATACGGGAGCCGTCGACGCCCTGCCACAAGCCGATCTCGAACGGAATCTTGCTCGTACCGTGGAACGGGCGGTGCCGCCACATGAGTTTCTGAGTCGAGAAACCGATAAGACCGCTGTGGGCCGCGATCGTCGGAAGCGTCCACCCGAAACCGAAGCAGTCCGGAAGGAAGATGTCCGTGCCTTCGACCCCGAATTCCCGGCGGTAGAAGTGCTGCCCGTACAGGATATTGCGCGTGAAGGACTCCGCAGAAGGGATGTTCGGATCCGTCGCGTCCCACGTGCTGCCCGTGACATGCCAGCGCCCCTCGCGGATGTAACGCTTGATCAACTCGTACTGGTGGGGGTAGTACTCCTTCATCCACTGGTACTTGATGCCCCCTTCGAAATTGAATACATAATCCGGGTAGGTGCCCAAGAGGAACAGGTTCTGATCCAGCGTCTTTGGAATGTACTCACGGATCGAACGCTGCACATCCCAGTTCCACTGGGAATCAAAATGGGCGTTCGAGACTAAATAGGCCCGAACTCTATCCTGTGAAAAGGCGTCTATACATATGAACAGTAATAATACAACGGGAAGAATTTTTTTCATCATATAGGTTTAAGATTTTCGGTAGTCGGTTGGGAAGGGGCAGAATTCTGTTTCAGAGCCAAGGAATTGCTTTGTCAAATATATGCAGAGTAAAATTCAATAATTATTACTGTCGGTAAAAAGGGTCGGAGAATGCACTGATGTTTACTACTTTGACACAATTGTTTACAAGGTGAAGTCGTGCTTGGAATCTGTGTTGATGTTATTTCCGTGAAATGAGGCATGTTCGGAAGGCTGCCACATGAAGAGCTTTATATCGAACGAGACTTTTTTCATGCAGGGAGTGTTGTAGTATGTCATCCAATGCTGTTCCGGTCGCGGTATTCCTTGGGAGTGCAGTTGTACTTTTTTGCGAATGCCTTGTAGAAACTGACCCGGTTGGAGAAGCCGGATTTAAAGACGACCTCGTCGATCGTGAGCCGCGATTTGATCAATAGATCGCACGCCACCACAAGCCGGCATTCGCGGATCAGGCTGCTGATGCCGATACCCTTGATCTCTTCGACCTGTCGGTAGAGTTTGCGCACGCCCATGTTCATCTGGGTGGCAATGAATTCAGCCGACAGTTTGTCGTTTTCGATATTCTTGTTGATAATGTCGACGATTTCTTTGTACAGTTTACGGTGTGACTTGTGGATCAGCTTGCCGTCCACAAGTTCGAAGGCACTGATCTTGGAGGCGAAATACGCTTTGAGTGCTTCTTTACGTTTGAGTAGCTTTTCGACCGAAGTGCGGAGAAAATCGACGTTGAAGGGCATGGTGACGTATAGTTCGGCGCCTGCATTGAGGGCTGCTATCTGATCTTCGATCTCGTGTTTAGCGGAAATCATGATCAATGGGATGTGCGACCGATCAGGATTCGACTTGATGCGCCTAGTGAAATCCAGTGTGTTGAAATTTGACATCATGTAGTTGCATAGGATAATGTCTGGAATGTTATCGCAGAATACCGAGTCGGTTTCTGGGATACAATCGAAGCATATGACGTTGAATTTGTCGGAAAAAAGATCGGTCATGAACCACAGGAGCTCGTGTTCATTGTCGATGACCACCATGGTGAGCTTTGAGTCGTCGAAGGGAGTGCTCGGAAGACGGATGGGAGTTGCCTGTGTATCGGCTTTTGGTATGAGTTGTTCCTTCTCACTATGATTGGCGGGGGTGGAATTTGCTGTCGCCTCCGATGCAGGCAGGGTAACACGGAAATGTGTCCATTTGTCGGAAGTGTCTATCTGCACATCCCCTCCGAGGATATGAATCAGGCTATACGATATGGCAAGTGCGAGCTGATCTCTCGAATTCAACTCCGCGTCAGGATTATGCTCGAGGTTGTCGAGCATGCGGTAGCGATCCGGCAAGTGGGGCAGGTTGCCTTCGCTGATTTTCCTGCCGGTATAGGAGATTGTGATGTTCAGCAGTTCGTTCGTCGTGTCGATGCAGAGTTTTACGATGCCGCCGTGTTCGGTATATTTTATGGCGACGGCCAGGGAGTTGTTCAGGATCGTGACGATGAAACTGCTGTCCGAGTTCCGGCATACCTTTGCTGGAATATTTGCTTCGAGCCTGATATTAAGGCCTACTGCCATTTCCGAGAATGCTTCGAGGATGCTTTGGGCAATTCCAGAGATGTCGACAGCGGTGATTTTTGGCGTCTTGTGTCCCGTTTCTACCCGCCGGAATTCGAGCAAATCCGTAATGAGTGAGTTCAGGCGTTCGGCATTGTTTTTTATCAGTCCAGCGTAGCGTAGGGTCGGCTGGTCGAGATGCTTTATCCTGAGTATCCGATTGACGGGGGCATATATCAGTGAGAGCGGCGTACAGAATTCATGCGCGATATTGGTGAAGAAATTGAGTTTAGATTCGTAGACTTCCTCCTTGTGCTGCTGTTCCAGTTGCTGCATGATTGCATCGTGATGTCGCTGGCTTCGCTTCATCAAATAGTGAATGAAAAGTCCGATACAGCTCAGAATGAAGATGAAATATAGGCTTTTGGCTCCGTTCGAGAAATACCATGGCGGTCTGATCCTTATCTGTAGAGTTGCCGTGCGGCTCTCGCGGTTTGTGGCACAATTGTAGTATTTGACTAGCAGTGTATAGGTACCGGGACTGATGTTGGCGAACGAAACCGTATTCGAACTCCCGTTGTTGATCCACTGGTCGTTGCCTCCTTCTAATTTATAGTAATATTGCTGGTTATTGCCGTTAAGATAGTCGATCGCCCTGAACGAGATCGAGAAAACATTCTGGTCGTGGTTCAGCTCCAGCAATCCCGAAGTGCGAAATTCCCCCCCCCACCAAAAAACTCTTCGGGGGCATAGTCCACGCCGAGGACTGAGAGCCTGTCAAACTGGATGTCGGGCATGTGGATGCTTGGTTTGCTCTTGGCGTTTTCTCGGATGGTTATGAATCCGTTTACACCTCCGAACATGACGTATTCGCCATCTTCGGTACGGTATTGGGCTGCGTCGCTGAACTCCGAAATATTCAGTCCGGACTGTACTCCGAACGTGAAGGCGAGGCGGGTGCGAGAGTCGAAATTGATAAGCCCGTGGTTGGTTGCCAGCCAGAAGCGGTTTTTACCTGTCTTTATAATGCCTCGGATCATGTTCTCGGGGAACCCGTTGGTGCGGTTTAGCAGTTCGTACTCTCCGTCGGGATGATAGATGACCAGTCCTAATCCGGTGCCGAACAGGTAGTTCCCGTCGTCATCTTTGGAAATGCAGAAGATGTCGTTCACGGTTTCGTTGGGTATTCTGGAGTCGAAGCGTAGCATCGAGTATGAGTCGTCACGCGTGTCTATCTTCATGACTCCTTTTCCCCGGTTTGCGACGAAGAGGTAGTCTCCATCCGGATAGAGCGAAAAGCAGAGGTTGGAGTAGATGTCACCGCCGTCCAGGACGAAGTGCTTCACGACTGTGAGTGTTGGTAAGCCGTCGCGCCAACTGATTTTCGCCTTGTAGACCCCCATGATGACGCTGGCGATCCACAGGTAGTTATCTTGTTGGTAGATGTCATGCACGAACCGGATTGGTTCCCCGTTGCACATGAACGGGAGACGTTTGATAGTGCGGGTGCGATAGGAGTAATAGTTCAGCCCTTCATGATGGCCAATCCAAAGGATGTCATTGTCGCCCGGTTCGAAGGCAAATACTCGGTTGTCGGTGAGGCGGCTGTCAGAAGCCGTGAAGTGCGTGAAGTGCGCATGGCGCAGATCGGTGAGGGGTGTATAATCGTCTATCTTGACGATCCCATCGCCTTTGTACCCGATCCACAGGTCGCCTTTTTCCAGTTGCATGCACCGCACGGGACGGCCTAGCAATTTGCTGATGTCGGATGAGAAAGTGGATGAGATCGAGTATTCGTCGTCGGAATAAGCGTAGACTCCCTTGCCGTCGGACGCGATCCAGATGATATCCTGATACCTGTCTTTCATAAGGGTGCAGACTCCGCAGTTTATTGGGATTTCTTCCCAGCGTTCTACCCCGGAAGAAATGTTGAGCGTCCAAATGCCCCCCGTTTTGAACCCGATGAAATAATCACCGGCAAACCGGACGACGGCTTGCACGGAGCCATGTTTTGCAAACTGTGTCAGCGAGGTGATCTGCTCAGCATTTTTGCTGCGGTAATCGAATTGGAAGAGGGTGAGGTTAGCATCAACGAAGAAAATGTCGTCACCATCGGTTTTGCAGATTTCGATCTCGGCCGTGTGTTTGTAGCGATAGGAGAGATTCACGCGTGGAACGTTTTTCTCGTACGAAATGCGGTATCCTGCGATGTCACCGTTTTTATGAAAGAGTGTCATTTCATCGTTTGGTGTGATGACCATGTTTACGATTGAGTCGGCTGCCAACCCGACATCTTTCATTTCGTGGCACACATCGTCCTCGGAAAGGAAATAGAACAGCCGGTGATCCGTCGGTATGACGAATAACGTATTCCGGGAATCCTTGTCCAAGCAGAGGTTTTTACTGAAATTCTTATAGGTAATCAATCGGTTCCGGTATTTGTCGTATCGGTCAAGTCCATAGAGCGTAGCAGCCCACAGTTGGCCATCTTGGGTTTCGATGAGCTGTTCCACCACACTTCCCGAAAGTTCTTTCTTGTCCCGGTCGTAAAGGAATGGACGCACCTCTCGTCCATTGTAGGAATTGATCCCGTCTATCGTTCCGATCCATAATAATCCACTCCTATCCTGGCAAAGGCTGACCACACAACTATTTGATAATTTGTCCTTGTCGAATATCTGGCGTAAAGTATAGGCATGGGAAAGACTGAATGATACAAGTGATGGCAGTGCAAAAATGATAAATCGAAGTGTTGTGTAAACCTTTTTCATCGTATGAGGTAGATTTTAAGAGGGGTGCGCAAATGTCAGAACTAAAATAATAAATATTTCAGTTGTTTCAAAATCGGTTCTGTGGATTCCAAGGGGCCTCTTTCCGTAACAGGATAAAGAGCGTCCTGTGATCAAGGACGCTCTTTATGAAGCGGATGAAAGGGGTATGTGATCGCAGTGGCGGCTTTGCGGAATATCCGGGAGTGCAGGAAGGCCTAGAGGGGACGGCTTTGCCGTTACAGTGTTTCCAAGCAGCCTATTCGCAGATCGAAAGCATGACGGGCCCCATTAGCCCGGTTTCCTGTAACGTCGCATTCGCCGGAGGCCCACTGATCGTCCACGTCAGGCGCCTTTCCTCCGATTGCCCGGCGTCATACACCAAGCGGTTGTACCAGGTGCCTGTAACCTCCACCTTCAGTTCGTTGCAGCCCTCGTTGACGGCTTCCGTAATGTCCAACTCATAGGGGGCTGTCCACAAGGTGCGTAATTTCCGGCCGTTGACGGACACTGCTGCGATCATGTCTACGCGTCCTAGGTCGAGGTGGTATTTGCAGCCCGCCTGTTTCGTGCCAATGTCGAATGTGGTCGTGTAAGTAGCTGTGCCAGAGAATGCCTTACCCTCATCGTTTGCAGCGAGCTCTTTCCAAGGCTTTAACTCATTCACTACCAGTGTTTCGGGTATACCCCACCCTTCGGGGAAATTTATCGTCCAAGGAGTGTTGAGCAGAAGTGATTGTGTCGGTTTGCAGGTTGTCGCCGAGGGGACTGTTATGTCGGAGTCCTTGCGGAAGACCACAAAGCAAGAGCCTGCTTGTGGCAGCCTAAGCGTTACTTCTGTGCGCTCCCCATTGTGGATAGCGACGGCTGGGGTGACACTGCCGGTTACTGGATCCCAGATTTCGGCCTGTCCGGTGTTGCGAAAATCGAGCGTACCCGAGAATCCGGTGCCCGTCGGTGCACAGATATAATACCAGTCAGCTCCTTCGATGTGGCGGTGTAACCATCGTGCACCCATGCCTGTTACGTCGGGTTGCAGTCCGAGTGTTTCCAGTGCTTCGCTAAGCGGAGTACCGGAGATAACCGTTCCTTTACCGACCTTGCGGATACCGGGTGAGGCTTTGCCCCAGATATTCTTTACAGCTTTGTCAAAGCGTTTCTGTGCATTGCCTGATTCGTTCAGGGTTGCTAGGCCTGTAGGGGCGTTCCCGACGATGACGGCACCCTGCCGAACCAGATCGTAAAGTTTTTCGAGTGTCTCGGGCATCAGTCGCGGGATGTCAGGTAGCCAAAGCAGTCGGTATGTGATGCCCTCTGGTGTCACGATCATTCCGTCACGTACGGAGAGTCGGTTGAGTAGGATGTCGTGGTTACAGTAGTCGTATTTGAAGCCTTCTGGGAAAGGAAAACGTTGGTCGGGTTTGTGGTCGAATTCGTCGCCCAAGTACCACAGTACGTCAGAGACAGGTTTTCCGCGCTCCAGCAGGTAGCTGCAGCGAGCTAGGTAGGTGGTGAATTCAGGCATGTGCTTCCACCATGTCTGCCCGCGCAGGAACGGTGTGCCGATATTGGAGCCGAATGAGGTGCCCGGCGGAAGGAAGTCGGTGCGTGGGTTGTGCGTGTAGGTATGTAGCACATTGTGGGTCACGCCCTCTATGGCATTCTGGTTGGCAACTTCGCGCATACGGCTCAGGTGTTCGTCCCACGTCAGCTGGAATGATGTGAATGACTCTGCAGCTACGCGTGGTTTGCCATAGAGGCGGGCGGCCGATGCAGTAGGTTTAATAGGTTTGAAATTGATTGAGCCGACGAACGTGTCCGACGGATGGCGCCAGAATTCACACATGGGGACATCTGCATATTTATAGTATTCGAGAATATCGCCCGGAAGGATATCACCAAAGGCGGTCTCGAAAGCCAACGTAAGCCCATTGGCGTGAGCGTTATGCGCCATTCCGCCAAAGAATTTTTCGGTGGCCAGGCTGCTAATAGTTGCGCGCCAGTCCCGTAGAAAGCGTGTCGTGGTTTCGTGATCCTTCACAACATACCCGAAGATTGCCGGGAGCCATTGTCGGAGAGGGTAGCCTGCCAATTGCTCGAACTCCTGTTCCATGTTGGCCGTCCATGTTTGGGTTTTGCACTCCCAACTATCCATGAGCATGCCGTCGAGCATACCTCCATATAAGGGGCCGTTTGGGCCGATGAGTCTCCCAATATAGCCTGCGAATTGGGCGTCGGCACCTTCACTGGAGAATTTGTCGCACTCCCAGCCGGTACCTTCGGCTGGTGCTGGCCCGTTTTTCATACCCGTATTCACGTGTCCGATGCGAAGTATCGTCCAGTTACCCTCTGGTGCATTCCACGATAGATTGCCTTTTGTATCCATGGCATCCGAGAGGTCAATGATTCGGGCGGGGTCTATAAAGGCTTCTTTCGCCTGCTCGGGATGCTGTCCTCTGATTAGGCTGCGCAGAGTCCAGCCTGCTTCGGCCTCCCAATTGTCTTTGACCGCAGCGGAAGAAAGGCGTAGGCGTCCGATCCCCATGGTGTGACGATTATTGATGGAGATGCGGTAGGTGTTGACCCCATCGATGTCGGAGCAGGCTAGGCTGATGGGAGATTCATCCTGCCAGTTACTTTGGGGGATTTGCAGGGAGCGTATTTTACGGGTAGAACCATCAGGCATAACGGCTTCGATATTCACCGAAATGCCTGGTTCGTAGCACATGATGGTATTGAACCCATTGATGCTCGAAAATTCAATCGTGCGCAACTTTGTAGCTTCGGGGAAAGTAACTTCAACCCAGTTAGGTTGCCCCTCGCGTGCCGGGGCTAGGTGGACGACTGCTCCAAGGGTGCCAGTGATGAGTTCTTTCCATGGGAGGTCGTTGCGGTTGCTGCGTACGGAGGCGGGCATAAGGGGTGAGCCAGTGTCGTCCTGCGGCGTGGGGAATGCGAGGACAGCCACATCGCGGTAGTCCCTCCACTCCTCTTCGCTCGGTTGCGGCCGAGGCAGTTTCCAGACGACGGGTTTCCCGCCCGTAATGTCGGTGCGGCTCCACGTCAGGTGGCGCATGGCATTGGCGGGTTCGATCCAAGGGCCACCTGCCAGTGCCCAGCCTGGGCAGACCAGCATCGTGAACCGCAGTCCGAGCCGCTGGCATTCCTTAGCCGTGTGGTGGACTGCGTCGTCCCACGATTCGCTCAGACAGGCGATTTGGGGCTCGACGCCGGGCCACGGGCCGCCGAACTGACCGTGGAAAAGTTGGATGCCTGTTATTCCGGCGGCGGCAATAGCTTCGAGGTCGGCTGTAATGCCCTCTTTGGAGACATTGCCACCTATATAATGGAACCATGTCTCCGGGTGGTAGACTTTGGGCGGGGTAAGAAATTTCTTCGTATCGGCCTTTCCGAACGGACTGTCAAGCTCGGTGCGCGGCGGAACTGCTGGAACCTGGGCCTGCAAGGCTGAAATGCCGCACAAGATGGCCAGTGTCAGTAAGATTCTGGTTGTATTTTTACCCATTTTGACAAGATTTATGGAAACTGTTTGGAATACATAATTAGCAAAAAAATCTCTGTAAAATGTACGCCGGGGTGTAAATCTGGCTTACTGGCGCGAATGTTTATTATTTTGGCAGGAATATTTACTGAACGCATGGCGTAGTTGCAGGTTGCAACTTGCCAGAATGTTGGTATAATTCCATGATAAAGTGTTTTATTCGCGGTTTCATAAAGTTGTGTAACAATGGGGCAGATGCTGTGTTGAGGTTTGGGTCGGGTTAGGTTTTGGAAAGACGGAATGACGATGCCGGGCGGTTCTTGTAGGGAAACAAAAAAGGAGAACCAAAGGTTCTCCTTTTTTCATTGGATGGGGTGCAGTCGCGAACCTGCCCCCCCCCCGGTTTGCGCATTATTCTGCGGCGGTAACCGAGAATTTGATGACTGCCTTGACCTCCTTGTGGAGTTTGGCGGTTGCTTCGTATTCGCCGACGGTCTTGATGCCCTCTACGGCGATCAGCTTGCGGTCGAGTTCGATGCCTTTGGCAGCCAGGGCCTCGGCCAGGTCGGTGGCGGTAACCGTACCGAAGAGCTTGCCCTCCTCGGCCTTCACGGCCAGCGTGAGCGGCAGGTTGGCGATGGTCTCGGCGAGTGCCTGTGCGTCGGCAAGGATCTTGGCGTCCTTGTGGGCGCGCTGGCGGAGGTTCTCGGCGAGCACCTTCTTGGCGGATGCGGTGGCAGCCTTTGCGTAACCCTGGGGAATCAGGTAGTTGTTCGCATAACCGGGCTTTACGGTCACGATGTCGTTGGCGTAGCCCAGGTTTTCCATATCTTTGATCAGAATAACTTCCATTGTCTCTTCCTCCTTTAATTATTTCATGCAATCGGTTACGAAGGGCAGGATGGCGAGGTGACGCGCACGCTTCACGGCCTGGGCCACCTTCTTCTGGAACTTCTGCGAAGTACCCGTCAGGCGGCGGGGAAGGATCTTACCCTGCTCGTTGAGGAATTTCTTGAGGAACTCCCCGTCCTTGTAATCCACGTATTTGATGCCGAGCTTCTTGAAACGGCAGTATTTCTTTTTCTTGACGTCGACCGATACCGGGTTGAGGTAGCGGATTTCAGACTGTGCTTTGTTCTCCTGTGCCATGGTTTACTCCTCCTGTTTGTTAGAAAGTTTTGCACGACGCTTCTCCGAGTATTCCACGGCGAACTTGTCCTGCTTGAAAGTAAGGAAACGGATGATGCGCTCGTCGCGGCGGTACTGCGTTTCGAGCGTGCCTATGAGCGAGCCTTCGCCCGTGAACTCGACCAGGAAGTAAAAACCGGTGGTCTTCTTCTGAATAGGGTAGGCGAGCTTGCGAAGGCCCCACGACTCCTTGTTCACAATCTGACCGCCGTTCTCGGTGATGACACCCTGGAATTTGTCAGCGACCTCCTGCACCTGTGCATCGGACAGAACCGGCGTGACAATGAAAACGGTTTCGTAATTGTTCATAATACGTATTAAAATTAGTTAATTGTCCCTCAATGGGGTTGCAAATATACGGATTATTTGTAAAATAGCAAAGCCGCGCACCTTTTTTTCGGTTTTATCGCCGTATCTTTGAGCCGATTCCGCCGCCGGGGTCAGTCCCGGGTGTACGGACAGCGGCCGCAAAGGCGGGGAAAGTGCCGGGGCGTGTCTGCCTCCGGAGCCGGAAACGGGCGGTGCCGGCCCTCGCCCTGCTGCGGAAAAGGGGATGGAAATGGAGCCCGGAACAGGATTTGCCCCGGGTTTCGGCGGTCGGCCGGCGGCGGCCTATTGCAACTGGTCGATCACGTCGGTGATGCGCGAGAAGACCTCCTCCATCGAACCCGTGCCGTTGACCGAGGCGTATTTGCCCCGGGCGGCGTAGTAGTCCGAGACGACGGCGGTCTGCTGGCGGTAGACGTCGAGGCGGCCGCGGATCACCTCCTCGGAGGCGTCGTCGGCGCGTCCCGAATCCTTGCCGCGGAGCAGGATGCGCTGGACGAGCTCCTCTTCGGGGACGTGGATGTCGACCATGATGTCGACCTTCAGCCCGTGCCGGGCGAGGAGCTTGTCGAACTCCTCGGCCTGTACCGTGGTGCGGGGGAAGCCGTCGAAGATACAGCCCTTGGCATGTTTGTGCTGGGCGACATAGTTGGCGACCATGCCGATGACGATTTCGTCGGGGGCCAGTTTGCCAGCCTCGATGTAAGATTCCATGCTGCGTCCGAGTTCCGTGCCGCGGCGGATCTCGTCGCGGATAACCTCGCCCGTCGAGACATGCTCGATGCCGTAGTGTGCTTTGAGCCGTTGTGCCTGCGTGCCTTTGCCGCAGCCCGGCGCACCGAATAAGACGATGTTTATCATATGTAGAAGCCGAATTTGGGATTTACCGGACAAAAATACGCTAAATTTTTGGGAAAGAGTAAAGAATCCGTAATTTTGTAAAAAAATTTATAATATGGAAAAGAAACGACGCACCGAAATCGCCGAGCTGGGTGAATTCGGCCTGATAGACCTGTTGACCAGAGGGTTCGACCCGGCGGACGCTTCGACGCTCCGCGCTGCGGGCGACGATGCGGCGGTCGTCATGCCGCCGTCCGGCGAGGCGGTGCTCTGTTCGACGGACGCACTGCTGGAGGGCATAGACTTCGACCTGACCTATTTTCCCCTCAGGCACCTGGGATACAAGGCCGTGACGGTGGCCGCGAGCGATATACTGGCGATGAACGCACTGCCTTCGCAGCTGATGGTGTCGCTCGGCGTGTCGTCCAAAATGTCGGTGGAGGCGTTGCAGGATCTGTACGAGGGGATTGCCTTCGCGTGCAGGGAGCAGGGGATCGACCTCGTGGGGGGCGATACGAAGGCTTCGATGACCGGACTGGTGCTGGGCCTCACGGCGCTGGGACATGCCCCGAAGGAGAAGGTCGTGTCGCGCGGCGGCGCACAGCAGAACGACCTGATCTGTATTTCGGGCAACCTCGGTGCGGCGTATATGGGGCTGCGGCTGCTGGAGCGCGAGAAGCGGGTGCTCGCAGACGTGAAAGACCCGGAACCGAAGTTCGCAGGGTACGAATACCTGCTGGAGAAGTATCTCAAGCCGCGCCTGCGCAAGGACATTGTGGAGGCATTGGCCGAGGAGGGCATCGTACCGACGTCGATGATCGACCTTTCGGACGGGCTTTCCAGCGACCTGATGCAGATTTGCAAGGCGTCGAAATGCGGGGCCCGCATATACCTCGACCGGATTCCTATCGCAAGGCAGACCTATGCCTTGGCGGAGGAACTGAATGCCGACCCGGTCGTGGCGGCGCTCAACGGCGGTGAAGATCACGAATTGCTGTTCACGGTGCCGCTGGCCTTGCAGGAGCAGGTGATGCGCATGGGGTGCGTCGATGTCATCGGCCACATAACGCCCGAGTCGACGGGGGTATACCTGGTGACGCCCGACGGCGCGGATATCCGCCTCAAGGCGCAGGGCTTTCCCGAAAAGGAGTGATTCCGGGGACGGATCCGGGTTTTCCGGGCGGGAGTGAGGCCGCCGGAGGATCAGGACTCCCGGGAAAGGTAGGGCCGCGCGGGGATGCCCGGCGGGGAAAAACGGAAGCCGTCCGCAGCGATGCGGACGGCTTTGTCGTACAAGGCGTATTCGGGAGCCAGGTGCGGTGTGGAACGTGCGGTAAGCGGTAAGCGGTAAGCGGTAAGCGGTGAGCGGTGAGCGGTGTGCGGCGTGGGGCGTGCCTTGAGTCTTGTGCGGGGGTGCCGGGAGGATTGTCCGTCTGCCGTGCCGTGCGGGCCGGCGTGGGTGCTGTTCCCGGGGACGGGCGCCGTGTGACGGGAGCGGAGTGTGCCGTGTATGCCGGAACGTATGTGTGCGCTGTGCCCGGGCTGGCGGGACGGTGGCAGATACCGTTGCTTGGCGCAGGGGAATAAAAAAAGCTGCCACAGGGGCAGCTTCTGGCTTTGCATCCGGCCGGATTAAAGTGCGTTCACGTGCAGCTGGAGGGCGCTCTTCAGGTTTGCGGCCTTGTTCTTGTGCACGATATTGTGCTTGGCGAGCTTGTCCAGCATGGTGGTTACCTTGGGGAGCAGGGCTTCGGCGGCACTCTTCTCCGAGGTGTTGCGCAGTGCTTTCACGGCATTACGTGCTGTCTTGTGGTACAGACGGTTGTGGGCACGCTTGGCCGCGGTCTGGCGAATGCGTTTTTTCGATGACTTATGGTTTGCCATAATTCTGTGTTTTTTATTTTTTACTTTTTCAGTTGCTAAATCGGTTCCAGCCGTGGCTGTGTGCGGATAGGCCTGAAGCCCGCTCCTTGAAAAGTATTCACCCGTAGAGGCCTGCCGTTTTTGCTGTCCCGGTTGCCGGTCGGGAGCCCCCCCCCGGTTCCGTGCCGCTCCGCAGCCCTCCTCGTTCGTAGCCCATAGGAGAGTCGAACTCCTCTTTCAAGAATGAAAATCTTGCGTC
Organism: Alistipes onderdonkii; assembly: GCF_025145285.1. NCBI lineage: Bacteria > Pseudomonadati > Bacteroidota > Bacteroidia > Bacteroidales > Rikenellaceae > Alistipes > Alistipes onderdonkii. The sequence goes on from NZ_CP102251.1 coordinate 2,203,483, forward strand.
CTAACCGATAGACGAATGGGCCAATACCACTATCGCATACCCCCGAAAGGGTGACTTTAGCGGTGCAAAGGTAAATAAAAAAGTGAGTTTAACAAAAAATTGGCGGAAAAATATTGGATATTCTATTTTTTTGCGAGCCGGATGGTCAGCGTCGCAGGGTCGAACGAGATGCCCGCGCCGGCGAAAAGCCGTTCGATATGGCCGCTCGCCGCCATGTCGGCCGCCGACATGCAGTGCAGTGCGGGGGTGTCGATGAGCGCTGTGGCGTCGCAGAGCCCGAGCGCCACGTCGAGGTCGTGCGTCGAGAAGAAGATGCATTTGCCCTCTTCGTGTGCCAGGCGGCGCAGCAGCGACGCCAGTTCGTAGCGGTTGGGAAGGTCGAGGAAGGCCGTGGGCTCGTCGAGCAGGATCACGGGGGTGTCCTGCGCCAGAGCGCGTGCGATCAGGATGCGCTGGCATTCGCCGTCGGACATGCGATCCATGGTCTTGCGGGCGAACGACGACATGCCCACCAGCGAGAGCGAGCGTGACACGATGTCGCGGTCGGCCTGCTGCATGTGCCCGATCCAGTTGGTGTAGGGCGCGCGGCCCAGGGCGACGACATCCTCGCAGGCCAGGTTGGCGATGCGTATCTTGTCGGTGGTGACGAAGCTGACGATGGAGGCGCGTTGCAGCGTGGTGAGCGCGGCGAGGGGCTTGCCGCAGAGCCGGATCTCGCCGGCGGCCGTGCCCAGCCCGGCGATCGCCCGCAGCAGGGTGCTTTTGCCCGTCCCGTTGCGGCCTATGAGCGCCGTGATCGACCCTTGCGGGAGCACGGCGTCGGCGTCGCGCAGCAGGACGCGGCGGCCGTAGGCGAGGGTGAGGCCGTGCAGCGAGATGCCCGGTGCCCCGGGTGCGGGGCCGGCGTGCGGTCGGGGGGTATGGAGGATGTCGGCTGCCATTTTAGAAGAGGTTGCGGTTGCGGACGACGACGATGATGACCACCGGGATGCCCATCAGGGCCGTGACGGTGTTGATCGGCAGCGCCAGGGTTTTCGAAATGAGGTCGCAGACCAGCAGCAGGGCGGCGCCCGCGAGCATCGACCCCGGCATGAGGATGCGGTGGTCGGCGCTGGCGAAGAGCATGCGTGCCAGGTGCGGGACGGCCAGCCCGATGAAGCCCACGGGGCCGCAGAAGGCGGTGACGGTACCGGCCAGCAGTACGGTGGAGAGGAACAGCAGCGTACGGGTGCGTTGCACGTTGAGCCCCATCGTGCGGGCATAGTTTTCGCCCAGCAGCAGCAGGTTGAGCGGCTTGATGGCGGCGACGCTGAGCACGAGCCCCGCGGCGATGACCGGGAGCATCAGGGCGAGGTTGCCGCCCGTGACGTCGCCCAGCGACCCCATCGTCCAGATGACGAACGATTTGAGCGCCGCCTCGCTCGACAGGTATTGGAGTATCTCGACTACGGAACTGATGCCCGAGCCGAACATCATGCCCAGGATGAGGATGACCATGATGTCCTTGATGCGGCGGCTGACCGCCATCACGACCAGCAGCACGAGTGCCGCGCCGAGCCATGCCGCGCCGGCGATGCCGAGCGACTGCACGAACGAGTGCGCCGAGACGCCCAGCAGGGGAGCCCCCAGCAGGAACAGCGCTACGCCCAGCCCGGCGCCCGAGCTGATGCCCAGCACATAGGGCCCGGCCAGCGGGTTGCGGAAAAGGGTCTGCATCTGCAGGCCGCTGGCGGCGAGCGCCGCGCCGGCCAGAAGTGCCGTGACGGCTTTGAGCAGCCGTATCCGCAGGATGATGTCCCGTATGGCGGGGTCGCAGTCGCCGCCCGTGAGTGCCGCCCAGATGTCGGCGGGCGCCACGGCGACCGAGCCGACCAGGAGGTCGGCCGTGAAGAGCACCACGGTCAGCAGCGCAAGCGCCGTGAAAAGAAATGTGGTTCTGCCGACTGCCATTTAGCGGTACTGGAATTTGAAGGAGGTTTCGTAACGTACGTCGACGGGGACGCCGTTGGCCGTGCCGGGCGTCCACCTGGGGGATTTCTTCAGGGTGTCGATGGCGAAGACTTCATAGCCCTGCCGCACCATGGCGATGCCGTCGTGGAAAGGATAGGCCTTGGTATACCGGCAGGGGATGGCTTCGGTGCCGTTGCGGTCGGCGAAGCCGTAGAGCGAACCCCGTTTGATGACGGCGCGCCCGTCCGAGAAGTAGCGGAACCACGGTTCCGCGCCCGATGCCGCCGTTTGCAGGCAGAGCAGAGCCGACAGGAGCATTGCGAGCCGTTTCATTATTCGAGCCGTTTATAGTAGTAGAGTTCCGCGGTGTCGGCGGCTTGGGGATTGAAGACGGCGCACAGGTCGTGCAGCACCAGGTCGGGGCGTATGACGCCCGACTCCCAGAAATCGGAGCCTCCGGCAGGGGTCTGGCGGCGGTTGTTGTTGAAGACCTGCCGGTTGCGAACGGCGGGGACGTCCGCGAACTTGGGGTTCTGGGCCGTGAGTTCGGCCAGGGTATTGCACGGGCCGACGTTGATCCACGTGTCGGCGGCCGAGGCCAGCAGGTAGGCCTCTTCGAGGTCGACGGCGACCGAGGTGTCCGAGTTGTTTTTCGTGTAGACGTATTCGCCGCCGGCGTCTTCGATCAGGCGCACCATGAAACTCCGCGACGAGGGCATGAACCAGGTGTCGCGGTAGGGCGTGTTGAGCATCACTTTGGGGCGGGAACCGCCGGCTGCCCCCGCGATTCGGGCCTTGAGCGCGTTGTAGCGTGCGGCGATCCCGCGGAAAGTCTCGGCACCCTTGTCGCGGACGTTGCACAGCTCGGCGGCCACCATCAGCCATTCGGCCTTGCCCAGAGGCGACTCTTCCATATAGTCCCCAATATATATATAAGGAATGCCCAGTTCGCGGAGTTTGCCCGTGACGACGGTGTTTTCGCCCGTCACGCCGTAGAGCAGGACGAGGTCGGGCCGCATGGAGGCCAGCAGTTCGAAGTTGAGGTTGGTGTCGTATCCCACGTCGCGCACTTCGCCGCAGTAGCGGTGTTCGTTGACGTAGGTGTTGCTGATGTAATCGATGCCCGAAACACCGGAGATGCGCCGCACCTCGCCCAGGGCGTCGAACATGGCCACATGGCTCGAAGACATGCAGACGACGTGCCGCACGGGGGCTTTCACGACCTGGGCGTCGAGGCCCGCCGGGGCTTTGGCCCCCTCGCGCAGGATGAGCAGGTGCTGCTCGACGTTGCCGGCTCCCTGCCACGGGTTGCGGACGGTGACCAGGGTCGCGGCGTCCTTGTCCGAGCCGCGGATGTCGAATCCCGAAGCATATTCGGGTGTGTAGACCTCGATTGTGAAATCTGCGGCAGAGCGCGTTGCGGAGCCTCCGCAGCCGCTGGCCAGGAACCCGAAGAATACCGCTATGAGAAGTGCGAATCGTTTCATTGAGGACAAAATTAGAAAAAAATCCCGCAGAAATGTGACGATTTGTGAAAAATACACTATATTTGCACTCCGAAACGCTACGGGGTGTAGCTCAGCCCGGTTAGAGTACGCGTCTGGGGGGCGCGTGGTCGCAAGTTCGAATCTTGTCACCCCGACTGATGGAAAATCCTTGATATTTAATCGAATATCAAGGATTTTTCTTTTGTGATGTATAGCCAGAAAAGTGGCGGTGGTACACAAGTGGTACATAAATGGTCGCCATCCGAAAATTTTAGTCTCAGTCGTTAAGTATTTGGTTGTTGGGTAGTTGCTGTGTTTGGGCCTATACAGTCGCTCCGAACAGGCGGATAATGAATTTTATCGGGGGCATGGCTATATGGACTGTAACCGCGTTGCAGTATCTTCTATCGGAATTTAACAAAGCGACCTGCCAAAACATATTGGCAGGTTTTGCAAATTTACTCTGCCGATGTCCCGATCAGCAACAGTATTGAATAGTCGGTTTCCGCCAGTTTTGCATCCGTGCCGCAGCCCCAGACGATATTAACCTGCGGGGCAAATTCGTGGATGACGGTTAAAAGGCTGCATAGGTCGTCGAAACTAATCTCCGATGCGGGATGATAGCTTACTTTTACAACCACGTCGAGGTCGGCTTCGATGTGCAGGGCTTCCAATTCGGTGCGGAGTTGTTCTGCCAAGACGGGCATTGCACCCTCGACCGTAATTAGGGCACAAGATGCCGCGCTATTCAAAATACGGTCGAAATCGTTCCGGACGATTTGCACCATATCGTCTTCCGATGGGCTGAATTGGATGTTAAGATAGTGTCTGATTTCTTCTTTGTTTTTCATGTGATTTTGTTTTTGGGTAATACATTCCGGCTGTGAATACGCAGGTCGTTTCTGCCGATATGTACTGGTAGATCGCCGTTGCGGCTTGCTTATTTAAGCCCTATACACAGGCTTGAAACAGGCGGTTAATGAATTTTATCGAGTTTCCGGCTACATGAGCCGTAATCGCATCGCAGTATCTTCTGTCGGGATTTAACAAAGCGACCTGCCGGGTTGCGGCAGGTCGGGACAACTAAGAACGGTCGGGATAAAGACTCAGAAAGGATGTGGATAACAACTTATAACTATGTGCTTTATCCTCGACCGGAATTATATACGAGAAATTAATTTTATTCCCAATTACCAATATCATTATCGGCTTCATCTGTCGAGCCGAATTTGATGCCGGGATAACGGTCGAAAACATTTACTTCTTCATCAATTAGATTGATTATTTCCTGCCGGTATTTAATCGTATCGAGGAAGAGTTTGTAGGGGGCACGAACTTCTATGAAAGGGCCGGTACGATTAGAGGATGTCTTGGTAAATCCGGTTTCCAAGATAAACTCGTTGTCGGAATTGGGAATGTAACGGAGTTGCTCGATGTCGCATCTTAATTCGGTTGGATTTGCATGAAGAAATCTCTCCAATTCGTCGAAATCTTCGGCATAACGCTGATATTCGGCTCTGAACGCACGCTGAGCGGTGCGGACATCCTTGATGCGTTCGATGACCTGTGCTTTGCGTTCTTTTAATTCGTTTTCAAAATGGATAGGTGTTGATATTTGGGGACTCATAGTACTTATTGCAGCAAATAGAATCGGCAATAGAGAGATGATTAATCCTGCTATTGCTCTGCCCTTGGGGTTAATGCGGAGGCCTATAATAGAAAATATTAGTCCCAATAACCATAAATTCCCTATTAAGACTGGTAAAATAAGTGTGAAAAACAGACTCTTATCGTTTAATGAATTTATGATGTACCCTTCGAAAGAAAATAATATGAACGACATAAGGACTAATACAAGTCCGGCTGTTCCAATGCGATTATTTTGTATTTGAGTCTGTTCATTATTGTCTGAGCTAATAGTTGTATTCATGGGAAAAGATTATAAGTTGAACGTAAGAACGCTGCGGCATACACTAAAGGTGCTATTAATATTCTTCATGAGAGAGGTAATAATAGACAAAACAAGAGCCGATTAAGAATAGTAACAACATGACTGATGAAATAATTATTCCTGCCGTTGTTAGTTTCGTTTGACGATAAGTTGCTCCAATGCAGGAAATAATAAGGGATGCTGGCGATATGACACCACTTCCAAGAATTGAAAAAAGAGATAGTATAAATCCTAATTTACCCATGTTATACATTGCTTTTTCTGTCGCTTGGGTTGATGTTAAATTTGCTGAAATATTGTTTGTGATTCTTTGCATATAGTTAATTTTTTTATATATTACAATAAAATTGAGGCTATACCGGCAAGGGTTCCGACCAGTGCAACTAAAATAATCAGGTCGATTATTGAAATGATAAAGCCCGTAATCGCTAAGCCTCGCGGGCTTTTGAATATGCCGATGAAAGACAGTATGAATCCCAGAAACCAAACCACCCAGCCTACTCCCGGGAACCATGATAGAATCAGGGCGATAAGAGATAAAACGAATCCGGCGGTTCCTGTCCCGTTAGATTGACGAACGGGCTGCTGAATGATGATCGTCTGGTTATGATCTGTCGGTGATGTGGTTCTCGGATTCGTGGTCGGGCAGATTGGATGCCCGCATTTTAGGCACGACGGGGCGTAACGGGATATTTCCGTCCCGCAGGCCGGGCAATGAATCAATAGCGGTTCTGGTTGTGAGGTTTCGACTGTCGGCAATTCATCCGGTGCCTGCGGAACTTGGGACGGAGCAGTGGGCGAAATAGGCTTTTTACGCAAGTATCGAAACGTGAAAACGAATAAAAGAATGATGATGATTGTAAATACAATGCCGCTCACTCCACCGAGGTATTCCTGCCATACAGGTGAGTAAAATTCTTCCATAGTTTTATTATTAGATAGTAAAGGTAGTGTTACATGGTTGTTTTTCTCCAAAGCGAAGTCGGGGTTTCTTCTCCGTTCATGTTTGTAGACGTAACTTCTCCGATCTTTTCAATCTGCAAATCCCTGCTGTTGTGACCGAGATAGATGCCTATACGGTTTGCGATGATTACATTACGATTCCGGATGTCGCCTTCGTCCGCATGTGCGATCAACATACGTTCGTAATAGTCTTTGAAATCTTGCGGAAAAGGATTGGTGACCCGGTGCGAGTCAAAGGTGGGTTCGGCGATGTTCTCGTAAATGTACTTGTACAACGCATCGTTACCTAATTCTTTGAGAATCGAGTAGGCTGTAATTTTCTCCATGACGGTAAGTGTTTGCGCCACCCAGCCCCGACTTGGCATGATTACAAAAAGAAAGTGTGGAGCTGCCCGTTTTATTCGAATAGAGGTTCTGGAATACCTTTGCTGAAATAAACTGACACAAGACCCCACACCTGTATAGTATGGGGATTAATCTCGCATACCAATACAAGTGATGAGTGCCGTCGTTTACCCTCAGCAAATTGAATTTTCCAGATTCCTATTCGAGGTTAAATCGAAACACTTTCACCAATATACGCCGCTTGCGCGACAAGACAAAGGTAAAAAATATTTCGTAATTGACGACACCCATCGGGGCCTTGTTGTGCAAATTTCGCCAAACATGCTTTCGGGTATTATCTACGCAGGGATGCAGATATAATAAAAAAGCTGGAGCCTTGAAGGGCTCCGGCTTCACTCGCGGCACGATGGGGTTATTTGAAAGTTATATTATACCTTTGACAATGATAAAAGAAAGTAGCTATATCCACATCATCGTGATTTTTGATACACCAGTCAAACATTTCATCGCATTCAGTATGATCGTAATCGGGATGCCATTTACTTACCAAGTGGAAAAGTCGTAACCCTTCTTCGGGCCCAAATTCACTGGCGAGAGCTTGTCCGATGGATTTCCAAACGGCACGTCCAACAGTGATATCAATCTGTTTTTTCTGAATTATTTTTATCAGTGAATATGCCCGTTGTTTTGTGACTACATCCATTTCGGCGTTTCGAGCCTTCTTCCCCCTGCGCGGCGCACTGTATTTGTTCGGCTTGTAATACAAGTACGGAGGAGCATCAGGGTTGAAATAGGGGTGAGGGTCATAGCTGGCCACACGCAGCCTTACGACATCGCTGCCACTTTCATCGACGATTAGTGGCGTCCGTTCTTGTATTTCGTCCACGAGAGCATAAAAGTGAGCTTTATGGCGTTCAGGATAAGCTATTCGAAAGATGCAGCATAATCCATCGCCTCCAACAGATAGCCCAGCATAGCATAAACTGCTGATTCTTTCTTTCAACATATTTTTGACCAAGTTCCATCGCCCTTTTACACGGGGGTTTTGTTTCCCATCAATATCGATGCAGATATAGCCGCTATGAAGATGTTGAAGCCTCTTTTTGGCGCGTGTGTCGAATACACCGGCAACGGTTACGCACGGTATCTCGAATTTCTTGATTTTGGCGCGTATGTCCGGATCTTTAGTGCCTCGATATTCGTCTACTATATTTTGGTAGGAGGTCGTTAATAAAAATGTCCATAAATCGACCGTTGCGACAGGGGTTGTGCTAACTACGTTTGCAAAGAGCGAAACTTGAGGCCCAACAATGTCTTCTGGAATCCTAACAACGGTGTTTGTCCTTGAGAGTGTGAGTTTATTGTTTTGGTTCATTGCGTTTGAAATTATCATTTTATCCGATGGTTGTGGGTATGATTTTGTTATTCAGTGTTTTGCGTATTGACTTGTTGCCTGTTTCTTGTATGTTTCTAGTCCGGTTATTGCTCTGAGAAATAAGACGGGATGTTTTAAGTCCCGTCATTATCCGCTTTCTCGTCATCATCTTTCCCGCCCCAATTACTCTCGACTTTTCTATCATATTTTTGCGAGTTCACATCCACCTGCTTCCGCCAACTGACGAAAGATTGCATAATACGTGTTGGTGTCTTTGTAGGCGGTTCCTTCTGATAGAATGCATAATCCATCAATACTCTGAATGCTCTTAAATGGAGCCGTTCCGGCATTAATTTAATAGATTCGTAAAATGAGATGAAACACACAAAGGATTCTCGGGGTTTTTGTCTCCGGCGCTTCTTGGGAGCTTCCTCCTGTAGTTCGATAAATTCATTCAGTTCGTCTTCAGAAATGTCGGCCAGTGCTTCCAAAGGGTTAAATTCTGTTTTCATAAATTTTTTAATTATTAAGTTTTTTTAATTGTTCTTTACAGTATTGCCCGACGGTGGGGATTGAATTCTCTTTCATCCAGTCTTCGATTTCCTGTCGGATGAACACCAAGCGCCGTCCCCCGTGGGCGGGTCTATGAAATGGGATGAGTCGTTGATGTGTGAACTTGTAGATCGTGGCCTTTGAATAGCCTGTAAGTTTAATCACATCATTGATGCCCATAATTTCTGGTGGAGGTGATTCCGGCTTATTAGGATAAGAGTTGGGGCGATTGCCGAAGCCGAGGCTCACGCAGAGTTCGATAAATTGCTTTACCGAGAGTCCCGCGATGGGGAAATCATCCCCGAATTTTGAGAAAGAATTAGTATGCATAATCTTAAAAAATTAAGTTATGCACTCCTAATACGAATGGATATTTTGACAGTATTTTGATTTTATTATAAATATTCCTTATAAATATTGATTGTCAATATTTTGTGTATTTTTATTTTGAAGATTTTATATCGTTTTTTTATGGATTAGACAAAAAATATGACTGGTGTTCCCAGTCATATTGTATTGATTATAAGATGTAATGTAGGAAAAGATACTATTGGCTGAAGTTTTTTTGCTTTTTTTATGCGGTTTTTGTGTCGTTTATATAATTTATCCTGTTATATGAATTTTATATCCTGTTATATAAATCTATGCCGACGAAATATTTTTTCTAATTCTCTGAAAATACATTTGTCTTTTGGGCTATGGTTGGCAACAGTTTTAACTTTGTTTGCCATATGCCAGACTGTGTTATAGGAGTTGATTTTCAATTCGGTCATGAGCCATTTAACAGATACTTTTCGGGGGTAAAACGATATTGCATAGATGACATAGCTCCATTTAACTAAATCGATGCGTGTCTTGAAAAATATTGTCTCTTGCAGGATAGACCATTGTATACTGCAATGATGACAAAGAATATTTTTTGAAGCGTATTTGCTTCTGCTGTGGGTGTTGAATCTTTCGCATTTAGGGCAATATGTTCTCTTCCAAATTTCATTGTAAATTAGGTCAAGGATGTCGTTTTCAGAACCTACTCTTTCTGAAAAGTCATCGTAATCTACTATGTCTTCGTACATTAGAATCCAAAATAATTTTGCAACTTGATTATGCCGTCCTCATGCTTTTGTGGATTTTTCCTTTTCAGCTTTCTAATATTGAGTAGCTTCCATTGAACCGACGGATAATGCTGGAAATCTTGGTATTCCGATGCGTCCCAATCCGGCGTCCCGTCCTCGAATCCGAGTAAAAATGCTTTGTCGGTCGGTGTCAGATGGTCGTTGATATACTCGACCAGTCGGCGGCGGGTCGCTTCGTACTGCTCGTAGGTGAACGGCGTTGAGGACATGCCCTCAAATTGGTTGGTCAGGGCGTCGCGCTGGTCGTTGAAATTAGGATTAAGGGACTCCAAGATCGGGCGGTCGCTTCCCAGCAGGCAGAAGATGAAACCGCGCTTGATCTGGTCAAAGTCTTTGATATAATCGAGCATCAGACTTACATCGAACAGGTCGCGCGGGTGCTGGCGGTCGAGTGCCGCCGTGATCTTGCCACCGTAGAGTTGTGACAGCGGAACGATGCGGGCTCTGCAGAATACGCCGAAATCTTCTTGGGCGAGGTCGCATAAGGGCAATTCGATGGGCGGTGCGATAATGCCGCGCTTCACGTCGTTTACCTCTACTTTGACGAAATGCCCGTTATGGGTGCAGATCAATTTGTTGGGAACTTCGCGTATTGCAATGCCCGGTATTGCAGCCTCGATCTTTGCCTTTATCGCTTTCAGCCGTTCTTTGATATGGGCGAGGCTTGCTTCCCGCGGCTCGACGGGAATATAGGTCAGGTCGATGTCTACCGAATATCGCGGCAGATTTTGCACGAACAGATTGATTGCCGTGCCGCCGTGAACGGCAAAACATTCTTCCGTCGAAATAATCGGGATGATGCGGAGCAACAGCCGCACGCGCTCTTTGTACTCTTGATTAATCATTTTTCAGTTCTGCCGGAATAGTGATTTGGTATTTCTTATCGTAAACGCCTCCTTTGGCGATTACCCGCTTGCCACTGCCGAGGTCTATTTTGTCGAGGTTGAGGGCCCCGAACCACGCATGATGGGCCTTTTCGGCCATAAAGAGGAACAGCCGCTTCACTTTGACGGAACGGCACTCCTCCAACAGTCGTTGCACATTCTTTGGCGGGAGTATCGACAGCATTTCCATCACATAATAGAGGTCGGTAATGTCGTAATATTGCGGAGCGAGGTGCAGACACTCCATAAATGCCCGTTCTGGGGTAGAGATCGGCAACTCGAAAACCCCTTGTCGGGTGGTGGTGATTCCGGTGTCGGAATTGAATATTTCGGTGGTAAACAGCCGGAGCGTAACTCCCCAGTCGTATTTTCTGAACCAAAGCGGTAAATACTCCTTTTGTGGCGCAGACAGCGAAACGGTTGGCCTGCCCATCGGGAGGTAGTGCGAATATCCGTGTATCTCCAATGCCGACATGGCTCCGATTGTCAGATGTTTGTCAGCCTGTGTATTGAGGCTGTACATGGCTCCGTATAATGTAGGCGTATCGCCCGTGCGGATCATTGCACCCGTGCCTATGGGGGTCAGCCAAGCGGATTCGACGTATCTGTGTTGGGTGGAATGCGGTATGTTATTTTGCTTCATCCACGAGGTCAGATACACGGCTCCAGCCGGAACCTCTTGCAGTAATTGGTTTATTTTCGACTCGTTTTTTACGCTCATAGCGCAAATATACAAAAAATATTAAACCATTGTCGGCTTATTACAAAACTTTTGCCGCCTCGTTGATTACCTTGTTGTCGAAGCTGTCGAGGTAGGTGTTGGTCGTCTCAAGGTCGGCATGACCGAGCATCTGCGAAATGATTTCGCGCGGGATTTTATTGTATTGCAAGGTCATTGCCATTGTATGACGGCTTACATAGCTGGTCAAATGATAATCGATGCCGAGTTCTTCGGCCAACGATTTCAAATATTTCTGATATTTGGCGTAACGGCTTCGGATGTGGTTGTATAGCTTCTCGCCCGTATAGCCGGAACAAGTGATGATCGGTAACAAATAATTTTCGACGGTTGGCGAGGCAGATTTCAGCTGTTCGATCAATCCCTGAATCTCCGGCGTAATGTGGATTCGGATGGCAGTTGCGTTCTTTTGGTGCTTGATTTTGTTGCGTTTGTAAACGATATAATTCCCGTCAGCCAGCCGTTGAATATGATCGGTCGTAAGGTAGGCCATATCGACGAACGACATTCCGTAGCAGTAGTAAGAAAAAAGAAAGAGTTGCCGGGCGTATTCGTTTTGGGGATTCTGTGCGGGCGTATCTTTGAGTTTTTGCAAGTCTTGAGGCGGGAGGTAGCGTTTCTCGGTCGCTTCTTCCAACTTGGCAATCTCGAAGCCGCCTTTGACGAAAGGATAGGTCGCTTCCGAACCGACACCTTCTCGTTTCGCTTGATTCAATATAGCCCGCAATGCCTTGAAATAATATTTGCGGGTATTGCCCTTGCAACCCCGCTTTTGCAGGAACGTATCGAAATTGCGCACGTAACGCAGGTCGATGTCGGAAAACAGCCGTTGACTCAGTTTGCCGTCGTAATATTTGAGCAGTCGAAGCGTTTCGAAATAGCATTTGGCGTTGCCCGTATGTCCGGTATCCCTTAATGTTTGGATGTGATTTTCGAGGTATGCGCAGAATTTTCCCTGCTTGGAGGGGTTCAAAAATGTTTCCTCAAATTGGTTCAGTGTCCAGTCGATGCCGTCTATCTCGAATTTCTCGATAATCTCGCGGGCGCGGGCTTTGACTTTGTCCAAAAAAGCATTGTCCTGAATTCGTTTCTTATTGGCCTCCCGCTGCTTTTCGCCTTTCAGATTCCGTTCGATGGTAAGTCGTTCGGCCGAATTGTCCCAATAGGCCGGATCGACGTATAATTTCAGACTGATGCGCTTGCGACTGCTGTTTTTAGTGACGCATAATTGGAGAATGTGATACCCCATTGAATTGGGTTTGTATTTCCGTAAAACGATGCGAACAGAGTAGGCCATTTTCCGATGTAAAATAGATGGTGGTACAAAAGTGGTACAAGAAAAATCGCAATAGATGACAATAAGGCAAAATCGCAATTCTCTGTACGTGATGTAAATATACTAAAATAAAGTTAATTACTTTTATCGGAAAAAATAAATTTCTCCTCTGGGGGGCGCGTGGTCGCAAGTTCGAATCTTGTCACCCCGACTTTTCGAAAAGCCTTGATAATCTGATGATTGTCGAGGCTTTCTTGTTTTTGTATCTGTTCGTACGGGTAGGGCTGTGCGGGCGGGGGAATACGATTCTGCGGGGAAAATACGTTCTTATATACAAGGGCGGAAGATGCGGGCGGTGCGGGAACCCCGGCTGACCGCAGACGGGAAATGTCAATTTTTTTACTATCTTTGTGACGGATTCCGTATGGCGGCCGTCGTTTTTTTGCTGTGAGGCCGCCGATTCTTGCCGGCTCGCCTGTGGGCGGCAGTTTTTGATATTTGCCCGGAGGAATGCCCTTTTCCCGGGAATATCGTCCGAATGCGGAGGAATTTGCAGGGGAGCCTGCGGTTCCGGGTGTATCTGTGATTTTATTGCGCCGTGCCCTTTTTATCGTACGCTGACGACCGTACCGGGGACATTGCCGCCCGCATCCGAAAATTATAACGAAAAAATAAACGATAGTGCTTATGAAACAAAGGAAAATGCTTTCATTCACGCTTTACCAGCTCGGGCTGTTTTTCCGCCAGGAGCTGCCGGGACTTGTTGCCCAGGCCGATGCGAGCCGCGATGCCGGGGAGTTCCGGGCCCGGCTCGAAGAGTTCGTCGCCCGGCATGCGGCGGCGCAGGGCGAGGCGGCGGAACAGATCCGCCTGCTGATCGGCTACGACGGGCGGGAGGTGAGCGAACTTTCGACCGGTGAGCAGATGCCCGTGCGGACGCTGGAATTGCTGTGGCAGTTCCTCACGGGGCGGCTGGAGAACCCGGAGATGCGTTGCGACCTGTTCATCGACCTGTTTTTCCAGTTCAAGCGCCTTGAGGGGCTGGAGTTGCAGCCGCTCACGCCGCAGCGCGTCCGTATCCGCAGCGATCGCTGGCCAACGGGGCTCGATCCCGAGGTGGCGGAGGTGCGCGCCCAGAACAGGGAGCGTATGCTCCACCTCTTGGTGCAGAAGATCGAGAACCGCAAGTCGACCCCTTCGCGGTTCCGTTTCGAGGAGGGGATGACCTACGAGGATAAATACCGTCAGGTAGGCGTCTGGTGGGGCGATTTCCGGTTCCACCTGGCGATGGCCGTGAAGAGCCCTTCGGAGTTGAACCGGTTTCTGGGCAACTCGCTCTCGGCGGAGACCATGTACCTGCTGTCGAAGGCCCGCAAAAAGGGGATGCCGTTCTTCGCCACGCCCTATTACCTCTCGCTGCTGGACATCACCGGCAAAGCGTACGACGACGAGGCGATCCGCAGCTATATCCTCTATTCGCCGCAGCTGGTCGAGACCTACGGGAATATCCGCGCCTGGGAGAAGGAGGACGTTGTCGAGGCCGGAAAACCCAATGCGGCCGGGTGGCTGCTGCCCGACGGGCACAATATCCACCGCCGTTATCCCGAAGTGGCGATCCTGATCCCCGATACGATGGGGCGTGCCTGCGGCGGGTTGTGCGCCTCGTGCCAGCGGATGTACGACTTTCAGAGCGAACGGCTCAATTTCGAGTTCGAGAGCCTGCGCCCCAAGGAGAGCTGGGATCACAAACTGCGCCGCCTGATGGCTTATTTCGAGGAGGACACGCAGCTGCGCGACATCCTCATCACGGGCGGCGACGCCCTGATGAGCCAGAACAAGACGCTGCGCAATATCCTCGAGGCGGTCTACCGCATGGCCTGCCGCAAGCGCAAGGCCAACCAGGCGCGTCCCGACGGTGAAAAATATGCCGAGTTGCAGCGCGTGCGGCTGGGGTCGCGCCTGCCGGCTTACCTGCCGATGCGCATCGACGACCAGCTGGTGGAGGTGCTGAAGGAGTTCCGGGAGAAGGCCTCGGCCGTCGGCGTGAAGCAGTTCGTCATCCAGACGCATTTCCAGTCGCCGCTGGAGGTGACGCCCGAGGCGCGGGAGGCTATCCGGAAGATACTTTCCGCCGGGTGGCTCATCACCAACCAGCTGGTATATACCGTCGCGGCATCGCGCCGCGGGCATACCACCCGGCTGAGGCAGGTGCTCAACTCGCTGGGCGTGGTCTGTTACTATACCTTCTCGGTGAAGGGCTTCGGCGAAAACTACACCGTCTTCACGCCCAACAGCCGCTCGATGCAGGAGCAGCAGGAAGAGAAGCTCTTCGGGCGGATGACCGCTGAGCAGACCGCGGAACTGGATGCGGCGCTGACCGGCGAGGGCGACACGGCCGGGCGCATCCGCCGCTTCATGAAGAAACACCGGCTGCCGTTCCTGGCCACCGACCGCAGTGTGCTGAACCTGCCGGCCATCGGCAAGAGCATGACCTTCCGGCTGGTGGGCATCACGGCCGAGGGGAAGCGTATCCTGCGTTTCGACCACGACCGTACGCGCCGCCACAGCCCGATCATCGACCGTATGGGCGAGATCTACATCGTGGAGAACAAGTCGGTGGCGGCCTATCTGCGCCAGTTGGAGAAGATGGGCGAGGACGCGGAGGATTACGCCAGCATCTGGGGTTACACGCACGGTCAGACCGAGCCGCGTTTCGGGCTGTACGTCTACCCCGACTTCCCGTTCGGGGTGACCGACCGGGTGAGCAATCTGGAGCTGGAGTAGTTGCCGGTGGAAAAAGCAGGGGCCCGGCCGGATGCGCTCCGCCGGGCCCCGATATATTTGGATATATCAGAAATTCTTATTATCTTTGTGTAAAGTATAACAGGGCCGGTCGAAGAAGGATCACTGACAAGGATCGGGCCGGAAGAACAGCACCCGAATTATGAAACCGTCCGAACGATTGCAGTCGCTCGATGCCCTGAGGGGGTTCGACATGCTCTTTATCATGGGGTTCGCCTCGCTCGTCGTCGCCGTGTGCGGCTTGTGGCCCAACGCTGTGACCGACAGCATTGCCAGCCAGATGGGGCATGCCAGCTGGGACGGCTTCACCCACCACGATACGATCTTTCCGCTGTTCCTCTTCATTGCCGGGGTGAGCTTCCCCTTTTCGCTTTCCAAGCAGCGTTCGCTGGGGTTGCCGACCGGGACGATCTATGCAAAGATCGTCCGCCGCGCGCTGACGCTGGTGTTGTTGGGGGTGGTTTACAACGGGTTGTTCAGGCTCGATTTCGAAAACCTGCGTATTGCCAGCGTACTGGGGCGTATCGGCCTTGCATGGGGCATAGCCGCGGTGCTGTACCTCAATTTCGGGGTGAAGGCGCGCATTGCGATCGCTGCAGCCATACTGGTCGGTTACGGCCTGTTGTCGGCGCTGGTGGCGGCACCCGACGTCGCGGGCGCAGGGCCATTGACCCGGGAGGGTTGCCTGGCAGGGTATGTCGACCGGCTGCTGTTGCCGGGTAAGTTGTACGGCAAGACATTCGACCCCGAGGGGCTGCTGAGTACGGTGCCCGCCGTGGTGACGGCCATGCTGGGCATGTTTACGGGGGAATTCGTGCGGCGGCAGGACTTGTCGGGCGGCCGCAAGGCGTCGTGGATGATTGCGGCGGCCGTGGCGCTGCTGGTCGCAGGGCTGGCTTTCAACGGGGTGGTGCCTGTGAACAAATCGCTGTGGTCGAGCACGTTCGTATGTGTCGTGGCTGCCTATTCGCTGGCGATGTTCGCCCTGTTCTACTACCTGATCGACGTCAGGGGATGGCGCCGCTGGACGCTCTTCTTCCGCGTCGTGGGACTCAATTCGATCACGATCTATCTGGCCCAGCGTATCGTGGGCTTCGGGCGCATATCCGATTTCTTCCTCGGGGGCGTGGCGTCGAAATGCCCGGAGGCGCTTGCCGCCGTGGTCGACAGTGCCGGCTATGTGGCCGTCTGCTGGCTGTTTCTCTATTTCCTTTACAGAAAGAACGTCTTTCTGAAGGTGTAGCCTGCGGATTCCGTCAGGTGCTGCGCGCAGGCGCGGCTGGCGCGGAGTTTGCTTCACGCCCAACCGATTGTATAATAAAAAATCATTGCTATGAATAAGACGATTCACCGCGCACAGACGCGCGGACACGCCAACCATGGTTGGCTCGATACCTACCATACGTTCAGTTTTGCCGGATATTACGACCCCCGGCGAATCCATTTCGGCGCCCTGCGGGTGCTCAACGACGATACGGTCGCCCCGGGCGAAGGATTCGGGACGCATCCCCACGATAACATGGAGATCGTGTCGATTGCGCTCGAAGGTGCGCTTCGGCACGGCGACAGCATGGGGAACATGCAGGAGCTGCGCCCGGGCGAGATCCAAGTCATGTCGGCCGGGACGGGCATTACGCACAGCGAAATGAACGCCAGCGACACGGAGCCCGTGAAATTCCTGCAGATATGGGTGTTGACCGATGCGGAGAACCATACGCCGCGTTACAACCAGATCCGGCTGGCGCCGGCAAAGCGTAACGAATTGAGGACGATCGTGGCCCCCGAAGGCCGCGGTGGCGAAAACACGGGCTGGCTCCATCAGGATGCCTGGTTCTCGACGCTCGACCTGGACAAGGGGCATGACGTTGAATACCGGATGCATACGCCCGGGAACGGGGCCTATGTCTTCGTGATCGAAGGGCTGGTCGAGGTGGACGGCGAAGTGCTCGGCCGCCGCGACGGCATGGGGGTCTGGGATACCGACGGGTTCCGCATCGAGGCTTCGGCCGACGCACAGGTGCTCGTGATCGAGGTGCCGATGCGGTAACGGGCGGATATATAGGTGAAAGCCTGCTGGTTTCCAGCAGGCTTTTTTTATTGCCGCCGTGCCGCACCGGCCGGGCGGAAACGGAAATCCCCTTCCGCCCGGCCGAAGACTGTGTATTTTTCGTATCTTTGTTTGCCGGTTCCGGTAAAATATCGTTGAATTCGTAAATGAGATACGCTATGAAAAATTATTTCGTCGCACTCGCCTTCATGGCGGTGTTACTGCCTGTGGCCTGTGCCTGCGGCACGCCCGAACCCGCCCGCAGCGGGGACGGGGATCCCCTGCCCGGGAACCCCGGGGCAAAGAGCTACAAGAACCCGGTTTTCAGGGAATTCCTCGTGGCCGACCCCACGGTAATACGCGCCGAGGACGGGAATTTCTACCTCTATGCGACCGAGAGCGGAAAGAACAACATCCCCATCCTGCGCTCGTCCGACCTGGTGAACTGGACGAAGGTCGGCGAGGTCTTTACGGCGGAGAACCATCCGCAGATAACCGACAAGGCCGGGGCCAACCTCTGGGCGCCGGACATCAACAAGATCGGCGACAGGTATGTGCTGTATTATTCCCAGCCGGGGGAGAACAACAAGCACGCCATCGGCGTGGCGTCGGGCCCCTCGCCTGTCGGGCCCTTTACCGACCACGGGAAACTGATCGGCAGCGACGAGATCGGGGTCGATATTTCGATCGACCAGTTCTACATCGAGGAGGACGGACACAAGTACATGTTCTGGGGAAGTTTCCGGGGCATCTGGGCGATTGAACTTGCGGACGACGGGTTATCGCTCAAACCCGGGGCCGGGAAGCGTAAGATCGCCGGCGACCAGTACGAGGGCACCTACATCCACAAGCGGGACGGATACTATTACCTGATCGTCTCGACGGGCGATTTCATGAAGGATTACCATGTGGTCGTCGGCCGCAGCCGGTCGCTGATGGGGCCTTATGTCGATCGTGCGGGACGCGACATGCTCGGCGTGCACCACGAACTGGTCGTGGGCAACGGCAACGGGTTTGTCGCCCCGGGGCACAATGCGGAATTCGTTACCGACGACAAGGGGCAGGACTGGATGCTGTACCATACCCGGCTCGAGGTGGGCGGGCCGCGTTACCTGATTCTCGACCGGATCGAATGGAATGACGGGTGGCCCGAGGTGCGCGGGCACGTACCCGCCCGGAGTGCCGAAGCTCCCGTTTTCGAGTAGCCCGGCTGGCAGGCCGTGCGATGTCCGTGCGTGCGGCGTCCATGCCTGTGACCTGTCTGCGCCGTCCGTACCTGCGACCTGCCTGCGGCATCGCGGTTGACGCGGCCGGGGCAGGCGTATTGCCGGCAGGAAGAGAGAATCCCGGCGGGATCCCACATGGGTTCCCGCCGGGATTTTTACGGATCGGACAGCCCCCCCCGGATCAGAACTCCGAGGTGAAGTGGAAGCGGATGTCCTTGAAATTCTCCTGCGCCAGCGCCAGCCCGTAGCTCGTGTCGGCGAGGAAGACGTCGCGGCCGTGCTTGTCGACGGCCATGTTGGTGTGCTTGCGGCGCTTGAAATCGGCCAGCTGCGCGGCGTTGTCGCTCTCGATCCAGCAGGCTTTGTAGATCGAGATCGGCTCCCAGCGGCAGGCGGCGTTGTATTCGTGTTCGAGTCGGTACTGGATGACTTCGAACTGGAGCGCCCCGACCGTGCCGATGATCTTGCGGCCGTTGAGCGAGGATACGAACAGCTGCGCCACGCCTTCGTCCATCAGTTGGTCGACGCCCTTGGCGAGCTGCTTGAATTTCAGCGGGTCGGCGTTCTCGATGTAGCGGAACTGCTCGGGGGCGAACGACGGGATGCCCGTGAATTTGAGCTTCTCGCCCTCGGTGAAGGTGTCGCCGATCTTGAAGTTGCCCGTGTCGTGCAGGCCGACGATGTCGCCCGGGTAGGCGAAGTCGATGACCGATTTCTTTTCGGCCATGAAGGCCGTCGGCGAGGAGAACTTGAGCTGCTTGCCGCTGCGCACGTGCAGGTAGTTATGGTTGCGCTCGAACGTCCCGGAGCAGATTTTCAGGAAGGCGATGCGGTCGCGGTGGTTGGGATCCATGTTGGCGTGGATCTTGAACACGAAGCCCGTCATCTTCGGCTCGGCGGGCTCCACGGTGCGGGTCGCGGTGGGCGCCGGGCGCGGCGAGGGGGCGATGCGGACGAAGCATTCGAGCAGTTCGCGCACGCCGAAGTTGTTGACCGCCGAGCCGAAGAACACGGGGGCCAGCTCGCCGCGCAGGTAGGCCTCGCGGTCGAACTCGTCGTAGACGCCTTCGACCAGCTCGACGTCCGAGCGCAGCTGTTCGGCGAATTTCGCTCCGATGTAGCTGTCCAGCTCCGGCGACGCGAGGTCGGAAATCTCGGCGGTCTGGGCGTCGGCGGTGAGTTTTTCGTCCGACGTGAAAAGCGAGAGGTTCTTTTCGTAGAGGTTGTAGACCCCGCGGAACGTGGGGCCGTTCGAAATGGGGAAGGCCAGCGGCCGCACGCGGATGCGCAGTTCCTTTTCCACCTCGTCCAGCAGGTCGAAAGGCTCCTTGGAGGGGCGGTCGAGTTTGTTGATGAAGACGATCACCGGCGTCGAACGCATACGGCACACCTCCATCAGTTTGCGGGTTTGCGACTCGACGCCCTTGGCGCCGTCGATGACGATGATGACCGAATCGACGGCCGTCAGCGTGCGGTAGGTGTCTTCGGCGAAGTCCTCGTGGCCCGGGGTGTCGAGGATGTTGATCTTGGTGCCCTTGTATTCGAAGCCCATCACGGCCGTGGCGACCGAGATGCCGCGCTGGCGCTCGATCTCCATGAAGTCCGACGTGGCGCCTTTCTTGATCTTGTTGCTTTTGACCGCCCCGGCGACGTGGATGGCACCGCCGAAGAGCAGCAGCTTCTCGGTGAGGGTGGTTTTACCCGCGTCGGGGTGGGCGATGACCGCGAAGGTGCGGCGGCGTGTGATTTCTTCCTGTAATGTCATGTATTTGTTCGAATGTTTCTGCCGGGATCCGGCGCAGCCGGTGCCGGCGACTGCTGTTGCCACGGCTTCGGGCCGTGTTTGCAAGCCTGGCCCGCCCCAAATCCCTCCCGGGGGAGAGGCTTGTCGCATGCGGCCGGAATATCTCGGTAATTTTAAACCTTTGTTATTCTTTCGGGTAGTCGGCGTTGTAGTGGCAGCCGACCGACTCCTTGATCTCGCGGCCCTGTTTGATTACCAGGTAGGCTACGGCGATCATGTTGCGCAGCTCGCACAATTCGCGGTTGGGCTTGGTCTTGTTATAGAGCTCCTCGGTCTCCTGCCAGAGTATCTCGAGGCGGCGCATGGCGCGTTTGAGCGAGAGGTTCGAGCGGACGATGCCCACGTAGTTGGACAGGATGGTCTGCATCTCGCGCTTGGACTGGATGATCATCAGCATCTCCTCGGTGTGCTGCGTGCCTTCGAAGTCCCAGTCGGGGATGCCCTCCTGGATGTCGACCTTGGGGAGCAGCGACGCAGCGTGGCGTGCGGCCTGGTCGGCATAGACCACCGCTTCGATCAGCGAGTTGGAAGCGAGGCGGTTGGCTCCGTGCAGCCCCGTGCAGGAGGTTTCGCCCAGCGCGTAGAGGTGCCTGATCGAGGTCTCGCCGTTGGTGTCGACCTTCACCCCGCCGCAGCAGTAGTGCGCCGCGGGCGTCACGGGAATCCAGTCGCGGGTGATGTCGATGCCGATCGAAAGGCATTTTTCGTAGATGTTGGGGAAGTGGCTGCGGATGGCTCCGGGGTCTTTGTGCGTGACGTCGAGGTAGACGAAGTCCGAGCCCCGCTTGGTCATTTCGCGGTAGATGGCGCGGGCCACCACGTCGCGCGGCGCCAGCGATTTCATCGGGTGGTATTTGTCCATGAACTCCTCGCCGGAAGGCAGGCGCAGGATGGCACCGAAACCGCGCATGGCTTCCGTAATGAGGAAGTTGGGTTTCTCGCCGGGGTTGTAGAGCGTCGTGGGGTGGAACTGGATGAACTCCATGTTCTCGGTGATGGCCTTGGCGCGGTGGCACATGGCGATGCCGTCGCCCGTGGCGACGACCGGGTTGGAGGTCGTGGAGTAGATATTGCCGCAGCCGCCCGTGGCGACGACGGTGAACTTGGCGAGCATGGTCTCGATCTCGTTGGTAGCGAGGTTGAGCACATAGGCGCCGAAGCAGGCCAGCCCGCGCGTATGGCGCGTGACGAATTCGCCCAGGTGGTGCTGCGTCAAGAGGTCGATGGCGAAATGGTGTTCCAGCACCGTGATGCCGGGGTGCCGGCGAACCGACTCGACCAGCGCCCGTTCGATCTCGGCGCCCGTGAGGTCTTCGTGGTGGAGGATGCGGGGTTCGGTATGCCCGCCCTCGCGGTTCAACTCGAAACGTCCGTCGGGAGTCCTGTCGAAGCGCGTGCCCCATTCGATCAGGTCGCGGATCAGCTCCGGGGCCCGGCGCACGACCAGTCCGACGGCCTTTTCGTCGCATTTGCCGGCTCCGCAGACCAAGGTGTCATGGATATGTTTTTCGAATGTGTCCGGGGCGTAGGTCACCGAGCAGATGCCGCCTTGTGCAAAGTTGGTATTGCACTCGTTCATTTCGCCCTTCGTGACGATCGTGACATGCCCGTGGGCCGCGGCCTTGAGCGCGAACGAAAGGCCCGCTGCGCCGGAACCGATAACCAGAAAGTCGGTTTTCATAGTTTTGTGAGCAATTATGCGACGCAAAGTTATAAAAAATGCCCGGTAATCGGGCCTTCCGCCGGGAAAAACCTGTGCAAAAACAGGGCGATCCGCTGTGGATGCCCGTTTCTGTCGGCTATATTTCCCTCCGCAGCGGGCCATATCCGGATTTTTTCCTACTTTTGTCACGATACAACCCTGATTATTCTATGAAAAAATTGCTACTGGCCTTTGCCGCAGGCGTGTGTCTGTCCGCCTGCGCCACCCACGATCCAAAAATCTCGATCGTACCTTATCCCAACCACCTCGAACCCGGGCACGGGACGTTCGCCGTCAAGGGCGAAGGCGTCGTGTGCGACAGCCGTGCCGACGAGCGGACGCAGCGCGCCGTGGCGGAATTCGCCGCGCAGCTGGCGAAAACCTCCGGCGGGGAGAACCCCGTGACCGTCGCCGACGAGCTTCCCGCCTCGGGCATCCGCTTCGTCCTCGACCAAACGCTGCCGGAAGAGGGGTACCGGCTCGATGTCACCCCGAAGGGCGTCGAAGTCCGTGCGTCGCGTTTCCCCGGCTTTTTCTACGCCGTGCAGAGCCTGCGGCAGATGCTGCCCGCGGCGGTTTACGGGACGGAGCCTGCGCCCGGCGAGGAGTGGGTGCTGCCGTGTGTGAGCATCGAGGATGCCCCGCGTTTCGCTTACCGGGGCATGCACCTCGACGTGGCGCGCCATTTCTTTTCGGTCGAAGAGGTGAAACGCTACCTCGACGTGATGTCGATCCACAAGCTCAACCGCTTCCACTGGCACCTGACCGACGACCAGGGGTGGCGCATCGAGATCAAAAAGTACCCCGAGCTGACGACCGTGGGCAGCATCCGCAAGAAAACCATGATCCGCAAGGAGTGGGACAACTACGACAATACGCCCTACGGCGGTTATTATACGCAGGACGAGATCCGCGACATCGTGGCGTATGCGGCCGACCGCGCCATTACGGTGATCCCCGAGATAGACCTGCCGGGCCATATGCTTTCGGCGCTGACCGCTTACCCCGAGTTAGGCTGTACGGGCGGCCCGTATGAGGTGTGGGGCCGTTGGGGCGTGGCCGACGACGTGCTGTGCCCCGGGCAGGAGAAGACCTTCGAATTCCTGGAGGACGTGTTGGACGAGGTGGTCGGCCTGTTCCCGTCGGAGCTGATCCATATCGGCGGCGACGAGTGCCCGAAGGTGCGCTGGGAGAAATGCCCCCGCTGCCAGGCGCGTATCCGCCAGTTGGGGCTCAGGGACAAGGACGGCTATACGGCCGAACACTACCTGCAGGGGTACGTGACCGACCGCATCGGGAAATACCTGGCCGAACGCGGCCGGCGCATCATCGGCTGGGACGAGATACTCGAAGGACAGGCGCCGTCGGACGCCATCGTCATGTCGTGGCGCGGCAGCGCGGGCGGCATCAAGGCCGCGAAGCTCGGCCACGACGTGATCATGACCCCCAATTCGCATTTTTATTTCGACTACTACCAGTCGCCCGACGCCGATGCCGAACCCTTCGGGATCGGGGGCTGCGTGACCATCGACAAAGTCTATTCGTTCGACCCGATGGCCGATCTGACACCCGGGCAGCAGGCGCATATCCTCGGCGTGCAGGCAAACCTCTGGACGGAGTACATCGCTTCTGACGACCACCTGGAATACATGCTCCTGCCCCGTCTGGCGGCGCTGAGCGAGGTGCAGTGGTGCCAGCCCGGGGTGAAGGACTGGGTGCGTTTCCGCGACGGGTTCCGCATGGACAGGATTTATTCGCAGATGGGGTACGCATTCGCCAAACATATCTTCGGGATCAAGGGATCGTATGCCGTAGACCCGCAGAAGGGCGCCGTGGTGATGACCCTCACCACGCAGGGCGACGCTCCGATCCACTATACGCTCGACGGCTCGGAACCCACGGCCGCCAGCCCGCGTTACACGGGGCCGGTCGAGATCGGCAAGAGCGCCCGCTTCAGGGCGACGGCATTGCGCGAGGGCGGCGAGAACGCTTCCTATTCGCGGGAGTTCGCATTCAGCAAGTCGACGGGGCGCCCTGCGGTGCTCAATACCAAGCCCAACGACAGCTATACCTTCGAAGGGGCTTCGCTGCTGGTCGACGGTTACCACAGCCGCCCGGTCTTTACGAGCGGTGCCTGGCTGGGGTATCTGGACGAGCCGCTCGACGTGACCATCGACATGGGCGGGGAGCAGTCCTATCGGTCGGTGGAGCTGGAGACGCTCGCCGAGAAGGGCGACTGGATATTCCCGCCCTCGTCGGTTACGGTGTGGGTTTCGGACAACGGGACGGATTTTACCGAGGTGGCCTCGGTCACGGTGCCCGAAGCGAAAGCCGGGGATGCCGACGGCATCGGGCGTTACCGGATGCAGTTCCCCGAAACGTCGGCCCGTTACCTGAAGGTGGTCGCGCAGAATGCCGCTGCGATCCCGGCCTGGCACCCGGGCGCCGGCAGCAAGGGATTCCTGTTTGTGGACGAAATCGTGGTGGAATAATCGCGGCGGGTGCCCGCCGCAGTGTCCGGGACATTCGGGGCGTACCTGTGCGGCCTTCGGGGCGTTGCCCGGGTGGCCGGCAGGACGGATAGCCCGGGCGTTTGGATAAGTTTCGGCAGGGGCCGTGCGGTATTTTCGTACGGTTCCTGTCGTTTTGCAAGGGCGGTTTTTCGGGCGCAGGTGTCCGTCCGATTTAAAAAAAACGTACATTTGTGCCCATGATTGAACGACATATCGACATAAACCGATTCGACTACGACCTGCCCGACGGGCGGATCGCCAAATTCCCGCTTGCGGAGCGGAGCTCTTCGAAGCTGCTCGTGTACCGTGGCGGGGAGATCTCGGAGGCGCATTTCGCCGACATGGGCGACGTGCTGCCCGCCGGCCAGCTGCTGGTATTCAACAACACGAAGGTGATCCGGGCGCGGATCATCATGCACAAGCCTTCGGGGGCGCGGATCGAGGTTTTCTGCCTCGAGCCCCACGACCCGGCCGACTACGAGCGGGCGTTCGCCGTCACGGGAACCTGCCAATGGTCGTGCATCGTGGGCAACCTCAAGAAATGGAAGGAGGGCTATGTGGAGATCAATTTCGAGCATGAAGGCCGTCCGGAGCACCTGCGGGCATGGATTGCAGAGAACCGCGGCCGCGAACACACCGTGCGTTTCGAATGGTCGGCGGCGATGACCTTCGGACAGCTGCTCGAGTACCTCGGCCGGATCCCGATCCCGCCCTACCTGAACCGCGAGAGCGAGCTGATCGACTATACGCGCTACCAGACCGTCTATTCGAAATTCGAAGGGTCGGTGGCGGCGCCTACGGCGGGGCTGCACTTTACCCCGGAGCTGATCGAGGGGATGAAGGCGCGCGGCTTCGGGTTCGAGGAGGTGACGCTGCACGTCGGGGCGGGGACGTTCCTGCCCGTGAAGGACGAGGACGCTGCGAAGCATCCGATGCACACCGAGCATTTCGAGGTGCGGCGTGCGACCATCGTGGCGCTGCTTGCCAAGCCGGGCGCGGTCACGGCCGTGGGGACGACCTCGGTGCGGACGCTCGAATCGCTTCCGGCGCTGGCGTGGCGTATCCACACGGGGGTTCCGATCGACGGCCCGGGCCCCGTGGGGCAGTGGGAGTTGTACGACATTCCGGCGGATTACACGGGGCGCGATGCGCTGGAGGAGCTGCTCGCTTATATGGATGCGAGGGGGCTCGACCGGATCAAGGCCGCGACGCAAATCATGATCGCGCCGCTGGGGTACGAGTTCCGCATCGTGCGCAACATCATCACCAATTTCCACCAGCCGAAGTCGACGCTGCTGCTGCTGGTCTCGGCATTCGCGGGCGAAGACTGGCGGCGCATTTACGACTATGCGCTCTCGCATGATTTCCGTTTCCTGAGCTACGGCGACTCGTCGGTGCTGATGCGCTGACGGGACGGGTGCAGGACAGGGGCGGACGGATATACGAAAACAGCAAATCGGAGAATCATATGGCAATAGAACGGGTCAGGGCTTATCTGGAACAATACGGCGCTGCGGACAGGGTGCTGGAGTTCGGCGTGTCGAGCGCCACGGTCGAGCTGGCGGCGAAGGCACTGGGGTGCGAACCCGGCCGGATCGCCAAATCCCTGTCGTTCGGCGTCGGGGAGGGGTATATCGTGATCGTGACGGCCGGCGACTGTAAGATCGACAACGCGAAATACAAGGCGAAATTCCATGCCAAGGCCCGGATGCTGACCCCGCCGGAGGTGGAGGAGCATATCGGCCATGCCGTGGGCGGAGTCTGCCCGTTCGGGGTGAACGACGGGGTGGCGGTCTATCTGGACGAATCCCTCCGGAGGTTCGGAACCGTTTTCCCGGCATGCGGGAGCAGCAACAGCGCCATCGAACTCACGGTCGCGGAGCTGGAGCGGTATTCCCGGTGTGCGGAGTGGGTGGATGTCTGCAAAAGGATTGGACAATAGCGCCTCATGCGGCGATACGTCGGTTCGGCCACACTTCTATCCGCATAATGAAAGGCGGCATCCGATTCCCGGCGCCAACAAGAATATGGCTGTTCATCCGTTTCCCTTTATTTCGGTAATATCGGCAGATACATGTTCTCTTTTTTTGCATTTTTACTACCTTTGCAGAAGTTATTTTCAACATTGATTATTTATGAAAAAAGCCTTGCGTCCCAATGAACGAACCCTGATTTCCTTGCTGCGAAAGATCTTGGCCGCATTGGGCAAAACCGTCGTTGCACTCATACTGATCGCTCTTTTGGCAGTCTTTGTGACAAGTGTAAGCCCCATATACGATTTCAGCGAACCCAAACCATTCAGCGGCCCTGACATTTTCAATCCCTACAAGCGGGCTGGGGAAGACTCGGCATTTTGTTGGAAAAGGGCCAACTTCCACACGCATACGCGTGTGAAGGGCATCCTGAACGAATGCGAGTATTGGCCCGCCCAAACCGATGAAGCCTACCGGAAATTCGGATATGACATCGTAACATTCTCGAATCACAATGAACTGACCGTACATCCGTACGACTCCTTGTTGCAGGTCAATGTCTATGAGCACGGCATCAATCTGTTCAAGTATCACAAACTGGTGTTCGGATGCGATGAAGTCAACCGCTTCGACCATTTGATTCCGCTTTTCGCTTCCCAAAAACAATTCCAGTTGGATATGCTCGGGGAAGAGTCCGATTTCATCCAGATGAACCATCCCCTGAGAACGACGGGCACGTCGAAAAGCCACATGCAGAAACTCGGCGGTTACAGGATCATGGAACTCGACAGCGGAAAGAGCACCGAAAACGAATATTGGGACTGGGCCCTCAGTGCCGGGCATTACAGTTTCGGGCTGGCCAACGACGACCTGCACTATCCCGATAAGTCCAGCCGTATCGCCGTAAGGTGCAATTTCCTATGTTGTCCGTCGGCGAGGTATGAAGACATAAAGGAAACGCTTCTCGGAGGGTGCTATTATGCGATGCGCGTTCCCGACTACGGACATGGGGACTGGGAGGTGAAATACGCCAAAAACAGGGAACTGCCGTCGGTAGAGAAGATCGGCCTCGACGGCGAAACGATCTACATCGCCTTGTCGCGCCAGGCGGACAGTATCAAGGTGACGGGGCAGGATCACACCACCCTGTCGCTGGCCCGAAACTCGTCCGAGGCCAGCTATACCATGACCGGCGACGACCCCTATGCACGCATTACCGCCTATTTCCCCGACGGCGAGGTGATCTACACCAATCCGTTCGCACGATACGATGCTTCCGAAATGGAAACCCCGTATACGGTTCCGTCGCATACGGTGAACATCCCGTTGACAATCCTTTTCAACTTTATGCTTCTTGTCCTGTGCGCGGGAGTGATCCTTACATTTTATAAAACAGTTATCAAATGGTAAAGCCTCTGAAAGAAAAGACCAACCTCACCCGCATATCTTCGGTACTCAGCCTGTTTACGCTCGTGGCGTTCCACTGGCCGTTCTTCCGGCTGGTGCTCGGCAACATCGAAGGGGGCTTCAATGGCGTATTGATCACCGGAGGGCTGGGCGTGCTGATGTTCGCGCTCAATTTTCTCGTCTATTACCTCGTGCTCTTTCTCGGGCGCTTCGTCGGAAAGTGCATCCTTGCCTTCACATTCATAGGCAATGCCATAAGCCTCTATTTCATAAATACATACCAGGTGCTCATCACGGACAAGATGATGGGGAACGTATTCAACACCCGGTATTCGGAGGCTTCCGGATTCTTCTCATGGTCTGCCGTATGGTATCTCCTCTTCTTGGGGGTGGTTCCATGCATCTACATTTTTGCAAGGCGGTTCGACTACGGAAGCTGGAAGCGTTTTTTCGCCCGCACGGGCATCGCATTGGCGGTTTCTTTGGCCATAGCGCTGATCAATATGCAAAACTGGCCGTGGATCGACCGCAACGCGCCCAAGCTCGGCAGTCTGGTCATGCCGTGGTCGTATACGGTCAATTCCGTACGCTACTATAATTCCGTAAAGAAGCAGAACCGGAAAGAGATTCCCCTGCCCGACGCGAAGATCGTTTCCGACAGCAAGGATGTATGCGTGCTGATAATAGGAGAATCCGCCAGAAGGGAGAATTTCTCATTATACGGATACGGCAAGCCGACCAATCCGCTTCTGGAGAAAGACAGTGTGACCGCACTGATTGCAGATGCGGCTGCGACCTATACCACGGCAGGCGTGAAGGCCATTCTCGACCATAAGCCGTCCAACAAACTTTACGAAATCCTTCCGAACTATCTCAACCGCAGCGGCGTGGATGTGGTATGGCGCAGCAACAATTGGGGAGAGCCTCCCGTACACATCGACAAATTCTACAAGATAAAGGATATCAAATCATTGCACCCGGAAGCCGACGACAGGTACGACGGCATTCTGCTCGCAGGCCTCCGCGAAGAGATACTCTCCGGGAGCAAGGACAAGATGCTCGTCGTACTCCATACCAGCACGAGCCACGGCCCCACGTACTATAAGAAATACCCGCCGGAGTTCGAGGTGTTCAGCCCCGTATGCACTACGGTGGAGATGTCCAAAGCGGATCCGAAGGAGCTGATGAATGCCTACGACAACACCATCGTCTACACGGATTATCTCATTCATTCCGTAATAGAAATTCTTCGCGGGATTCCCCAAAGGCGCAGTTGCGTGATCTTCGTATCCGACCACGGAGAGTCCCTCGGCGAAGGGAATCTGTATATGCACGGCGTGCCCATACTTGTCGCGCCGAAGGAACAGATCGAGATCCCGTTCATCGTGTGGACATCGGATGAAGCGCTGGAAATAGATCCGGAGAAAAAGGTCGGGCAGTACCATGTCTTTCACAGCGTCCTGTCGTTCCTCGGGATCGACAGCCCTGTCTATGACGAATCGTTGGATATTTTCAGGCAGCCCGAAAAAGATAAAAACTAAAGCGTGGAATCTTTCGTGCGGGCAACCGTCCGACAGAAATCGCTCGATATGTGATATTTACATATCGAGCGGTTTTTTAATGTGCCCCGAGCCGGGCGAACAGTTCCAGGTGTGCGTCGACATAGCGGGCGAGCGTTTCGGTCACCTCCTCTTCCATTTCGCCGAACTCCTCCTCCAGTTCGTCGAACGCTTCGTACTGCTCGTACATGGCCATGAACTCCTCGTCGGTGCGCTCCCTTTCGAGGTCTTCGCGGTGGGCGTCGTAGATTTTTTTCGCGGCGTATACCAGTTTCGAGAACCGTTCCGCGCCCCACAGGCGCATTACCCTGGCGAACGGGTTGCCGAAGATGTAGGCCCCGTAACCGTTCTGGATAAGCTGGCAGAACCCGCCTTCGGTCACTTCGTCGCGGAAGATCCGGTAGGCAAGCAGCGAATGCTGTTCGCCGTTGAGCCGGGAGATCGTCTCGGCCGTGGGGTCGCCGCCGAGAGCCTCGCGGTATTTGTCGGTAAAGGCCCGGAGGAATGCGTCCATCCCTTCGGCGGCAGCCGCCTGCAGGGCCGTGTCTGTAATTTCGATCAAAGTCGTCGTCGTTTTTAGTCCGTAGTATTTTCGGGAGCCTCCCCGGAGGGCGTGTTATGCTTCCGGTTCGGGGGTGTAGCTGCGCAGGGCGAGTTTCTTGACCCAGACCACGAAGCCGCCCGTGAGGATGAGGTTCAGCACCAGCGTGAGCACCGAGATGATGAGCGCCGGGCCGCCGAGGCTGTATCCGAGGGCGATGAAGATTACGCCTGCGCCCACTTCGCCGCGGGTGAACATGCCGATCGAGAGCGCCAGGCGCTCGCTGACCTTGCGGTCGCGGTAGAAGAAGAGCGGCACAAGCTTGCCCAGGTTCGAAAGCACGGATACCGCCACGACATGCAGGAGGAGGGTGCCCCACGGCATCATGGGCTGCGATCCCGTGACCGAAGCGGCGGCCGCGGTGTCGGCCGGGGCGCCCGTGACGAGCGGCATGCTGAGGCCTACCAGCAGCATGAAGAGAAACGATATGCCGGTGGAGACGCGTTGCTCCGCAGGTGTGTCGATGTGCTTGTGTTTCATGAGCATGCCCACGACGAAAGCCGGGAGCAGCACTTCGATATGGATGCTGTTTTCGGGGCCGTAGAGCTTCGCCGTGGCGATGTAGACCGCCTGCGTCAGGGCGCAGACCACGACGGCCAGCCCGAGGATGGTTTTCCAGTCCTGCCGTACGTTCCACCGCGCCTGCCAGCGCCAGCCGGCGGCCAGCAGCACGACGACGATGGCGATGATGGCGAACATCTGCCATTTGAGGCCGATCATCAGGATTTGCAGGGGGATCATCAGCAGGATGGTGTCCAGGTCGTCGAAAATCGCCAGCACCTGTATCTTTTTGTATATCCAGCTTTTTTTGAGGCTCAGCGCCGCGAGCATCGTGAAGAGGATGCCGGCCGAGGTCGGGGCTGCGAAACGGCTCAGCAGCAGGTTTTCCTTCCAGGCTTCGCCGCTGCCCCACAGCGGGGGCGGCAGCAGGACGAAAATATAGTAGAGTACGATGAGTATCCAGGGCAGCGCCGCGGTGGCCATGGCGATGAAGTAGTCGGCCGTGTAGGAGCGCCAGCGGGATTTGTCGATCTCGAATTCGCGCCCCACGTTGATCATGATGAACCCCAGGCAGACGTAAAGCAGGGTGTCGGAGCAGGCTTTGAAGCTTGCGTATCCTGCA
Organism: Alistipes onderdonkii; assembly: GCF_025145285.1. Lineage (NCBI taxonomy): Bacteria > Pseudomonadati > Bacteroidota > Bacteroidia > Bacteroidales > Rikenellaceae > Alistipes > Alistipes onderdonkii. Next base: position 2,234,895 of record NZ_CP102251.1, read on the forward strand.
CCGAGCGCCCCCGGGAGGAGTTGGGAGATGACGAGTCCCAGCATCAGGAACAAGGAGAAGGAGAGGACTTTTCGCATTAATTGATAGTTGTTTAGGGGTATATGGGGTGCATTCGGGGGCAAAGATAATAATTTATGGGATTCCCCCGAAACCCGAGGCACCGTTCGTGAAAAAAATAACAATTAGGAAACCTCAATTCACAATTATTTTGTACCTTTGCGGTGCAAAAAAGGAAGTCATTATTTCAAACCATAAATTCAAACGTTTACAACTATGCAGATTGTAGAGATTCACGCAAGGGAAATCCTCGACTCGCGAGGCAATCCGACCATCGAGGTCGAAGTTCGCACCGTTTCGGGTGCATTCGGACGCGCAGCCGTTCCGAGCGGCGCATCGACGGGCGAGCACGAAGCGCTCGAGCTCCGCGACGGCGACAAGGGCCGTTACCTGGGCAAGGGCGTACTGAACGCCGTCAAGAATGTCAACGAGGTGATCGCCCCGGCCATCATCGGCATGAACGTTGCCGACCAGGTGGGTATCGACAAGGCCATGATCGCGCTCGACGGTACGCCTACCAAGTCGAAGCTCGGCGCAAACGCCATCCTCGGCGTGTCGCTGGCCGTTGCACGTGCCGCTGCCGACTATTTCGGCATGCCGCTCTACCGCTATATCGGCGGCGCGAACGCCAAGACGCTGCCCGTCCCGATGATGAACATCATCAACGGCGGTTCGCACTCGGACGCCCCGATCGCATTCCAGGAGTTCATGATCCGTCCCGTGGGTGCCCCCACGTTCAAGGAGGCTATCCGCATGGGCGCCGAGGTATTCCACAACCTGAAGAAGGTGCTCCACAAGCGCAACCTTTCGACGGCGGTCGGTGACGAGGGCGGTTTCGCTCCCGCGCTGAACGGTACGGAGGACGCTATCGAGTCGATCCTCGAGGCAATCAAGATGGCCGGTTACAAGCCCGGCCGCAAATGCGAAGGCGGTGACGTGTCGATCGGCATAGACTGCGCTTCGTCGGAGTTCTACGCCGACGGCGTGTACGACTACACCAAGTTCGAAGGCGAGAAGGGTGCCAAGCGCAGCTCGAAGGAGCAGGTAGAGTACCTCAAGTCGCTCGTAGCGAAATACCCCATCGACTCGATCGAGGACGGTATGTCGGAGAACGACTGGGAAGGCTGGCAGCTGCTGACCGCCGAGATCGGCGACAAATGCCAGCTCGTGGGCGACGACCTGTTCGTGACCAACGTAGATTTCCTGAAGAAGGGTATCGAGACCGGCTGCGCCAACTCGATCCTGATCAAGGTAAACCAGATCGGTACGCTGACCGAGACGCTCGACGCCATCGAGATGGCCCACCGTGCAGGTTACACGTCGGTTACGTCGCACCGTTCGGGCGAGACCGAGGATTCGACGATCGCAGACATCGCCGTGGCAACCAACTCGGGTCAGATCAAGACCGGTTCGGCATCGCGTTCGGATCGTATGGCCAAGTACAACCAGCTGCTGCGCATCGAGGAGGAGCTCGGTGACGAGGCGATCTACGGTTACACGAAGGTCTACCGCAAGTAATTTGCGACGGGCGGCCGCTCGTGCCGCATGATTTTCCCCGGGTGGCATCGCCGCCCGGGGATTTTTTTGCCCCGGCAGGGCAGCCCTCGGGGGCGGGGACGGGGGATTCCGCCGCCGTTTTGCAGGGCCGGAAACGGGCGAAGCCTGTGTCGCAAGGTGCGGCACAGGCTTCGCGTCCCTTCGGGCGGTATCCCGGTGCGGGCGGTTATTCGTCGGACTGTTCGACGAAGAACTCCTGCCCGCCGTTTTCATCGTCCTTGACGACGATGCTGCCGTCGGCATTGATGAAATAGAAGTAGAGTTCTTCGATCACGGCGTCGGACGGAAGGCCGAAGAAATCCTTCGGGTAGAGGTATTTCTCGAAACGGGAGCTGATCAGTTCCATGCGGTTGCGCGGGACTGCGGCCGAGACCTCGGCTTTCTGCCCGCCGTCATGGATTGCCGTGCCGCAGAGATATACCTCCCCGGCGTCTTTTAGTGCCGTGCCTCCGTGCGAGAAGGTGATGCCGAAGACGTCGCCGTAGCGGAATACCGAGGGCGTGGTGGTAAACACCTGGTTGTAGGTTTCGATGGGCTTGAATGCCTCGGCGAAACGCTGTTCGTCGCGTTTGAGGCCGAACGTGTCGTAGCAATACGAGTAACCCAGTTCGCAGGTCAGGGGAACGGCGCCGGTCTTCATTTTGATCCTGACGTCGGCATGTACGTCGGCGGTCTCGACCTCCTGTCCGTCCACTTCGATCTTGTCGTCGAATATGAAGGTGGTCGACGAACGCCATACGACCCACTCCATTGCCGTTTGGGGGTCGTTGCCGCCGCGGCCGATGACGCTCATGAAGGAGTCCGCCCACGAAAGACCGTTCTTGGGGTCTTTCTCCTCTGCGGGCATCAGGGTGAGTTGTTCGTTCACGACTTCGGGCTGGTGCTGGATCGCGTTGTAGTCCTTGGTGGTCAAATAGAGCGTGGCATTGTCGCGGAGGTTCCATGCCTTGGGGGCCAATACGGCGAATACGACCTTTCCCGAGCCGTCTTCGCCCGGCGAGACCCGGAGCTGGGCCGTCACTTCGATTTCCGAGTCGGTCAGGGCCCGGCCCGGCTGGATGATGCCGTCGAATTCGAGGCAGGCGACTACGAGCAGCGGCAGCGCGGCGATGCACGCCGCGGAGAGTATTTTATGTTTGTTGAGTTTTTTCATGGTCGGGGAATTTTAGAGGCTCTTGAATTTGTATTTGTATGTCAGGAGTTTGCTGTCCAGTTGGAACTGGGTCGTAAAGCCGTCCGCGTCGAAGGTGGCGATGACCGTGTCCGAACCTTTGACCCGCAGCACGTTGGGGATGACGTTGCTGTCCAGCACACACTGGATGGGGCCTTCGGACAGCGCTTCGGGGAACGGTACGAAAGGGATGTCGCCGTTGTCGAACGTGACGGTGGTTGCGAGCGGCGACACGTTGAGCGTCATGCGCAGCGAAGGGAAATAGTCCAGTTTGCCGTAGATGTCGGTGCCGTTCGGATTCTCGGGCGCGCACAGCAGCACCTTGTCGAGCCGGTAGGCGACGGTGTAGGTGTCGGGGTCGTCTCCTTCGGGCGGCGTGTTGTCGTCCGGCTTTTCGACCGGGATGTAGGGGAGGGTTGTCTCTTCGTCGCATCCGGAGAATGCGCACACGAAGAGCGCGGCGGTAAGGATGATTGCGTATTTTTTCATAAAATGATGGGTTTATTAGCTGTTCGGTTGAATCGGATGTTTCGGGTCGGCGGGCCGATCCGGTGTGCAACGGGGGAATTCCGGTGTCTGTTCATTGCGTCATAGGCAAAAGCGGTTTTTAGGGTTCGTTTATGGGTCGGTGGCGGTTTTTCGTATCGTCGGCTGGTTTTCGTCCGTACGTGTTTTTTTCGGTCATCGCCCTTCGTTTTGCGGGGCGAGGTCGAAGACCAGCCGGTGGCGGCCGCTTGCGATCTTCGTCCCGGGCGATTGCGGGGCCAGCCTGCGGCCGTCGAGCCGCCCCCGGCAGGCGCCGGCGGGTGTGATCGCCGTGGCCGTGACGCCCGGGGGCAGGGTGACGTCGATCCGGAGTTCGCCGTCCGCGATCTCCCAGCCCAGGTCGATCCGGCCATAGGGGGTTTCCTTGCCGATCCGGCACCACTCAACCCCTTCGGGAATCTGGGGGTCGATGAATACATGCTCGTAGCCGGGGTGGCTGCTGTCCGTGCGCAGGCCGCCGAGGGCCTGGTAGAACCACGTGCCGATGCCGTTGTAGCAGTTGTGCACGCGACTGCGTTCGCCGCTCCAATACTCCCAGGTGGCCGTCGCACCGTGGTCGATCATATGCAGGTAGCCCGGGTAGCCGCGCTGCTTGAGCATCCGGTAGATGAATTCGGGGTTGTGCGATCTGACCGCCCAGCGGGTGATGACCGGTACGCCGACCAGTCCGCCGCCGATATGATCCTTCATCACGTCGTGCGTCGATCGGAAAAGCCGTTGTTCCACGCCGGCGCGGAGCGAATCGGGCGTGGCGCCCACCAGCATCGGGTAGGTCATGTCGAGCTGCGAGCCGGTGGCGTAAGTTTGCGTCGCCGGGTCGTAGAACCGGGCGTGGATCGTGCGGTTGAGCGCCTCGCGCCGCGCTTCGAATGCGGCCGCCTCGTCGTCGTGCCCCGTGAGCCGGGCCATCTGTGCCATCCTGGCGTAGCAGTCGCTGACAAAGCAGTTGTTTACCAGCGACACCGAAGCCTCGCTGCCTGTGTCGACCCCGTGCGGGGCGAGCCAGTCGCCGAGGAACCACTCCCGGTAAGGCGTGTCGGGCCAGCGGGTCAGCAAGCCGTCTTTCATGTACCGTTCGACATAGCCCATCCATTCCCGCATGGCAGGGTAGTGGCGGTCGACCAGCGTCCGGTCGCCGTAGTTGAGCCACGTTTGCCAGGGGGCCATGACGATGAACCCGCACCAGTAGGGGCCGCCGCCTCCCGCACCGGCGTTGGGGGCTACGTGCGGCAGGCTGCCCCCGGGGCGCATGGCGTCGTCCCATGCCTGCACCCAGTTGCGGTAGAGCGGGGCCGCACCGCAGAGGGTTTGCAGGATCTCGGTGGAAGAGTTACCGTCGCCGCCGTATCCGGCGCGTTCGAGGTGGGGGCAGTCGACCATGTACCCGTTGTAGGCCAGGCAGCGCAGCGTGTGCGCGATCATGTCGTGGATGGCGTTCAGGTCGCTATCCGACGAAGTGAACGTCGCTTCGGGCCGGTAGTCGGTGTGGATGGCGAGCGCCCGGAAATCCTCCCGGCGGGGCCTCTGCGCCAGTCCGCGCACCTCGGCGTAACGGAAAGCATGGTGGTTGAACTTGTTGCAGAACCGCTCCCGGCCGTCGCCGCGGGCGATGTAGGTGTCGCGCTGCCGCTGGTCGATGAGGTTGCCGTCGCCGTCCGTCTCGTCGCTGTATTCGATCTCGACGCGCGCCCCGTCCGGAAGTCCCGAGAAATGAGCCTCCAGCCAGCCGGTGACGACCTTGCCGAAGTCGATCCGCCATACGCCGGGTGCCGCCTCGTCCAGCACGCGGGCGGTCAGCCGCTCCTGGATGCGGTCGGGCTCGACCATTTGCGGCGTCGCCCGGTGCCCGGGCTTCCGGGCCGTGATTACCGGCTGCCATGCCAGCGCGTCCAGGTCGGAGGGGGACATCGAGCGCGGGTTGCGCCGGGCGTCGATCTCTTCGCCTCCGAAGTCGAGGGCGTTCCACGACCCCGTGTCGCGGTAGCCGCTCAGCGCGGCACGCCATGCGGTGTCCGTGCGGCAGACGGTCTGCCAGGTGTTTGCGGTGCCTATGTCCAGTTGTGCCCGCACAAGCGGTTCGGTGTAGGGTTCGTCGGGCTGCCAGCGTCCGAACGTGCCGCGCTTGTACCAACCCTGCCCGAGCCAGATCACCAGCTCGTTGTCGCCTTCGAGCAGGTAGGGACGGACATCGTAGGTCACCCACAGCGAGCGTTTGTCGAGCTGCGAGAGGGCGGGGGCGAGGCAGGCGTCGCCGACTTTGCGGCCGTTGACCCATATTTCGTGGTATCCCAGCGAATTGACGTGCAGCAACGCTTCGTCTCCGCATGCCGGGAGGGTGAATGCCCGGCGCAGGAGCACGGCCGTGGCGCCCGATTCCGCGCAGCCGATGAATTCACCCGAGACGGATGCCGGGTCGGTCAGGCCGATGCCGAAGCGGGCGACGGGGGAGACGGCTTTCCGGTTGCCCTTTTCGGTGCGGGCGGTGACGCGCCACCAGCATTGCGTCCGGGCCGTCAGCGGAAGCCCCTCGTAGGCGACTCCCACCGAACGCTTCGACCGTACCCAGCCCGAGTCCCACAAGTCGGCGTCCCCGGCCAGCAGCCGCAGGCTGTCCGAGGCAACCTCGATCCGGTAGCTGCGCTGGGCATCGTCCTGGCGCCCGGAGCGGAGCTGCCACCCGAAGCGGGGTGTCGCCGTGTCGATGGCGAGCGGATCGGTCAGCCCTTCGCAGGTCAGCCGCCGCAGGCAGGGCTTTGCGCCGTGCCCGGCATTGCCGGCCGGACCGGCCGCCAGGAGGCAGGTGCCGGAAAGGAGCCCGGGCAGCAGGAGCAGGTATAGCAGGGTTCTTTTCATGGGTTCGAAATTTTGCGCTGTCGTTTTCAGCGGTTGTAAGCCTCGGCCCGAACCGTGTAGCGGTCGTCGGGAAGCAGGCCGGCATCGAATTCGAAGTCTATCTGCCGGCTTTCGCCCTGCAGGAGCGTGAAGTAGTTGTCGTCGGCCACGTAGGGCAGGATGCGCTCGCCGTCGGATCGGCGGTAGGGCTGCACGTGCACGGCGAAGGCCACCGAACGTCCGACGTTCCTGACTGTCGTGCGGATGACCTTGCGGCCGCCTGCGGCGGTCAGCTGCGAACGTACCTGCAGCTTGGCAGGGGCGAGCGTGTTGAGCGCCGTGTAGTCGCCGCGGCGGGTCGCACGCCAGTAGAAGTTGTCCGAGAGCAGGCGCCCGTCGCGGTCGGTGAGCTCCAGCCGGATGAAATGCACGGGCGAGAGTTTCGGCGCTTTCGCGTCGCGGCGGTAGACTTCCATTTCATAGAGCGAGTAGCCCCATTGCGTGGCACGCCGGAGTCCGAGCATTCTGACGTAGCGGGCCTGCTGCAACGGCAGCGGGATCGTCTGTTCGCCGCCCTGCGCGTCCTGCGTTTCATAGACGTCGCGCCACGTGCGGCCGTCGTCCGAGAGTTGCAGTTTGTAGGCTGCGGCGTGGGCGTCCTCCCAGCGGAGCACGACTTCGGTGAAGGCGCGGCGCTCGCCCAGGTCGACCTCGATCCACTGGTCGTCGCTGTACTCGCTCGCCCAGCGGCTCGAATCGTTGCCGTCGGTGAGAGCCCCGGCACCTGCGCCGTCGGGCGATGAGGAGGATGCTTTCACGGGCCGGTTGCGGGCCAGGTTGCCCTCCGAGAAATTCAGGTCGAACAGGCTGCGGGCCGTATTGGCCGCGAGCGAGACCCTGAGCTGCTGCGTGAATTGCGGCAGGAGCCGCCCGTCGAGGTCGTAGACCCGTGCTGTGGCCGTCGCTTCGAGCGGTTCGCGCGTCGTATTGACCGCCTTGACCGAATTGTCGGCATGGCTCCACTGGATATGCACCGGTTCGCACGCCTTGCGTATGCCCCAGTAGGCACCCGTCGGGTCGAGGTAATAGTCGTAGGTCTGCCATACGAGCGACGGGTAGGCCGGCTGGCTCATCCAGGTCATGATGCCCGTGGCGTCGTCCCACATGTGATGCTGCCAGCCCTCGTACATGGCTTTGTTGACCTCCAGGTTGAGCAGCTGCGCCTTGCGGCAGAAATCCTCGATCCCGTCTGCCTCGCCGTAGTTTTCGGCCACGGTCTCGAAATATTTGTCCGGGGCGGCGTTGGCCGCCGACTTGCCGAAGAAATGTTTGTCCCACATGTCGTTGCGGGGCCACCACGACTCCTCGGGCATGAATTTGCGAAAACTCTCGAGGGTCGTGAATACCGCCGTGCCGATTTCGGTGCGGAAACCCCATGCCGGGCGGCCTTTGTAACCGTAGGGCATCGGGTAGGCAGCGAAGTACCAGCCGGGGTGGAAATTGGCCCACGGCCCGCTTCCCGAAAGTCCCTGCGCATTGGATATGGACTGGTAGAGGCGGTCGCCGCCGTCGTAGTGGGCGACGTCGCCGCGCAGCCAGTCGTCGAGCGGGGCCTGCGGTACGCCTTCGTTGTCGCCGCACCAGACGGCGATCGAAGGATGGTTGCGCAGTCGCTTGATCTTCTCCACGGCGTTCTGCTGGAAGGCCCCCAGGTCGTGCGGCAGGTTGGGGTGCGAGTTGAGCCAGAAGTCGTCCCATACCATGATGCCGTGGCGGTCGCAGGCATCGTAGAACTCTTCGTCGGTCGTCGAGCCGATCCAGTTGCGGATCATGTTGAAATGCATGTGCCGGTGGAGTGCGACGCGGGTGTCGTACTCCTCGCCGCGGCAGCGGAGCAGCCATTCGCTCATGCCCCAGTTGCCACCCTTGACATAGACCGGTTCGCCGTTGATCTTCAGGCGGAAGATGCCGTCGTGCCACTCGTAGCCGTATTCGCGGATGCCGAACGTTACTGTCCGTGCGTCCGATTGCCGCCCGTCGGTTTCGAACACCAGGCGGCAGGTGTACAACGCGGGGTCGCCCATGCCGTTGGGCCACCAGAGCTGCGGATGCTCTACGGCCAGGCCGGGAACCTCGCGCTCCGTGAGCCGGATCGTCCGCCGCTCGCCCGCTTCGAGGCGGACGGGGTGCGAGAAGGCGATGCCTCCGGGACGGATCTCGCCCCGCAGCACGCCCTCGCAGGCCTTGTCAGAGCGGTTCTCCACGTCGGTAAGGAGTTCGACCTTCGCATGTTCGCGGTCGGGAACCTTCGTGCGCACCCACGGTTCGACGAGGCGTACGTCGCCCGAGAGAGACAGGTAGACATCGTCGGTGATGCCGCTTAGCAACCCGGGGGCATAGGGCATCCAGTCCCACCCGGCGCTGGAGATATAGGTCGGGCTGCGGAAATTGGGCACGGGGTATCCTACCCATTCGACCTCGACTTCGAGGCGGTTCTCCCCATCGGGTGCCACGAGCCGGGTGATGTCGTAGTCCCCCGGCTGCATGAAGCCGTCGAGGTGCCCCAACTGATGGCCGTTGAGGCGGACGGTACCCTTGCGGTTCACCCCTTCGAAGCGGAGCCACAGGGTGCGGCCTTCGCCGACCGGGGGCGTTGGGAAGAGCCCCGTGTAGCGGAAATTGCGGTCGTAGCGGCTCTTGTCCGTGCGGTAGGCGTTGTCGCCGAAATTGGGGTCTGCTTCCACGCCGGCCGCAACGTACGACGCGAAGACGCAGCCGGGCACGATGGCCGGGACGGAGGGCAGGGCGTCGCCTTCCGACGGCCGTACCTCCCAACGGATATGTCTGCTGCGGCTGTCGAGCGGGATGCGTTCCTGTGCGCTGACGCCGGCGGCGAGCAGCGAAAGGCAGAGTGCGAAAATTCGTTTCATCATGGCGTGCGTTTTTTTCGGAAGGGGGAGGGTGTGCACTCCGCTCCGGCGGGGGAACGGAGTGCGCGCGGATCGCTATTCCTCCGTTCCCGTGCCGGAATCGTCGTCCGAGTCGTAAACGTGTTCCCAGTTATATACGCGGAAGAAGTAGGGCCGGTAGAAATCGGCGCTGCCGACGCGGTTGAAATTGTCCCAGAAGTTGGCCGGATCGCTGTTGGTCGAGAATACCAGCTCGCCCTGGCGCGAAAGCGCCGGGTGGAGGTTGATCATGTACCAGCGCTGGTGGTAGGGACTGCCCAGCTTGTCGAGCGTCGCGGGCAGCGTGAAGAGCAGCGTCCGGTCGGTGAAGGGGCCGTAAGGCGTCTGGCTGCGGAAGAGGTAGATGTCGCGGCCGAAGGGGAAGGCCTCCATGCACATGTAGTAGACGCCGTCTTTTTCGAAGACCCACGGCATCGAACCCGATTCGGCCGTGATGTAGGAACGTTCCATCTCCTCGTTGCTCGGCACGGAGCTCTGCCAATGGTAGTCGCCGCTCAGGTCGCGGATGTAGTACGACCACGGGCTGCCCAGGTCGAGCGTCTCGGTGCGGGCCACCAGCACGCGCGAAACGAGGTTCACCTGTTTGGTCGTATAGAGGTAGATATGTCCCCCTTCGGTGTCTTCGAACATGGTCGAGCCGTAACCCAGGCCGTCGGATTTGAAATTGTAGTCGGTCGAAAGCACCGACATGTATTGCCCGTCGCCCGGCTCGCCTTCGAGGCTGTACTCGCGCAGGCATCCGTCGATGTTTTTCAGCGACCCGGGTTCCACGCCCGTCCAGAGCATTTGCAGGATCTTTCCGTGCGCGGGGTCGTCATATACGACGGCATCGCCGGCCCAGTAGCAGTAGTCCTGGTCGATTTCGCCTTTCTGGATCTCGGCATCGGAGAGGGAGGCTTTCGGATGACGGATGTGGGTGCGGGCCTGGTAGTAGCGTTCGCCCGAGGGGTTGTCCGTCTGCACGTAGTCGGCCAGCCATACCAGGTCGTCGTCGCTCTCCTGTCCGGAGGCGATCGTCGCCCCTTTCTGGATCATCAGGCTGTTGCGCGGGAAGCTGCAACTGCCCCGGGCGCGGGTCTTGCCGTCCACCACGCCGTAGAAACTGTCGTTGAACGACCAGAAGACATGGCCGCCGGGCAGTGCCGTGGTGAGCACGCCGTCGCCGCCGTTCCAGCCCAGCGTACGGGTGAAGAGGGCATCGTATTTCTTGTCCTTGTAGACGAAGACGCGGGGATTCTGCCCTCCCTCGTCGGGCATCTGTACCAAATTCCACGACGGGTCGATGGCGGGCGGAACGGGGGCCGGGGTAACTTCAGGCGCCTCGTCGTCGGGGATCGCCGGGTTGTCGAAGTCGTTGCACGCGGCCAGGGAGCCCGTACACAGGCAGAATATGCAGAATGCTATGATATTTCTTTTCATGGTTCGTTGCGATAAGGATTAGTATTGGGAGCGGGTCATCGTCTCGCGTACTTCGTGCCAGGTATTCCCGCTTTCGGTGGCGAGCTGGTAACGGTAGTAGAGGTAGAACGTGCCGGTCGCAGGGTCGTAGGTAGAGTCGTTGAGCGGCGAGGCCGAGACCCGGATGGCATCCTGGCTGTCGAGATAGGGGGTTATGGAGACTCGCTGCATGGGTACGACCTCGTCCGTGATTTCGCCTTCGACGTAGACGGGGACGTTCACCCACGATTCGGGGTCGACCGTCACGCGCAGGCTGTTGTTGCGGGTCGTCACCTTGTCGTTGGCGGCCGTGGCGCCCGGGAGGATGCGCACCGAGCGCTCACCCACGGGGATGACCAGCTTCGAGGAGTTGATCGCCTGGCGCCGGGTGTTCGAGCCGAAGATGTTGTCGACGATCCAGCCGGTCTGCGTGGTGCCGGTCATGGTGTAGTAGGTGCTGCTCTTGGTCGTGGCGTAGTCGTTCCTGCGCTGGATCTCGAAAAGTACGAAATTCTTGGTGGCCGAGGGCATACAGGACGATACGGACTCGATGCGCAGCGGAATGAAATAGGTCTGGTCGGGGAGCAGCTCGTCTACCCTGACGTTGATCGGGAGGCTCGCCGAACAGCTGCCGGCCTCCATCTCGACGCTCATGGGGTCGATCGTATAGTATTCGGCGGGAAGTTCCATCGCGTATTCCTCGAACTTCGTGTCGAAATTGCGTTTGTTGTACTCGCCGATCGCCTCGAAGTCCAGCCCGAGTTTGACGGTGACGTTCTGGTCGAGCCCCGTCGTGCCGCTGGCATAGATGGCCAGCTCTCCCTGGAAGCCCTTCTCGCCGTATTCGAACTCCTGCCCGAGGATGTTGTTTTCGCCGCTGACAATGAATATCTCCTTGCGGTAAAGCTCCTCCTTGTAATACTCCATTTCACAGGAGCAGAGGAAGGCGGCCGCGGCGGCGAGTATCGTTATTTTGCTGAATGCTTTCATCTTCTGAATTTTTTGGAATTGACTATTTCTCCCAGCCCGGGTTCTGATCCAGGCTCGGTACTTTGCGCAGTTCGTTGCGGTGCAGCGGCATGAACATGTACTTGGACTTGAATGTCCGTTCGCGGATCGTACGGTACGAGATGACCGTCGGGGCGTAGAATCCCTCCCATTTTCCGGCTTCGACGTTCAGGCCCGTCAGCGGCTCGCGTTCCAGTTCCTCGAAAATGCCCCAGCGGCAGATGTCGTAGTAGCGGCGGTTTTCGTGGAGGAACTCGACCATGCGTTCGCGCCGGATCAGCTCGTTGAAACTGGTGGCGTCCACCAGTTCGCCGGCGTCGGCGCCCGGGAGCCCGGCGCGGTAACGCACCTGGTTGAAAGCCCCGGCCATGGCGGTCAGGTCGCGCGAGTAGCTTTGGCCGTTGACCTCGTGGGTCTTCGTCAGGTTGTTCAGCGCCTCGGCGTAGGAGAGCAGGATTTCGGCGTAGCGGATCAGCGGGAAGGTCTTCTGAACCGTGCGGGCGTTGCTGCCCGTACGCGCATCGCGCGGGTGGACGTACTTGTAGCAGGTGTATCCCGTCAGGTTGTAGATGTTGGTCACGCCCGCCTGGTTTTTGCCGGCATTGGCGCCATTGTAGTACTCGACGATCTTGTTCCGCATCTCTTCCGAGGTCGTAGACTGCATCTGCCACAGGGTGCCCGAGAAACCGATGCTCGCGTAGAACCGCGGCTCGCGGTTGTCATAGGCCTTGTAGGTGCCGCCGGGCAGGGTGTAGTTCTTCGATAGCTGCTTGTCGGCTGCGGTGACGCAGGTCTGGTCGTAGGGACGATCCTCGTAGGGGTACTCGGCGCTCGCGTTGTTGATGTCGCGGCCGTCGGCCATGCGGTAGGCGTCGACGATGCGTTGCGGGATGCTGATCGAACTGTTGCCGCCCAACTTGAGCGGGAATACGACGTCCTGCTGGTCGGTGATGTTCTGCGTCGTGCCCCAGATCAGCTCCGGGTTGGTCACGTTCGTCGTTTCGCCGGTGAACATTTCCGAGTAGGAACGGAAGGGGTCGATGCCGCCCGCACCCGCAGGGAAGGGATCGGAGGGGACGTTCGAGGGCAGGGGCAGGGTGTATTCGTCGGCCGGCACCGTATGCAGGCGGTAGATGCCCAGGTCGATGACACGCTTGGCCGCGGCGGCTGCCACGGCCCACTTGCTTTCGTCGTAGGTCTGGGAGATGTAGTGCACCCCGTCGGATTTACGCTTGAAAGCCCCGAAATAACGGCGTGCGGCGGCTCCGCCGTTGAAAAGCGGGCTCGCGGCCTGCAGGCGCAGGCGTGCGACCAGCGCCAGCGCGGCGCCTTTGGTCGGGCTGCCAAAGAGATCCAACGGCTGCTCGGTTTCGAGGCTTTCCGCAGCGGCTTCGAGCTCGGAGCAGATGTAATCCACGCATTCGTCGTAGGTGCTGCGCTCGGCCTGGTAATAGTCGGGCGTTTCGTTGGTGTTGAGAACCTGGTCGCCTACGAGGATCATGGGACCCTGGTTCTGGAGTATCCAGTAGTAGGCATAAGCCCGCAGGAAGCGTGCGCGTGCACGGAACTCCATTTTGTCGAAGGCGTTCATGTCGGGCACCTCGTCGATGTGGGGCAGGATGGTGTTCACCTTGCGGATGACCTTGTAGCAGTTGGGCCAGACATTGAAATTCCAGTCCCAGCCGCCCGTCTCGGTGTAGGTGATCTTGTCGGTGGTCAGCTCCGTGCCGGGGAAGGAGACGTCCAGGATGCCGTTGTAGAATGTCCCGCAACTGACGGCCTCGTCAGACCCGGTGGCGCCGGGGACGCTGCACCAGTAGTAGATGCGGCCCTCTTTGGGCAGCTGGTTCACCGCACCGTTGAAATAGCGCTCGATGTTGTATTGGCTCTCGAAGATACGCTCTTCGGAGAAGGTGTCCTCGAAGTAGTCGTCCACGTTCAGGAAGTTGCACGACGCGGTGAGCAGGCCGACCAGCGCGAGGGGTATGATGAATGATTTTTTCATGGTAGTTTATGTTCTTAGGAGAGATTCGGGTTAGAAGTTCAGGTAAATCTGCAGCGAGAAGCGGCGCGGGATCGGGTAGGCGTGCCCGGTCTGCATGGCCTGCTCGGGGTCGAAAATCTCCACGCCGTCCCATACCGCGAGGTTCTCGCACATGATCTGGAAGTCGATGGATTGCAGGCCGAGCGCTTTGCGCAGCCCCGGCGTGTGCAGGTTGTAGTTCAGGCTCAGCTCCTGCAGGCGCAGATAGCGGGCATTGCCTTTCCAGAAGGTCGAGGGTTTGGTGTTGTTGGCGTTGTTGCCGTAGGAAAGGCGCGGGAACCGCGCATTGGGGTTCTCGGTCGCCCGGTTGCCCGAGTAGTCGGCCGAAGTCCAGCGGTTGGCCGGATTGTAGGCCAGGGCCAGTACGTTGCCCTTGTATCCGCCGTTGAAGGGAATGTAACCGTCGAATTTCGAGCCGTCCTTGTCCCCGTAGAGGAAATAGTTGTTGCCCGTACCTTTGAACAGGACGTTGAGCGTCCAGTTCTTGTAGCGGACTTCGGCGCCGAATCCGTACATGAACTGCGGGATGCCGGAATAGGCGAACAGGGGCACCTTGTCGTCGTCGGTGATCACGCCGTCGCCGTTCACGTCCTTGTACTTGATGTCGCCCGGGCGTACCGTGCCGAACTGCTCGGGGCTCATGTCCACGTCCTGCTGATCTTTGAAGAGTCCCAGGGAGATGAATCCCCGCTGCACGTCGTTCGAGAACCCGGTCTTGCTCAGGTAGGGATAAGGCTGCGTGGCCTCTTCCCAGTTGTTGATCTTGTTCTTCGAGAGCGTGAAGTTACCGCGCAGCGTGAAGTGGAAGTTTTTGCCGAGGGGCTGGAAATATTCGAAGTTTCCGTCGCCGCCCCAGCTGGTCATGCTGCCGACGTTCCCGTAGGGCATGCTGATGACGCCCACGTAGTCCGGAATCTGGGCGCGTTCCTGGAAGATGCCCTCACGGCGGTCGCGGAAATAGTCCACCGTCATGGTGAAGCGGTCGCCGAAGAGGTGGAGATCCATACCGATGTCGAATTTCTTGGCTTTCTCCCACGCCAGGTTGTCAGCGCCCACGCGGTTCTCGGTCAGTACGCCCGAACCGCCCCACGGCGTGCCGTCGGTCTTCTCTTCGATGATCGTCAGGTAGGGGAAGCGCACGCTGGAAATCCGGTCGTTACCCACCATACCGTACGAGGCGCGGATCTTCATGAAGTCGATCCACTTGATCCGCTTCATGAATTCGTACTGCGTGGGAACCCAGCCCACGGCCACGGCCGGGAAGAATCCGTACTGCCGGCCGCTCTGGAAGTTCTCCGAACCGTTCAGGCCGAAGTTCACGTCGAGGAAATAGGTATCCTTGAAGCCGTAGGTGAAGCGCCCCGAGAGGCTCTGGTAACGCCTTGCGATGGCGTTCATCGAACTGTCGGCACCCGATTCGGTCGTGCTTTCCAGGTAGTAGAACAACAAGCCGCCTACGCGGTGGTTCCCGAAGGTGCGGTCGTAGTTGACTTTGGCGTCGAAATAGAGTTTCCGCCAGTTCCATGCCTCGGAGTTATACTGCACCGAAGCCTCGGTGACCTGTTCCGAAAGGATCAGCTCGCCTTTCTGGTTGCGCTCGCGTGCCAGGTAGAGGGCCGGCATGGAGTAGCGGCTTTCGCCGTAGAGCGACTGGGAATCCCACGAACCGGTGGCCTCGATGTTCAGCCCTTCGGTGAGCATCGACAAATCCTGTTTTATGCCGATGTTGAAGAGCGTGCGGCTTTTGTTCTCCACGGTGTTGCCCGTGTAGTTGAGCAGCACATGGGGCGGGATGTCGCTGTCCGAACCCGAGGCGGGCAGCTCGCCGCTCGAATAGCGCAGCGGGTACATCAGCGGGGTCGTTTTGGACTGCGAATCCCAGATCCAGTCGGTGAGCGACGTGTCGGTGCGGCTGTACTTCTTACCCATGCTCGGACGCTTGTTCACCGACATGAAGCCCATGGCACCCAGGTAGATCTGCGTCGTCTTGGTCAGGTTGATGTCGATGTTGGTGCGGAAATTATAGGTGTCGTAGCCGACGCCCTTGTTGTATTTGCTGTCGTCCATGCTCTTGTAGGCCGACGATTCCTGCGACATGCCCAGGCTGGCGAAATAGCGGGCGATGTTGCCGCCGCCCTGTGCACTGACATACTGCGTGTGCTGGAACGAGGTGGGGTTGAGGATCACGTCCTGCCAGTCGATGTCGGGGTAGAGGTCGGGATCCAGCCCGTAGCGGATGATGTCCATCTGCGTGTCGTTGTAGATCGGGCTCATGCCCGAGGCTACGGCTGCTTCGTTCGCCATTTCGGCATACTGCGTGGCACCCACGTAGCGGGGCAGGCGGCGCAGCTCGGAGATGGTGTAGTTCGAGCGGAAGGTGATTTTGAGCTGCTCCTGTTTTCCGCGCTTGGTGGTCACGAGCACCACGCCGTTCGCACCGCGGCTGCCGTAGACGGCCGTTGCGGCGGCGTCCTTGAGCACCGAGAAGCTCTCGACGTCGGCCGGGTCGATCTGGCTCAGGTTGCCTTCCAGTCCGTCGATCAGCACCAGGGCGCCGCTGTTGGCGCCGAACGTGCCGATGCCGCGCACCCAGAATTCGGAGATGTTCCGCCCCGGCTCACCGCTCGACTGGATGGAAATCACGCCCGGGACGCGGCCGCCGAGCGTGTTGACGATATTCGTCGCGGGCAGTTCGAGGTCTTTGGTGTCGACCACCGCCACGGCGCCCGTCACGCTGACTTTGCGCTGCGTACCCATACCGATGACGACGACCTCTTCCATCTGGTTGCCTTCCCGGAGGGTGATCTTGACGTCGGCCGCCGAAGTGATGATCTGTTCGGCGGTTTCGTACCCCATGAACGATACGGCCAGCGTATTGTACAGTTTGGCGGTGAGTTTGAACCGGCCTTCCGAATTGGTGATGGAGCCGATGCCCGGCTCGTCCTTGATATAGACCGTGGCGCCGACGATGGGGACGTTGTCGGAATCCACGACCAGTCCGTTCACCTCGACCGGCTGCTGCTGTTGCTGTTTGCTCTGGGCACCTGCCTGTACCGCGAGCGCGAGCAGGAAGGCGCATATCAATAGAATTCGCTTCATGTCTGTTTAGGATTGTTAGGTGAATAAACCTACTTATTCGATGGCTATGCGGCGGATGGCATAGTTCTCGCTGTCGCCGATGTAGAGGTTGCCTTCCGCGGTGATGGCCAGGCCGACCGGTTTGTTGAATTTGGCCGCGTCGGCAGGGCCGTTCACATAGCCGGACGATTTGGGCGTCCCCGCAAACGTGGAGACGTAGCCATTCGAGAGCGTGATCTTACGGATACAGTGATTCTCCCTGTCCGTTACGTAGATGGCCTCGCCTTCGGGGTCTACGCACATCTGGCAGGGGTAGTTGAACTGCGCCTCGGCGAGCGGCCCGTCCAGATAGCCCGCCGTGTTTTTCCGCCCGGCCCACAATTCGATGGTGCCAGCGGCGATGTCGTGCTTGTAGATGCAGTGCTGGCCCTGGTTGGCGAAATAGACGATGTTGGGGTCGCGCGGATCGAAGACGACGCCCATGATGTCGCCCTGGGAGTCTATGAAGCGGCCGGGAGGCGTGAGATCCTCGCCCTTTCCGGTGGCGGGATCCCAGCGGGCCACGACGCCCTCGTTGGTGTAGAAGTAGAATTTATTGTCGGCCGGGCACATCGTGAAGGTCTGGATGGCATTCCACACGGGAGCGAAATTGCCGTCGGTATAGAACAGGTCGTGATCCCACTTGATGTCTCCCATGTTCGTGTTGGCGTAGTCGGCGACGGGGTCGAAATAACCGTATCCCTTGTTCCCGATGTTGGTGTGGTACCAATATACATTGCCTGTGGCCAGGTCGGTGCTCAGGAGGATACCCGTTACGAGGATGCCGAAATCATTGAGGACTTTGATATTTCCGGCCTCCTCGTTCATCATGTAGACGCGGTGCTTGCCTCCGTCGTCTATGCTGAAGCGGACGTAGAGGTTGTCGTGCTTGTCGACGGCGATTCCCGATTCGGGCTTCGACGAGAAATACGACCCGATCAGCGAGGTGGTTCCTTCGGGCATGGTAGTGCCCTTCATGCCCCCGGCGATCGTGGAAACATTGGTCTGGATGATGTAGTCGAACAGTTCGTCGAACTGTACCTTGTTCTGCTCGTTCTCACCCACGGAGACCGAGATGACGCACTCTTCGCCCGGGAGTTTGGGGGCAAGGACGAGCATGCGGTCTCCCGTCGAGGAGATTACGGCTGCGCGCTTTTCGTTGAAGTAGACATTGAGGGCTTTGGCGTCGGTGCCGAAGTTCTTGCCCTTGATGATTACCTGGGTCGCTATCGGCCCGGTTTTAGGATAGAACGATTCGAGTTCGATGGGTTTGTCGGGTTGGTATCCCGAATTCCCCCCCCCTCGTCGCCGTCAGAGCACGCTGACAGCCCGATTCCTGCCGTCAGGCAGGCGAGCCATAAGTGTAACCGGCATTTGCAGTAGAAGTTTTTCATGAATGTTGGTTTTAGTAGGGTATATATTAATAGGTTGACGCGTGGTTTGCGGCGGTTTTAACCACCCCGGTGTGCCGCGGCCGTGCAGGGGCGCCCCGAACCCGATGCGGGACGGTCGGGGACAAAACACACCGCGGCGACGGGACGGGTCGTCCCGCCGCCCGGGAAAGGGCGTATGAGCCGCATTGACGGTTTCCCCGCAGGTTGGTGGGTCAGGTTCATTTACGTTTCGCAAGTCCCGTCGGAGCATTCGTCCGTCAGGAGTTTTTGTACTTATACAAAAGTACCTAATTGCGGGTGTAATTCAAGTCCGCCGGAGTTGAAATGAGATGTATGTTAACTCGCTCTGAAAATTAACATGCTGTTTTTCATTGCGTTGCATGCTCGGCTGTTTGCCGTTTTGGTAAACGGGAATTAGAGTTGCCGGTGGATATGCGGATTTAATATCCGGCGTTTTGACGGCTTGCCCCGCCTGTGGGATTGGGAGGATCGGACACTGATAGCTGTTGTCCGGGCACTGGGGCGACCGCAACTTTCCCTCAATCCCGCGCCGGACGTCGTCGTGGGCGTGATGGCAGAGGGAAAACCGACCTGGGCCGATGAGGATGCACTCGACGCAAACGGCAGGGGCGGATATAATATGCGGGAAAGCCGTCCGTTTTTTAGAAGCGGACGGTTTTCGTATCTTGTTCCGGGATTGTGCGCAGCCCTTATTAAAAGGTATTGCAGCGGCTCATGTGGAAATCGCACTTGATTTTGTCGGGCGACTTGTCGGGGATTATCTTCGCAACCAATATGCCCGTCTGCCGGAAGCCGGTTAAAACGGTGGTTGAGCCGATGAGGATGCACTCGTTGATCGGCGACGAAGCCTGAAGGCATGCAAATAGAAAGGGCCGGACATTTTGTCCGGCCCTTTTCGCATGGTCGCGTGGGGTTACTTGGTGACGCAGATGTCGTCGATGAACCACCGCGAGAATTCGCCGCTGGCAGCGTCGCTCGTGAATTTGATGCGGGTCGAAGCCGTCGCGCCCTCGATCTTCAGCGTATAGTTGTTGAAGGCCGTGGTCGAAAGGTTTTCGACGGTGGTTCTGGTCGCTCCGCTGATCGTTCCGCCGCCCGTTACCTCGACGACGATCGTCGTCAGGTCGCCTTTCTTGTCGGCGGGTTCCCCGGCCTTGCCTTTGGGACGGTCGGAGAAGGTCTTGTAGGCCATGGCTTTGAACGAGAGGTTCAGGTTGCCGGCGGTGCCGAGAGCCGGTGTCAGCAGGTAGCCCGGCGAGTTCTTGTAGGCGTTGCGCGCCACGGCCTGCGTTTCGACATAGCCGATTTGGGCATAGCCCGGACGCTGGCGGACGTTCTCGCCCGAAATTCCGTTCTTCACGGACGGCGCCCATGACGTGATGTCGCTGCCGCAGTAGTTGGCCATTGCCGCCAGTTTGTCACCCAGCAGGTAGTCGAGTCCTTCGGTCAGGTTGTCGAACGGTTCGAAATAGAGGGCTCCGGCGGGTTTGGCGGTGTGGAACGACGGTATCGCCTCGATCGCGAAGCACGAGTGCAGGCGCGAGTCGGAGTTGTAGCCCGCCGTGCCGCCGTTGACGCTGGTTTTTCCCGTGGGGTAGAGTTTCAGGTAGAGTGTCTGCCCCTTGGTCAGGTTGATCGTCGGGGTGAGGGGCACGGTGTAATAGAAGAAGAAACCGCTGCTGGAGATGGGCTGCGTGACGGAGATCGCTGTCGAGTTGTCGTCGGGCGTGATGAAGGTTTCGTTGTCGTTGGAGTAGGCCAGAACCCAGTCGCGCGGGGCGCCGCCCGTACCCGAGAGTCCGAACGACACGCGGAATTTGGCGGGCATGTCCTGCGCCAGCGGGAGCGTCAGCAGGAAGTAGCAGTTCTGGCCGGCGACCATCGACTTGGCCGGGATGTTGTCGTGCGCGCCCTCGTCGGCCCAGTGGGTCATGCGGAAATCGCTCGACGTGCGGCCGATGGCCCGTGCCGTGAGGACGGCGCAGATGTTGTTATCCTTATCTTCGGCCTTGAAGTCTGTGCCCTGCTTGTCGAACGTACCGTCCTTGATGGTGATGTACTTGCAGTCCTTGTTGGCCTGCGACGAGGCGTAGAACGAGAATACGTAGGGCAGCTTGATACCGATCGACGCGCCGAAGCGGATGCCCGTCAGCCTGAGGTCGTTCTCGGTGCAGGGGCGGATGCCGACCGTGCGGTCGTGCGGGACGGCAATGCCTTTCAGCGTGCCGCTGCCTGTGGGCGCGGCGTTGATGCCGAACGAAGCCATCTGGTCGGCGATCAGCGCGAAACGGTCGTTGTCGGGGGTCTGCATCGTCAGCCCGTCCATTACCTTCATGCCGTCGAGCGAGTGCCCCTCTTCGACGTACACCTGCGAATAAACGCCCACGTACATCGATTCGTATACGCCCGACATCAACTGCTCGTACGTGATGGTCGTGGCGTCGAGGATCACCTGCGACGTTTCGGTGCGTCTGGCCCGGTCGTCGGAAACGGGTTTCAGCTCCATGACGCCGTTCTGGGCGCTGCGGCTGACGACGGCCCCTTTCAGGTCTACTTCGAGTTCTTCGCCGATGTTGTAGTAATGGATGTCGTCGAGCCGGAGCGTGATGCCCGTGCCGGGTTCGGGACTCCCCTGCAGGGCGATGCAGTGCTCGAAGTAATTGTTGTCCTCTACGCTCGATACGACGGTGCCGCGCATCTTCACCTCGTCGGGCACCGTGTAGTCGCCCTCGGCGGCGAGCGCCTTGAGGTCGGGGATGGTGATGTAGCCTTCTGCGGCCGCCGCGCCCTGCGTGACGGTCAGTACGTCCTTGACGTCGGGGTGCGAGAGCGACCGGGCGGTGATCGTCACCGAACGCGACGTTTGTGTGTCGTTTTTGGTCAGGGCGGCTTCGATCGTGGCGTTGCCGACGGCCGAGGTCTCGGAGAGTTCGACCCAGGACGTTTCGGCGCCCTCGACGGTGATTTCCCAGTCGCAGTTCGAATCGACGCTGAACGACAGGGTCGTGGCGAACGACGGGGCTACCAGCGTCGGGGTGCTCATCCTGAGCGTCGGCATCGGAAGATCCACATCGTCCTGACAGGCCCACGCCGCGAGTATGGCGGCGGCTGTGGCGAGAAGCCTGAATGGTCTTATAAGGTTGTTTTTCATGGTCAGGTCATTTTTTATTTAGCAATAAGTGGCAGCGTGTGCCGGATATCTGCCGAAGAGGTGCCCAGCAGTATCTCGAAATCGCCGGGGTTTACACGCCATGCGTGCGTCTGGTCGCACCAGTAAGCCAGATCCCTGTAAGCGATCTCGAACTCCACGACCTGCGACGCTCCGGGCGTCAGCTCCGTTTTGCGGAAGCCCTTGAGCTCCTTCACGGGACGTATCACCGCTGGGTTCTTCTCCGAAACGTAGAGCTGGACGACTTCGGCGCCGGGCAGCGTGCCCGTGTTGGTGAGCCTTACCGAGATTTTGACTTTCTCGCCGTCGGCGATGGCTTTGGCCGAAAGGCGGGGCTTCGACAGCTCGAAGGTGGTGTAGGAGAGCCCATGCCCGAAGGGGAAGAGCGGCTCGATGCCCTTGGTGTCGTACCAGCGGTAGCCTACCAGCACTCCCTCGGTGTAGGGAATGTCGTAAAGCTGGATGAGCCGTTCGTTGCGGCATTCGTTGTAGAACTGTCCGTCGGGCGGAATGCTTCCTTTGGCCGGAGAGTCGGCGAACTCCTTTTCGATGGTTATCGGCAGTTTGCCCGACGGGTTCAGCTCGCCGGCGAGCACTTTCGCGATGGCGCGGAATCCGTTCTGTCCCGGATACCAGCCGTAGAGGATGGCTGCGGCTTTGTCGGCCCAGCCGGTCATGCGGATGCCCGAACCGGAATTGACCAGCACGACGGTGCGGGGATTGGCCCCGACGGCCTGCTGCACCAGCTTCTCCGCGGAATAGGGGAGCGCGAACGGACGTTCGATGCTCTCGGCGTCGAGCGTCCCCACGCTTACGAGTACGACGTCCGCGGCGGCGAACTGCTCTTTCGAGGGTTTTTCGGCGAAGGTCACCCGGGCGCCGAACTGCTCTTCGAGCGCTTGGCGCAGGGTGACATTGTTGTAACCCTTGACTGCCGCCGAACCTGCCCCGCGCGGGATTTCGTCGAGAAATTGGCCTGCCGCGAGTATCTTCGTTCCGGGTTTGAGCGGCAGGAG